>JANMVQ010000024.1:0-36958 GCA_031392845.1 Chloroflexota bacterium
GCTTTAAGTCGATTGAGATGATTGCCGTGCGGCCGTTTGTGACCAATGAGACGGTGTACATGAGCGCCGACACCGAGGACCGCTTTACGTTGGCGCAGGGCAACGCCAAAATGAATGATGTGGGCGAGTTTATGGAGCCACGCATCTCGGTGCGCCGCCACCAAAAATTCATCCCCGCCTCGCCAGAGGCGGTGGACTACATGGACATTTCGCCCAAGCAAATCGTGGGCATTTCGGCGGCGTTGATCCCGTTTGTGGAGCACGACGAAGCCTCGCGCGCGTTGATGGGTTCGAACATGCAGCGCCAAGCAGTGCCGTTGTTGGTACCACATGTGCCAGTCGTTGGCACCGGCATGGAACGCCAAGCTGCCATGGACAGCGGCCAGGTGATTGCGGCGGCCGAAGACGGCGATGTGATCAGCGTGACTGGGCGCAACATTGTGGTGCAAAGCCCCAAAGGCAAGCGCACCTATACCTTGCGCAAGTACAACCGCAGTAACCAGAGCACCTGTATCGACCAGAAGCCCGTCGTGGTGAAAGGTGAAAAGGTCAAGAAGGGTATGGTGATTGCGGACTCTTCATCGACCAATCACGGTCATTTGGCGCTGGGCCAAAACGTGTTGGTGGCATTTGTGAGCTGGGAGGGCGGCAACTATGAAGACGCCATTCTGGTGAGCGAGCGCTTGATTCGTGAGGACTACTTCACCAGTATTCACATCGAGGCGCACGAGATTGAGGCGCGTGAGACCAAGCTGGGGCCTGAGGAAATCACACGTGATATTCCAAATGTGGGCGAAGAGACACTCAAGGATCTTGACGAGCAGGGCATTATTCGGATTGGGGCGGAAGTAAATCAGAACGATATTCTGGTCGGCAAGATTACCCCGAAGGGTGAGAAAGAGCTGTCGCCAGAAGAAAAACTACTGCGTGCGATCTTCGGTGAGAAGAGCCGTGAAGTAAAAGACACATCCCTGCGTTTGCCAAACGGTGAGCACGGCAAAGTTGTGGAAGTAAAGGTCTTCAACCGCGATGACAATCGCGACTTGCCGGCAGGTGTAAACCAGAAGGTCCGGGTGAGTGTGGCGCAGCGCCGTAAATTGACCCAAGGTGACAAGATGGCCGGCCGCCACGGCAACAAGGGCGTGGTCAGCCGAGTGGTGCCAATTGAAGACATGCCGTTCCTTGAGGATGGTACACCGGTCGACATTATCCTGAATCCGCTGGGTGTGCCAGGCCGTATGAACATCGGCCAGATTCTGGAGACGCATCTGGGCTGGGCCGTCAGTCGGCTGGGGTTCCGAGCGCTGACACCGGTGTTTGATGGTGCCAACGAACTTGAAATTGCGGCTGAGTTAAGCCGGGCTTGGTTGATCGATCAGGCGTACAAGGATATTACATCGCGCGCATGGGAAGCGCTGCGTGCTAGCGAAATTAGCACCGAGGATTTCCGCGATGAACATGACGCACGCATGACGTATATCGGCGAGTGGCTGAAAGACAAAGATTACGATCTTGAGCGCGTGGCCATTGACGAGAACTTTGCAAAGCGTGTAGTACTGCGTGAGTGGTTGAACGAGAAGGGTTACGTTGCTGAGGATCTGTTGAGCTTTGAGGACGATACCCGGGCACGCCATCTGCGTGAGGAAGGAGATCGCAAGATCACCATCGCCATGAAGCGCCTATGGTGTGAGATTGTGGGTAATGTGGACGCACGCGAGATGACCGAAGAGCAAGTGGCGGAAAAGATCGACCAGATCATGCTGGAGACTGGTTATCCGATTCCGACCCTCGGCAAGATGAAGCTGATGGACGGCAAATCGGGTGAGCCGTTTGACAAAGCGGTGACGGTTGGCTACATGCATATGCTGAAACTGGCCCACTTGGTCGAAGACAAAGTGCACGCCCGCTCGACTGGCCCATACTCGCTAGTGACACAGCAGCCGTTGGGTGGCAAGGCTCAGTTCGGTGGCCAGCGCTTTGGTGAAATGGAAGTGTGGGCGCTGGAAGCCTACGGTGCGGCACACATGCTGCAAGAGATGCTGACGGTGAAGTCGGACGACGTGCAAGGGCGTGTGAAGACTTACGAGAGCATCGTGAAGGGTGAGCCGATTGAGGAGCCGGGCATTCCCGCATCGTTCAAGGTGTTGGTGAAGGAACTACAGTCGTTGGGTCTGGCCGTGGAGGCTATCAACGAGACCGGAGAAATCATCCACTTTGGCAAGGACGAGGAGCGCCGTCAGGTGCCACGCTTGGGCGGCCTAGGGCTGCCGGGATTGGATGGGGAGTTGATGTAAAAAGTTGAGTGCTGAGGACCGAGTCTTTAGTACTGAGATTGACCGCCCGCCTGTGAAAGATCATAGACGGGCGGTTTTTGGTTTCCTACTTTTCATAAATCCGTTAAACTTCGGGCGTCCGAAATTTATCGCCGTCTAGTTGCGGCACAGCGTTTGCAATCAGCGTAGATATGTACGGGGTATAAACAATGAATACAAAAAGCAGTACATCGAAACAGACATCTCTTACGAAGACGAATCTTTTGACGCGCATGGGGCTTTTGGGCTCCGTGTTGCTTGCTTTGGTTGGCCCACAATCGGCGCAGGCGATGGTGGCGCATGCAGCAGTTGGCACGCTGGACGATGTGGAAGGGGCGACCCTTTTTATCAAAGCCAAAGGGACGTATTGGGATTTCAATACTTCTAGCAAAAGCGCGGGCAGCTGGAGTGGTTCTGGTTTTCTTTTGGATAAGAGTGGCATTGCGGTGACGAATAACCACGTGGTTGCCGGGGCCTCATCTTTTGAGGTATTTGTTGGGAGTGAGAAAGAAGCCCGCAATGCCAGAGTTCTTGGGCGGTCGGAATGTTCGGATTTAGCCGTGATTCAGGTTACGACAGAGAATGATCTGCCTTATCTTGAGTGGTACAGCGGTACATTAAAGGTAGGCCTGACGATTTATGCGGCCGGGCATCCGCTGAGCGATCCGGAATACACCTTGACCAAAGGCATTATTTCCAAAGCCAAGGCTAACGGCAATACCACCTGGGCCTCAGTTAAACAGGTGTTGGAGCACGATGCGCGAATCAATCCCGGCAACTCCGGTGGCCCGCTGGTGACCAGTGATGGCAAGTTGGTTGGGGTGAACTATGCCGGCTCCGAAAAGACACGCCAATCGTTTGCCATTGCGCGCGATGAGGCTTTGAGTGTGTTGAAGACTTTACGTGGCGGCACTGATTTGGACGGCATCGGCATCAGCCCCGAGGCGCAATTCTTGGAGAAGGCAAACCGTGGTGGGGTGTGGGTGACTGCGGTGCAATCGGGATCGACTGCGGATGATGTTGGGCTGAAGCCGGGTGACTTGATCTTGGATATGGAGGACACGCCACTGGCCTCGGATGGCTCGTTGAAAGAGTATTGTTCAATTTTGCGCAGTCACCGCCCAACAGACAAGATCAATATTAAGGTATATCGCTCGACCACAGACGATGTCTTGGAGGGCCAGTTGAATGGCCGTGTGCTGAAAGTGACCAGCCCCGGCAAGCCCTCGAACGATACGACTGAAGCCACGCCCGAGCCACAGACCAATGGGGATAACGGCAATACCGGTGAGACAGTCTCGATCAAGCTGACGAACAGCACCGGCTATGCTATTCACAATGTTTATATCGTTGAGACGGGCACGGATGATTGGGGCAAGAACCAGATTAAAGACGATGTGGTGATTGATGACGGTGATAACTACACGATTGATAATATTCCGCCCGGCTCATACGACGTGCGAGCGACGGATGAGGCTGACAAGAGTTTGGGTTCGCTCTATAACGTGGGCATGAAAGAGAGCGTGGCATGGACGGTGACGGGGCTGGTGAGCATCCCCAAGAACGCCAAAGTGGTGCTCGCAGACGAATTTATCAGCAACAAGAATGCGTGGAAGCTGACCAGTGACAAAGAGATCGTGCGTGCGATTAGTGGGGGCAAGTTGTCGGTGCAGATCAAAACCAAGAACCTGACCTCGTGGCTGTCCTACGATAAGGTCAAGCTGGCTGGGTTCTTTGCCGAAATCAATTGTGCTGTGGACACGCAGGAGAGTGGCTGTGGCATAGGCATCGCGTCGGACAGTAGCAACCTAATCTGGTTTGAAATCTTGCCATCCCGTCAGGAATACGCTGTGGCGCTGTTGGAGAACGGCGAGTGGCAGGATGACTTGATCAAGACTGATGTCTCGACTTATATTTATCCAACTGGGGCAAACTACCTGGAGATCTATCGGGTGGGTAAGAAATTGCAGATATATATCAATGCGTCATTGGTCGACTCGATCGACACTAGCAAGATTCCAAGCGGCTATCTGGTATTTGGCGGCGCCACCCGCAAAACTGTGCCCGTGAAAGTAACGCTGGATGAATTGCGGTTGTGGTCGGTGAAATAGGGGCGGTCTGAATACCTTAGGTTTTTCCGCGAATCACGCTAATTCTCGCGAATTTATTAGCGCAGATTAGCGTGATTCGCAGAAAACAGCAAAAAGCTAAGGTAATCGGAGGGGCGATGTAGTGTTTTAATTTGTCACGAGTCACGAGTCACGAGTCACGAGTCACGAGTCACGAGTCACGAGTCACGAGTCACGAGTAATGAGTAATGAGTAATGAGTAATGAGTAATGACTCGTGCTCTCCGACTTCGCGAGTATCATCCAGCCTATGAATCAGGCTGCATTTGATGCGTATTTGCTCGAACACCGTGAGCGCTTGCTCGAAGACTACAAGACGTTTTTGCGACAGCCCAGTGTGGCGGCTACTGGCCAGGGGATTGCCGAGATGGCGGCACTGGTCGCACGGCGCATGACCTCGATAGGGGCCGATGTAAAAGTAGTGCCAACCGCCGACAACGGTGCACCAGTCGTATGGGCCGAGCTTGGCGACCCCAACGCTGAACGAACCCTACTGATTTATAACCACTACGATGTGCAGCCGGCTGAGCCACTGGAACTGTGGGAGTCGCCGCCGTTTGAGCCGACCGTGCGCGATGGTCACTTGTATGCGCGTGGGGCGTCAGACGACAAGGGTGAGCTGTGTACACGTATTCACGCTATCGAAGCCTGGCTGGCTACGCAGGGCGCGCTGCCCTTTAAGATTAAGTGGCTGATCGAAGGTGAGGAAGAAATCGGCAGTGTTCATTTGCACACCTGGATTGACCAACACAAGGACTGGTTCAAAAACATTGATGGCTGTCTATGGGAATTTGGCGGCTTTGACGAGAAGAATCGCTTTTGCCTGTGGATGGGGGTGAAGGGCATTTGCTATGTGCAATTGCGAGTGAAAGGTGTTGATCACGATTTGCATTCGTCGTATGCCCCGTTGGCTCAGAACGCGGCGTGGCGGTTGACTTGGGCGCTCAGCACGCTCAAAGATCAACACGAACGCATCCTGATCGACGGCTATTACGATCATGTGCAACCGCCCAACGATGCACAGATGGCAATGTTGGCACGCATCCCGTTTGAAGAAGACGAGATCAAAGCTAAGTGGAAGGTGCCAACTTTCCTGGGCGAAGTCACTGGCGTTGAGGCGCTCAAGCGCTATTACTTTGACCCCACTTGCACTATTTGCGGCCTGACCAGCGGTTGGCAGGGCAAAGGCACCAAGACGGTGCTCCCGGCGGAAGCCTCGGCCAAAATCGACTTTCGGCTGGTGCCCAATCTTTCGGCTGAAATCGTGGTCGATTTGTTGCGCAAGCACTTCGACAAACATGGCTTTACAGATGTTGAGATCGTGAGCTATGACGGCTATAAACCAGAGATGACCGACGTGACTGCCCCTATCGTCAAGGCGGCCGCACAGGCAGCCCAAAAAATTTACGGACAAGAGCCGGTATTGTTTCCCACGGCGGCGGGCAGCGGGCCGATGTGGTCGCTGTCCTCGTTCATTGGCGGCGTGCCCGTGATCTGCGCAGGTATCAGCCACCCGGATAGCCGCATTCACTCGCCTAACGAGAATAGCATCCTTCAGAATTACTATGATGGAATGCGGTATATCGGGGCGTTTATTAGTGAGTTTGCGAAGTAAAAACATGCACTGGCTTCTGGGTTTAGACCTTGGCACCTCTTCCGTCAAAGCGCTGGCGGTAAGGGAAGATGGGCGTGTCATTGGCGAGGCATCGCAACCTTATGGGATTGAGCGACCCCAACCCAACTGGGCCGAGCAAGACCCGCGGGTATGGTGGGCGCAGGCCTGCGCTGCCATCCGAAATTTGCTCAGCGAGCACGCCCTCGACCCGACAGATTTAGTGGCAATTGGCCTGAGTGGGCAAATGCATGGCACGGTATTACTTGGTGCAGATCGACAACCCATCCACAACGCCATCATCTGGGCGGATGGGCGTAGCGGTGCGCAGGTGACTGCGCTGGAGGAAAAACTCTCACGCCGTAGTATCGTTAACATCACCGGCAATCGCCCGGCGGTGGGTTTTATGGCGCTGAGTCTGGCCTGGTTGCGTGAGCATGAGCCTGAACTGCTGGGGTGTACGGCCCACGTGCTGTTGCCCAAAGACTATATCGGCTCGTGCCTGACCGGCGAATTGGCCAGCGAGCCAAGCGATGCCTCGGCCACGCTGCTGTTCGATCTACGCCAGCGCAATTGGTCGCAGACTCTGATTGACGCAGTGGGTGCACAGTTGCGCTGGCTGCCACGGATCGCGCAGTCTAACGAGATTGTGGGCCAGCTCACAGCTGCCGCTGCTGTGGCGACTGGATTGTCCGTGGGCACGCCGGTGATTGCTGGTGGCGGTGACACCCATTGCGCGGCGCTCTCGTTGGGTGCAGTAAATCCACAGCGTGTGGTGATCACCATTGGCACGGCGGCGCAGTTGTTTGTGCCAACGGATCAACCGGTAATTGACCCACAAGGTCGATTGCACTCGCTCTGTCATTGTTTGCCAAACACCTGGCATGTGATGGGTGCCCATCTGAACGGTGGGCTGTGTTTGTCGTGGGTGGCGTCATTGTGGCCGGAGACAACGATCGACGCCTTGTTGACCGAAGCGGCCCAGGTGCCAGCAGGGAGCGACGGATTGCTCTTTTTGCCCTATTTGCAGGGCGAACGCACCCCACATTTTGATCCAGATACACGCGGCGTATTGCTAGGGTTATCGACATCACACGGGCGGGCCCAGATGGTGCGGGCAGTGTTGGAAGGAGTGGCATTCGCACTAAAGGACAGCTGGATGTTGATGCATGCATTGCCGACCGGCGAACATCAAATAGGCCAAAGTGGTCCGCTGCCTAGTCCGCACATTTATCTCACGGGGGGCGCAACCCGCAGCGCCGTGTGGGCGCAAATTTTGGTGGATGTGATTGACCTACCGATGCAGATTGCTGAGACCCAAGGCAGCGCATACGGCGCGGCGATGCTGGCAGGATGGGGCAGCGGGTTGTGGACAGACCCGCTGCGATATGCAGCGCAACCGCAACGAATGACTATGCCTTCTGCCAATGTCGTACGTTACCTGCATGCCTATGAACGTTTTCGCAAGGTCTATCCCGCGCTACGGGGTTTGTTCTAGGGTAATTCAACAAAACAAAATGACCGATCCTTCGACTGTGCGCATAAGAATGCGCTCCGCTCAGAATGCTTGGCTGCGTATTGTTTTGGCGGAGCAGCCGCGCTCATGATCATTGGCATCGACGGCAGCCGTTTGTCTGGGCGGCGCACAGGGACGGAGTTTTATTCGCAACAGGTGATCGCGGCACTGATTCCGTTGGCGCAGGCGCAGGGGCATTGGGTGCGCCTGTATGTGCGCGAACCGATCGACCTATCCATGCTGTCCATTGCGCCCAATGAACTCGTTCACATTCGGCAGCCGCATTTATGGACGCATATTGGCTTGGCGCGCGAGATCGTGCAGCGGCCACCTGACGTGTTGTTTGTTCCCTCGCATGTGTTGCCGCTGGCCTGTGCATGGCGTAGGAAGCCACGCACGGTGGTGACAATTCACGATGTGGGCTATCGCCACTTCCCAGCTGCGCATCCATTGCGCCAATGGCTGTATCTGGAATTGAGCACTTGGTTTACGGCGCGGTTCGCGGACGCGCTAATTGTGGATTCGCAGATCACAAAACAGGATGTGGGGCGCTTCTATAACATCGGAGAAAACAAGATGACAGTCGCGCTGCTTGGGCCGTTGCCTGCCCCGGAAGTCACACCAATTGACGTGCAGCGCGTCCGCGTCAAGTTCAATTTGCCGGAGGATCGACCCTATGTGTTGCACGTGGGCACGCTGCAACCGCGCAAGAACTTGCGACGGTTGATGGAGGCGGTTGCAGAAGTGGAGCGAGAAGCGAAGGGCGTGGGGCATGGAGCGCTCCACGCTCCGCGCCCTTCGCTCGTGCTCGCCGGTGGCAGCGGTTGGGGCAGCGAGGACTTGCGAACGGAGGTGCAGCGGCTGGGCATTGCCGACCGGGTGATTTTTACAGGATATGTGAGCGATGAGGAGAAGGCAGCGTTGCTACGCGCGGCAGCGGTATATGCCTGCCCATCGTTGTATGAGGGGTTTGGGTTGCCGGTGCTAGAGGCGCAGGCCATGGGTGTGCCGGTCATTTGCAGCAATACGTCTTCGTTGCCGGAAGTAGCTGGCGAAGGTGCGCTATTGTTTGACCCACAGAGTGTGAATGAGATTGGGCAGGCTTTGCATCAAGTGCTTGTCGATCCAAGCGTGCGCGACCGACTTATTCGCTTGGGGTATGTCAATGTCGCTCGTTTTTCTTGGCGGGATTGTGCGGAGAGGATTTTGGAGAGAATTGAGAATTGAGAAGGCAGAAGGCAGAAGGCAGAAATTGAAAATTCAAAAGGCAAAATTATAAAAAACGAAGTGAAAGATGAAAGATGAGAAATAAGACATAAGAAATGAAAGACACAACGATTCTGGGGGTGCGGGTTGATGATGTGACGTATGCGGAGGTGTGCGAGCGTGTTGCAGCTTGGGTTGCACAAGATGGCCCACATCAGATCGCGACGGTGAACCCGGAATTTATCATGTTGGCTCGGCGTGACCCTCTTTTCTATAAAACGTTGCAACGGACTGCGCTGAATGTGCCGGATGGGATTGGGGTGTTGTATGCGGCGCGGCGATTGGGCCAGCCATTGCGTCAACGAGTGGCAGGGATTGATTTGATGCAGTGCTTGTGCGAACGCGCTGCGCAACAAGGTTGGCGCGTGTTTCTGCTGGGTGCAGGGCGGGGGGTGGCAGAACTGGCAGCGGCTAAACTAGGGCAGCAGTATCCCGGTTTAATCGTGGTGGGAACGCACGCTGGTTCGCCTCGGCCTGAAGATCGCGATGAAATCATCGCGCGGGTGCAACAGACACAGCCGCAGTTATTGTTTGTGGCCTATGGCGCACCGGCGCAGGACAACTGGCTGGCAGAGAATCTTGGCACGATCGCGACTGGCCATGCGGTGGTCGGCATGGGCGTGGGCGGCTCGTTTGATTTTATTGTGGGCACCCAGCAGCGTGCACCGAAGTGGGTGCAACGGGTTGGCTTTGAGTGGTTGGATCGTCTATTGCGCGATCCAAAACGCTGGCGGCGGCAAATGGCTCTGCCTCAATTTGCGGCGCTGGTGATGCTAGAATCTTTTCGTAGGCATTAAGAAGACTGAGACTATGACGACGCGCAAACAAGCCCAACCCAAGAGTAACGGGAGCTATCTGAATACCCTGCAAATGGTGCTGGACAAACTGCGTGAGGTGCCGTTGTTTGCACATTTGAACGAAGCGGAGATGCGTGCGGTGGGTGGTCTCTTTCAGCAAACCAGCGCCCAAGCAGGCCAATCGTTTGTGTGGCGCGGTGGCACAGACACACATCTGTATATTATTCGCACCGGGCGCGTGTTTGCGCGAACCCCCGACAACATCTATACCGAAGAACAGCTGAATAGCAAGATTCTGCGCGACGGATGGGTATTTAACCAGGACTCGTTTTTGACCGGGCAACCAAATGAACATGCGTTTGAAGCGATGGACGACGGGACGACGGTGTGGCGGGTGCCCAGAGACGGTTTTCTGGATTTGCTGCAACGACATCCTACTTTGCGTAACAATCTGAATGCCCCGACGTTGATTGCGCCATCCACGGTGACTGTGGAAGAAGTGCATAACGCGCACGAGGTGATGGCTGATCACACTCACATCCCAGCCGACAATGCGCCATTTGATATTTTCGAGCGGTTGAAGGCAAAAGGACCATTCAAGGGTTTAGATGTGTCGGTTATTAAAGAGATTGTGAAAGATCGGACTGTGATCGAGCTCAAACCGGGTGAATTGATCGTGGAGCGCGGCGGCACCGACACTTCGTTGTATATCGTGACCGAAGGGCGGCTGATGATCCGCGAGGCCACCGACAAATATGTCGATAAGCGAAAAATGATTGTAAGCGCTGGCGGCACCGCCAACGATGTGTCTTTCATGACAGGCCGACAAAATTACGAGACACTGGAGGCGCTGCAAAATCTGAAAATGTGGGCGGTGAAGCGCGAACATTTTCAGGCTTATCTGCAAGCCAATCCAGAGATTAGCGCAAGGTTGCAACCCGAACCGGAGATCAAGAAAATTCTGGATGATCAGGCCCAGCATGATTGGTTGCAGGAAGGCGAAGTGATGATGGTCTTCCAACGTAAGCACTGGTGGGTTATTGTTGAATCGAGCTGGGTTTGGTGGATCACGTTGGCGTTGCTTGTGGGTGGAAATCTTGCCTCGCGCCAGTATGACCTGAATGGGCAAAACCTCTACGGCTTGCTCATGAATTATCAATTTGGGCAAATGTCGCCGGTCAGGACCGGGTGGGTCATACTTTTCATCAGTGTGTTGCTCTTGCTTGCCTGGCATTTGTACGACTGGTATAACGATTTTTATGCTGTTACAGACCGGCGTGTGGTGCACCGCGAAGAGGTCAAATGGGTTAGCCGCGTCTTTAATGAAGCACCCATCGAGAAAGTGCAGAACGTGACGGTTAATCGCCGAACGCTGGCGAGCGCGTTTTTGAATATGGGCGATGTGGAGATGGATCAGGTTGGATCAGACGCTAGGGTGATCTTTGCCCATATTACTAATCCGGAATCTGTCGCTAAAGCGGTGACCACTCAGCAACATCGTCGCAGCATTACGGAGAAAGCCTCTGATCGTGAGAAACGGCGTGAGCAGGTTCGCAAACAGATGGAGCTAAAGGATCGCCCTGGCGATTTGCCGCCTGCGCCCAAAGCCAAGATGAACGTTCGCCGCAAGCCCTGGGACAGCCTGCTAGATCATGTATTGGGACGTGATGTGAAGCATTGGTTGGGAACGTTGCTGCCAGTGGGACGCTTGGTTGTGGGGGATGACGTTGTTTACCGGAAACATCCATTTGACCTATTCATTAATGTGGGTGCGCCGCTGGCACTGGTGTTACTCTATGGTGGCGTACTCGTATATGCGTGGCTGGTTGCGCCGGTATTAGGCGGCTTTCTCCTGTCGTGGCCCTTTTACGTTCCGGTGGGAGTGGTTGGCTTGTTTCTGGTGCTTTGGCTGGTCTATAGGTATGAAGATTGGCGCAACGATTTCTTTGTGTTGGGTAAGGACAAAGTGATTGATATTGACCGCAAGCCGTTTGGCATCAGCTCTCAGCGGCGTGAGGCGGGGTTCGACAAGATCCAAGGCATTACCTCCACGAGCACTGGCACGCTCAATCAGATTTTGGGCATAGGGGATGTCATCATCGCCACGGGTGCTGCCGGCAATGAATTGGTATGGCAACGGGTTGCCAACCCCGAAGCTATCCAGAAGGAAATTACAACACGTATAGCGACTCAGAAACGCAAACAAGAAGAGGATAGGATTGTCGATGAATACCAGCGTTGGGCTGAATGGCTAGGAATCTATGATGAATTGGCACGCGTGCATGAACGTGAGCAATTAAAGTAATAAGGTAACTACTCAGGCCCACAACTTGTCATTCTGAGGCCCGTAGGGCTGAGCCGTAGGTCCCTTAAGCCGCACCCAGCCACATCTTTGCTCGGCTAACCCGGCGATGTCACACAAGTGCAACGCACCTGGGACCTTCGGTTCGGGCTACGCCCTCAGAATGACAGACCGGGCTGAGTAGTAACGTAATAAGTCAAAAGTGAAAAGTAAATATGCAAAGAGACATCAAGAGAATTGGCGATTCGGTATTGCGCAAAAAGGCAAAAAAGATCGAGAAAGTGACTAAGGAAATTCAAAAACTGGCGGATGACATGCTGGAAACCATGCATGGGGCCGATGGGTTGGGTTTGGCTGCTCCGCAAATCGGTGTATCACAACGGATGTTTGTGATCGAACTGCCGAAAGATGAGAAAGTCCCTGGCAGTGGCGTGTCATATGTGTTCATCAACCCAGAAGTGTCAAACTTGTCTGACGTAACAGACGATAAAGCGGAGGGCTGTCTGTCTATACCTGGCTGGCGCGGCGAGGTCAATCGCCCGGTGCAATTGACGATTAAGGCGATGGATCGGGAAGGCAACCGCATCAAGTTCAACGCCGAGGGCATGTTGGCGCGGGCTATCCAGCACGAACTAGATCATTTGGACGGCATCTTGTACATCGACAAACTAATTGCACCAGATCGGGTGTGGCGGGTGAAAGACGGGGAAGAAGAGGACGAAAATTAAAAGCGAAAGTTGACGGGTAGGGATGGCGGTTCATAGTGGGGGGCTAGATAGCTGAGGCGGCTGGGAATTTTGGCGGGAGCGAAGCCAAACACTCGATGCACGCCACCGATCTCAGTGATGCGGTTGTAGATTAGCGCGTCCAGCTCGATCTCATTGAGTGCACCGCGGCAACGTCGAAGCCAGTTTGAAAGCTGATTGGTGAAAGCGCTGGGCACCCGCACCACTCGCCGTTTTTTAGCTGTGACGGCCAAAATATGTTGGGCCAGATCGTGCAAAGTCAGCGATTGCGGCCCGCCTACTGGCACTATTTGCCGAAATGTCGAACGCACGCTAAGACAGCGTTCCACACAAGCGGCCAAGTCGTCCACCCAAATCGGTTGCAACTTGGTGCTGCCACTATGTGGAATCGGCATCACAAGCGGCATGTCTTGGGCAATGCCGGTAAGCCAATTTGTCAGCCAATCGCCCGGGCCGCACACGACGGCCGATTTCAATACGGTGAAATTCAGCCCACTGCCCCGGATAATCTCTTCAGCTTTGCCCAGGCTGCGCTGCAAGGGATAGGGTGAACGCGTTTCGGCTCCCAGACAGCCTACTGTAATCAGCCGGTTGATCTTGGCACCTTTGCAAGCCATGATGACATTGGCCGTGCCGACTTCGTTGATACTCTCAAACTTTTCTTCTGCAGTCTCGCGCCGGAGTGATGCCAAGTGAATGACAGTGTCGCATTCGCCCCCTTCGGTTAACGCTGCATTGAGCGAATCAACATTGCGCACATCGCCACCGGTGATGACGACACGGCGTGGGGCGGGGTGCTCGTGTCCCCAACGCCACAAACATTTCACTTGATGGCCAGACGAAGTCAATCTTTCAACAACCGCTCGCCCCACGCAGCCGGTTGCACCTGTTACTAATATCATTATGTCCCAAGTCCGCTTGCAAATCCAATTGTAATCATCGCCACTGCGAACATCAATTGGATTGCGATATTACCGCCCCAGATCAGATAGCTGGCTAGCTCTTCGCCCTCGCGGTAGCTGAACAGACCGACGATGAAGTTGATGATGAACAAACCGAAGCCGAATAGCGCAGGCAGAACGAGTTGCCAACTTGAGCCAAAGCGATCGGGGATGCCTGCTGCATTGAAATGCAACACAAGCTGCGACGGGGCAGAGGGATAACGACCTGCACTAATCCCAAACAAGATGAAGTTTATCGCAAGTCCACAAATCAGCAAGGCCCAGGCCACACGATCTTCCAGCAAGCCCGCGCCCAGTCGTGACAGGCTCGGTGCGATTTTGGCCGCCTGCACGCGTTGACTGGGGCGAATCGCCAATTGCGCGTTGAGTGTTTCGATGAAGGCATCTTCATTGAAAGGCGAAAGTGCATACGCGCCAGCACGAGTGATCAGCATGATTTGGCTTTCGATGGGCTGGCTGGCGTAAAACTCGACGCGCCCGTATTTGGGGTGACTACCGCGCCCGATCCACCAACCGGTGAGCGGCACACGCTGGAAGTGCATGTCCTCAGTCAGCTCGTGGCCGAATAACATCTGGGTGACATCGTGCAATGGCACAATTTGGCGGATAGGGCCTGCTCGGATGACTAACGCATTGCGATCCACCGCATAACTCAGAGTGGCCAGTTGATATGTGCGCACGAGCAGCCACGCCCCAGCTCCCAATCCAGCCAGCGCCAATAGCATGAGTGGCAACATCAGGATAAAGATCGTTACGTTGACGGCAGCAATAAAAAAGATGAAGCCCAATATCACCGCCCCGGCTGTGGCCAGAATGCCAGCCGTCCGTGCTGTACGGGAATCGGTTTCGAAGACAGTCATTTTTAGCGATCAGTAGCGCAAAGTACTGAGAATTTGAATTCACTTAGGGATTTGATCCCTAAGTTGGAAGTGTACCAGACAGTTTGTGGGCTTCGCTCAAAAACCTAAGCAGACTCTGAGGCTACAATGCATAGGCAATGTTACCCAAAGCTGACTCACTTCCCCCCAAGGTTCAGGCCGTGCCAGGATACTTTCGCCACGGTGTAGTTGCCGTAGTCGCATTGTTACTATTGAACCTGGCCGGCTACTTGCTACTACAAAACAATGAGCCGTGGCGTATTTTTGTCAGCGATCTTATTGCCGTTGTCGGGCCGTTAGCGGCGGTGGGGGCACTCTGCTATGCCGATTACAAATCAAGGAAGTTATCTACACGACTGGCATTGGCCTGGCGCATTCTCGCCTTGGCCAGCTTGCTATACGCTATTGGCGAGGCGATTGACCTCTATCAAAACCTTGTCGATTTGGACACATTTGGCTCGTGGTCTGACGCGTTCTTTCTAAGCTACTACGTGGTGTTTATCGTGGGTTTGTTTATGTTGCCCAGCCGCCGCCTCGAACGGGGCGAGCTGAGTAAGCTGATGCTGGAGATGGGCATCGTCATTATCGCCAGCGCACAGATATTCTGGGTGTTTTTCTTTGCCCCCAGCTTGGCCACGATTTCCAACGATATTACTTGGCTGGAATTGACGTTGACCTTGGCCTACCCTGCCATGGATCTGGCGTTGCTATGGGTAGTGACCACATTGTTTTTGCGACAACCCCATACTGCCCAGCAAGGACCCTTGTTGTTATTGGGATTAAGTGTCTTCGCTATGTGCATGGGGGATACGCTCTACAACTGGTATGAAACTGTGCTGAACGACTCGCATCATTACTGGCCCTTGATTGCGTTTAATGTGAGTTGGTTGCTTGCCATTCTGGCTGGTGTGCTGCATGGCGATTCGGTTCGCGCACAACCGATCAACCAGGAAGAACGATTGCACATGACCCTGATTGGTGCCACCCCCAATCGTCGGCGCAGGGTTACATTTTATTTGCCCTATTTGTTCGTTGCCGTGTCGTTCTTCTTGCTGGTTCGTTCGCTCCTTCAAGTCGATTTTTCCAGCCAAATGGTTGATGTGCTGATTGAGGTCATCGGCGTGGGGCTAATTCTGATGTTGGTCGTCTGTCGGCAGATTGTGGCATTCCGCGAGAATGCCGTGCTTTCACTTAAATTGACGCGACTGCTGGAGGCCTCGCACATCTTGGCTTCACCGTTGGAATTGCGCCCACTATTGCGTTTGACCCTGTCGGAGCTAAAAAACGTGGTCGATTTTGACTCAGCGTCGATCATGCTTAGCCAACACGCCAAGGATGTAAATCCGTTGGATATACGTAAGAATGAAGTTGCAGACAAGCATCCGCTCCATCAGGTGCCCTCTGTTAACGAGATAGAGCCTTTGGAACCGTCGCTCATGGTGCTGAATTACGATCAACTGGATGACCCCAACGCGCGCCCCATTGCATGCCCAAATACCCAGCAACTCAACACCGTCTTACGCACTGGCAAAACAGTCATTCTGCCCAACATCCCGTTACGGCTCACTCAAGCGATCAATGGCGTGGTCAACACGAACAAATCATCAGCGGTATCCGATAATTTGGTTTCCTGGATGGGTATTCCTCTCATCAGCCGCAACAAAGTAATTGGGCTGCTGACCATTTGTTTCTATCGCGCCAATTACTACACTCATCAAGATGCTGGTATTGCCCTCACCTTTGGCAATCAGACTGCCGCCGCAATAGACAATGCTCGCTTACGTGCCAGCGAACGCGCTGCGGCGGCCATTGCCGAGCGCAGTCGTCTGGCCCGCGAATTGCATGATTCGGTGTCGCAAGCACTATTTGGCATTTCGTTGGGTGCGAAAACAGCTCGTGAATTGCTAAAGGAAAATCCAGTCCGAGCCGGAGATTCTCTCGATTATGTGGTCAAACTTACCGCCGGTGCGTTGGCCGAAATGCGCGCCCTTATCTTTGAACTGCGGCCGGAATCGTTGGCCACCGAAGGGCTGGTCAATGCGCTCAAACGGCAAGTTCATGTGCTATTTGAGCGGCACAGCTTAGAGGCTGATATCGAAGTCATTGGCAATGACCATGATATATCGCTGGATGTACAGCAGGGCTTGTATCGCATCGCACTGGAGGCGGTGCAAAACACCATCAAGCACGCCAACGCCACCCGCGCCATCATCCGACTGAATTGCCAATCTGATTTCATCATTGCCGAGATTCAGGACAATGGACGTGGATTTGACAATCATGGGGCATTTCCAGGCCACCTTGGTTTGATCTCGATGCGCGAGCGAGCAGAGTACTTTGGGGGCCAGCTAGAAATACAATCGGTGCCAAGCCAAGGCACAACCGTACGAGTGACGGTGCCGCGTTATGCGCGTGCGCTTGAATCAGTTGAAGGAATCTAAAGGGATTTAATATGAGCAACCACATGCAATCCCCCCACTTCTTTGATATGACTGGCGCGCCAGTTCATGAAATGCCGCATCGGGTGCAGCCAGGTGCCTCTGCCTTTGTGCTGAATGACAAAGGTGAACTGTTGCTTCAGAAACGAGAGGACAACGGCTTCTGGGGCATGCCCGGCGGACGCGCTGATCCGGGTGAATCTATCGCCACCACCTGTGCCCGCGAAGTGTGGGAGGAGACCGGTTTTGAGGTGCGGGTCGATCGTTTGATCGGCGTATATTCCGACCCCACCCAATTTAATATTGGCCGCTATCGCGATGGCGCGGTCAACCAGTTTGTAAATCTGTGCTTTGCCTGCACGATTACCGGCGGTGCTATATGTACCTCTGATGAAAGCACCGACATCGGTTTTTTTTCACTTGATGCGTTGCCCGAACCGCTGCTCGAATCGCACCGTGTGCGTATTGCGGACGCACGTGTTGGACAGGTGGCGGCTTTCTTTCGATAGTGAACAAGCCCATCGTCACCCTGCTCCTCCTCTACCTCATCGCAGGTGTACTATATGCGACTGCTGCGCCGATAATGGAGGTGTCGGACGAACCGCGACATGTTGCAATGGTGGAATGGCTGGCACGTGGGAACCCCTTGCCTATCCAAAACCCGGATCAACATGGGCCTTATGAACAGGAAGGCAGCCAGCCGCCGCTGTATTACTGGGCCATGGCTGGGGTCGCCCAATTGTTTGATCGCAGCGACTACGATCAGGTCTGGGTGTTTAACCCCCACTCTGGGTCGATGGGCCAGCCTGCTGCCACTACCAATCGCAACCAGATGTTGCATCGACCAGACCTCGAGCATTTTCCCTGGCAAAAGACCACTCTTGCGCTCATGGTCATGCGCTTTCTCGGCGTGCTCATGGGTGGCGTAGCGGTTATGTGTGCGTGGAGTGTTGGCAGAGAGTTGTGGGCAGAGGGCTGTGGGCAGAAAACAGAAGCCAGAAAGCAGTCCGTTGCCCACCGCACACTGTTTTCTGCCCACGACTCTCTGCCCTCTACTCTCGCCCCTCTCCTACCTGCCGCTCTCACCGCTTTCAACCCTATGTTTTTGCACATCATGGCCAGCGTCAACAATGACACGATGGCGGTAATGTGGTCGTCGCTAGCGCTGGCCTTGGGCGCACGCATGATCCGAGTAGGCCTCTCGCGTCGCTCCGCTCTATTACTAGGCACTGTGCTGGGCTGCGCTGCGTTAACCAAATCCTCCGGCTTGGCGTTGGTTTTAGTAGTGCCTGTTTTCGTCCTCGCTGCCCAAATCGTCGCAAATTTGCGCAACAGCCCATCATCCCCTTCCCCCCGTCATCCTCTTCACCTGCGAAGCGTCATTCACATCGCGCTTCCCCTCCTCTTCATCTCTGCCTGGTGGTACGTGCGCAACGGCTTGCTGTATGGTGGCGATGTGACCGGCACGCAGATGATGGCGCAAATTGTCGGCGCGCGGCCCGTGCCAGCGTCTATGTTGGAGATTGCCTATGAATGGGGCAGCTTCTTGTGGGCATACTGGGGCTTGTTTGGTGCATTGAACATTGCCCTGCCGGTCTGGGTGTATGACGTGTTTGAAGGGGTGTGGGTAATCGCTGGCACTGGCTTGGCCATCCAGTTGGTGAAGTGGTTGCGCCTGCGTCGAGTGGACAAATTCACCCCAAAGCATTTGATAGGCGGTATGTTGGTTTGTGTACTGGTGTTGGCTTTTGGAGCGCTACTGCGCTGGACTTCGATTACGTTGGCCAGTCAGGGGCGGCTGTTGTTCCCGGTGATCGTGGCCATTTCGGTATTAACAACGTTGGGGCTGATTGCAGTGATCCCACGCAAAATCGCCCCCATAATTACCATGATCGTGATGGGCGGATTGGCCGCACTGGCCTTCGTTGTTCCCTTTGCTTATATCCGTCCAGCCTACGCCCGACCCACATTGCTAAATAACGAAAGCGAACTGCCGTCCGACCTGCACAAAACCGAGTTGCTCTTCGCGGACAGCATTCGCTGGCTGGGCTACACCACGGATCGGACTCGCATCACCCAGCCGGATCGCGAAATCAACGTTACGCTGTATTGGCAAGCGCTCAAACCTATTTCGCAAAACCTGAGTTTGGGCCTGCGCCTGTATGGCCGCACGGGGATGAGTGACACGCAATTGCTGGTATTGGACACTTATCCCGGCGGTGGAATGTGGCCGACCCATTTGTGGCAACCCGGGCAGATCATCGCCGATCGCTATTTATTGCGGGTGCCAGACACCCCGACAATAACCCAGTTGCTGCCCACGGTCGTCAAACTGGATGCCGCGTTTTACCGTGACCTAAATGGGCGCGATTTCATCACTGATACTCGCACGCCAGCGGGTGAGCCTGCCCCGCGCCAGTTCTATCCCATCGCCGGTCTGGCCGCGCCACTGGATGCGCACATCAATACAGCTACCCCACAAGCGCAATTTAGCCATGCCGATCTCTTGATGGCATTGGCGCAGCAAGACGGACGGCGCATTCGCCTAAACACGCTCTGGCACTGCACCCAAGATGTTAACGAGGACTACACTCTGTTTGTGCAACTGACCCAAGGTGATGACCCGACGCCTAAAGCCCCGCAAGCTGATGGCCCAATCGACCGGTTGCCTCTGCGTTGGTGGCGCAAGGGTGATGTAGTGGCCGACGCTCGCGAGTTCACGCTGCCTGCGGATCTACCCCCCGGCCAGTACCATATCAAACTAGGCTTTTACAAACCGGTCGAGCCCTATGCGCGCATGCCAGTTCTAATGCCTGCAACAGCAGAGCAAGCATTTACGCTTGATATCGAGATTAAAGATTAAAGATAAAAGATTAAAGACTGGCAGCGTATGCTTTTGCAAAGGGCAGGCCCATCTCGGTTTGCCACTCGCCGGCGGCCCAGCGAATGCCGCGCCGCATCATCGTCAGCGTTTGTGGCATTTCGACGATATTGGCCTGATGTCCTAACGAACAGTAGAACACTCGACCCTTGCCGTAGGACTTCGTCCATGTCACTGGCATAAGCGCGTCGCCATAATCTTCAAACGTGGTGGTTGCCATGACCCGAATAGCCGGATCGACGTGCATGTAGTATTTCTCGGTGTGCACCTCAAAATCCTGCAAACCAGCAGTGATGGGGTTTTGCTCGCTGATATTTACCCAATAATGGCGACCATCGTTGCCGGGGTGGGCCACCCATTGACCACCGGTCATGAATTGATACTCGGTTTCATTGCGAAAAGCGTCGCACATACCGCCGTGGCAGCCCGCAATGCCCACTCCACTGCGCACCGCATCTAGCAAAGGAGTCAGTTGTTCGCGCTTAATGGTATCCATCGTCCAAACTGGCACGATTACGCTCATTTGTTTCAGGTGTTCCAGATCCAAATAGGCATCAAGCGTATCGGATAGTTCAACAGTGAATCCGTCGTCGATCAACGCTGCCTGGAGTACATGCGCCACTTCTTTGGGCTGATGGCCAAGCCAGCCCCCGTAAACGATTAGTGCTGATTTCATAACTGAATTCTATGCCTGAGTTGAAAATCTGCGACCACCCTGCCTTATCAGCCCAATATCAGCCTCATGTTCTCATCAATCAGGCTGTCAGCCCCTGCAGCATGGAGTTCCGACTTTTGTATGAGTTTTAGATGAGATCGACTATTTTTCTCAAAAAAACGTCTGAAATTAAAACAAAACCATGCAAGAAGATATAAATGAAATAGGGATTCGACGAGTGTTTCATTAGATTTTGCTGCGATTTGTACATATCCAAGGACTTTTAAGTGATTTTTCAGTGCGTCTTTTTGCGGATATCCAATTGGTCTGCGACTAATAAAGTGAGGGGGTTGGCGGAAACAATAACCCTAAACACACCAACGACACAATAAAGCCCATCGCCGCAGACAACATCATCTACAACTAAATACATCAAAATACACCGCACTCTCACCGCAGCACACTGTTATACATCGCAGTACGTCACGATCATTACCTACAACTAAATACATCGAAATACATCGCATTCTCATTGCAGCACACTGTTACACGCCGTTACACATCACACACCACAACACCGTTCTACAACTGAATACATCAAAGCACATTGCACTTTCATCGTTACACACTGTTACACACCGAAGCACAATACACATCGTTAGCACATCGTTCTTTCAACTTGACCGTCGTTGCACTCTTCTCGGTCAGCTGCCACGGGTAACCGTGGCAGTTGGCGTTTTCTCTGCTACCGCGCCGTCTCCAAGGCACTATGCGAAATTCACCATTTGGCAGGGTCACCACAAGATTTCGATAGCGGTGTAACAGTCCTGACGCTATCATCTACTGCATGATCGCTGGAATGACCGAAGAACAATTATGGCAAGCATGGGAGCACCAAGACGCTGCATGTGACGGCCAGTTTTATGTGGCGGTGCGGACGACGGGCGTGTATTGCCGACCCAGTTGCCCGGCTCGACCCTTGCGAAAAAATGTGCTGTTCTTCGCCTCGTGCGAAGAAGCCGAGTCTGCGGGCTATCGCGCGTGTAAACGTTGCCATCCACGCGAGGCGGCGTTGCCTGACGCATCTGCAGAACTGGTGCAGCGAGTCGTGCAATTGATCGAACGCGATGGGAATGCGCGGCTGGATGATCTTGGCGCACAGCTCAATATCAGCCCGTTTCATTTACAGCGCACTTTCAAGAGGGTGCTGGGCGTGTCGCCTTTGAAATATGCGCAGTTGCTCAAGAGTCGTCAAATAAAGGCCGAACTCAAATCGAGTGCCACAGTCACAGATGCGACATACAACGCCGGTTTCAACTCTAGCAGTCGGGTGTATGAGCAAAGCGATTTGGCGTTGGGCATGACGCCGGGCAGTTATCAACGCGGTGGACGCGGGATGCACATTGCATACACACTGATTGATTCCGTCCTGGGGCGTATGTTGATTGCGGGCACACCCCGCGGCATTTGCGCCATTTATTTTGGGGACGAGGATGAGCAGTTGGAAAGCGCATTGCTAAAGGAATATCCAGCTGCGGCTATAGAATGCCACGAGAACACGGTCCTGACCCAATGGGCGCAGGCGGTGGTGCAATACCTTGCTCAGCAACAGCCGTATAGTGCGATTGCTAAGTTGCCGATTGATGTGCAAGGCACAGCCTTTCAGGCGATGGTCTGGCAGGCATTGCGACAAATACCGCCTGGAGTGACATGGTCGTATAGTGATGTGGCCAAGGCTATTGGACAGCCCACGGCCATGCGGGCGGTGGCGAATGCTTGCGGGGCCAATCGCGTCAGCATAGTGATTCCCTGCCACCGGGTGGTGCGTGAGGATGGCAAAACGGGTGGCTATCGCTGGGGAGCTACGCGCAAAGCGACGTTGCTGGCGACGGAGCGGGGTTAGAGGCTGAACAGCTTCACGTAGAGATTAGGAATTGGAGATCAGAGATTGGAGTTTGGAGATTAGAGGATTGAGCATTGAATCTTTGACAGATGCCTCGCTGCTCAAGGCGGTAGGCTGGTTGGCCAAACGCGATGATGATCTGGCGGGAGTGGTGCGGAGGTATGGCCCGCCGCCGCTTTGGGCGCGTGAGCCTGGGTTTTCAACGCTAGTGCACATTATCCTGGAACAGCAGGTGTCGCTGGCATCGGCATTGGCCGCATACAACAATCTGAAGCGCGCGCTTGGTCACATTACGCCCCGTAAATTTCTCAAGTTGGGCGATGAGGAATTGCGGACGATTGGCTTCAGCCGCCAGAAAACAGGCTATGTGCGGGCGCTGGCACAGGCAATTGTGAACAAGACGTTTGATCCAGAACGCCTGCATAGGCTGAATGATGCCGATGCACACGAAATGCTAATCCAGCTCAAAGGCATTGGTCACTGGACGGCAGGCATTTATCTCTTGATGGTGCTGAGGCGTCCAGATATTTGGCCACGGGGTGATATAGCATTGGCTAGCGCGACCCAACGGGTGAAGCAACTCGATAAACGACCTGCATTTGACGAGCTCGACTGCCTGGCCGAGCAATGGCGGCCCTATCGTGCGGTGGCGGCGCGGCTGCTGTGGCACGATTATTTGTGTGTGCGAGCTAAACCGACAACCCAAAGCCTGTCGAAGTAAGCGCATACTGTCCGGGTGTGACACCCACGATACGTTTGAAGTGCCGGTGCAGGTGGCTTTGATCGACAAAGCCCACATTAACAGCGGCTTGTGCGATGGGGTAGCCACGTTGCAGCATCTCGCGGGCACGCAGCACGCGCACATGATTGAGGTAGGCGTGTGGTGTCAGGCCAAAATCGCGCCGAAACATACGCAGAAAGTGATATTGACTCAGGCCACATTCAGCGGCCAATTCTTTCAGGGTAATGTTTTCGGCGTAGTTTTGTTGGATGTAATCGCAGACACGGTGCATGGCTTGTGGCACCTGACCCAACATGCCATCCGTGAGGCTGGGTGCAGCGTGGCGAGCGATTAATTGGGTCATCGTCCACAGGAAGCGCGAGTCGCGTTCTAGTCGTGATTGCGACGTTTCCAGCGTTTGGTGCAAGCGCAACATCAGATCAAACAGGTAGTTGTCTTGGATGACACCCTGCGGAAAATAGGGCAAGCGTTCGTTAGAGGTGTTGGACAGCCCTGCGCTGGCTTGGATAAGCAGGTGCGCGGATGGGTAAAACACGTGATACATCCAGCCACGCTCGTCACCAGCATAGCCGTCGTGCACCTCGCCGGGATTCACGATCACAATTTCGCCAGTACGACCTTTCCACAATTTGCGTCCACGGATGAATGCCTCGCTGCCGTAGGTGATCACGCCAATCGCGTAGGTGTCATGGGTATGCAAGGCGTAACGATGTTGGATATAGCGTGCACGCAATAACTCCAGATCTGCGTATTCAGGGATACGCCAGAAGCGGGTAACCTCATGATCGGGCGGCGTGGCGGCCATTGGTAAATGATACGTGATAAGCGATATAGGGGCTTGTAGGAAATTGCGCAATGTGTATGCAATTTGGTTATCAGATGACCCCTGTTTGGCAATATTATTTTGCTTCCGTTGTGAATACCGCAACAATTTGAAGCCGATCACTTTGCAGAATTTGGCCACTAACGAAACTCATCGCAATACTCGTTCGAAAGTTGGTTGCATGTTACTTGTGCGTGATCGAAGATTGTTTTGTCGCTCCTCTTAAAGCCAGCGCGACACAGTGTGGAAGGCCTGGTTCTGTCTCCACACCGTGTTGGCTTGTACATCTTCTAATTCGCCATTGTCAAAGCTATCGTGCAACATAGAATGGGGCTATTCTTGGAGAAATGAATATGTCTATAGATATGACAGCCATAAGAGAACAATTTGACCGCGACGGCTTTTATTTGGCCAAAGGCGTGTTTTCACCGGATGAAGTTGCCGTTTTGGAACATGATTTTGACCATATTGTGGCTCAGCTCATGAAGCTGGACGAGCAACAGATCAATGCGCGCTGGTCGGGCCCGGAGATGGATCGCATGGGTGCGCAGAACACAGTGATTTATCATACGCACCAAGTGCATGAGTATTCTCATGCTTGGCTGCAAGCACTTCAACAAAAGACTTATTTGGACGTCACCGAGCAGATTTTGGGCAGTTCCGATATTATCTTGCACCATACCAAGCTGTTTCAGAAACCAGCTGAAAAAGGCGCGCCATTCCCGATGCATCAAGATTATTCCTACTTTGCATCAGAGAAGGACACGATGATGGCCGGGGTGATCTTTGTGTCGGATGCAGATGATGAGATGGGGTGTCTGCGGGTGTATCCCGGCTCGCACAAGCTGGGACGGGTCGAAGGCAGTCATGGCCGGGTGGAGTCGCTGATGACCAAAGAGTATCCGATCGAAGGCTCTACGCCGGTGGAAGTGAAAGCGGGCGATGTGGTGTTCTTTAGCTACTTCACCGTGCATGGCTCCTTGCCCAATCGCTCAAGCAAAGTCCGCAAGAGTGTGCTGGTGCAAATGCACGCGGGTGATGACGAGATCGAAGAAGGCAACCGCCATCCGAACTCTCGGCTGGCGCTGCGCGGCTTCAATCATCGCATGACGCGCGAAAAGGCGAACCAATTACACTGAGTAACAAGTTTTTGTAAACTTTCAGAGGTGCCGCAGATAGCGTTCTGGCGCGGCCAGAAAATCGTGCGTGATCTGCACATGTTCCAGATCGTCATAGGCTGCTGGCGATACGCTGCCGTTCTCGAAGTGCAAGATTGTTGCGCCGGGATAGGCCATCAGAATAGGTGAGTGGGTGGCGATGATGAACTGAGCCTGTTGCGCCACCATCTGCTTGAGCAATGCCAGTAGCCCTAGCTGCCGTTTGGGCGACAGCGGGGCTTCTGGCTCGTCCAACAGATAGAGCCCACTTGGCACGAAGCGGGTATGAAAGAAGTCGAGAAAACTCTCGCCATGCGAGCGGGCATCCAAGCCTTCTGCGCCATAGCGCCCTTTTAGCGCACTGATCTGGCCACGAAAAACACCTGCGGCAAGTTGCTTGGCGTAAGCGGATTGATTGGCAAAGCGCTGGTCAACCTCCTGCAAATCCAGTTCCAGTTCGGCGCGGTTTTGCGCCAGTTGTTTGACGTAGCCAAAGTAATCCTCAGCCCGTAGAAACAATCCCTTGCGCGTCTTTTTGCGCCAACTGAGACGCAATAATTTGGAAAGCTCGCGTGCGGCGGCCAAGGTGGGGTCGTGCATGACACTCTGGCTCCCCACAGTAGTCGACCCAATCGCGCAGGCGAGAGCTTCCAGCAAGGTGCTTTTGCCACTGCCGTTTTCACCGACGAAGAACGTTACTGGTGATTCAAACACGATGTGCGGCTGGGCCTGAATGAGCGGCAGATTAAACGGGTAAGTGTGTTTGCGGATCTCATCAAATTCTGTAATGCGCAAGCTGCGCAGGAGCAACGAATTCACCTGGGTCACAGCGCTATTTTAGAACGAGTGCATGGATCACCCGATTTTTAACTATTTTGACAGAATGGAATTAACCCACAGGGGTCTTAACGGTTGGTTCCATCGCTGTTGGTATCTGAACCGCATTCAAAGACGGCTCTCCACTCGCATCTTCGCGTTGCAAGGTGTGATCTATTTCGTCTCCATGCAAGGGGTAGGCGACATCGGTCACGACAACACGTGACATCTGTTGCAAAGCCAGTTTGAAACGAATAGACGTATTAGCGTGTAGGACTTGGGCTGCCCATGTGTCCATAATCAGCTGCCCCATTACAACATGCACCAATATATTAGGATCTTTATCGAGAATATCCTGTACATAATTGACAATCGGGGTTGTTAGATCACGATACGGCGCGGGAATAAGGTGCAGCGGATGATCTAGTTTGCCCATACGTTGCTGCCACTTCGCCAGTATTATTTTTGTTTTATCAGGATTGTCATCGATGTGCAACGCAGTCCAATTGTTCCCGTAGGACATGGCAAATTCAATCATTGGCACAGTCCCGGCGTGCACATCATCGATCAGCACAATCATCTTGGCTGCATGGCGTTCCGGGGTGACTGTCCGCCCGGAGAGACTGAGCATACGGGCAACACCTTTGTAATGCTTATGTATGCGAAAGAAGACAAACACCATGCTTGGGATGAGTATGACGATGATGTAGGCTCCATGCGAAAACTTGGTGGCCGTAAATACGATCATCACGACAAAAGAAAGCGTTGCGCCGACCGCATTGACGATCTGCTTAAATCTCCATGCAGCATCGTAGCTGATGACGCTATGGATGTCTTTGATCGTCTCAGTTGGTTTGAGTTTGGAGATGCGCTGCCAGCGGATGACCATACCGAGTTGTGACAGGGTAAAACTAAGAAACACCCCAATCGCGTAAAGTGGGATCAGAGCGGTTGTGCTGGCATTAAATATGGCTACCAAAACGATGGATGCAGCAGCCAATGCCAGAATACCCCACGAAAATACCAGACGCCCCCCGCGAAAGGTCAATTGACGTGGCAAAAAGCCATCACCAGCATGCAAGGCGCATAACCTTGGGAAGTCAGCGAAACTGGTGTTGGCGGCCATGATCAGAATCACTGTAGTTGAGGCGATCAGCAAGCCATAAAGTGGGCCTGGCCCATATACGGTACGGCCCAGCTGTGAAATCACGGTCTCCACCTCCGATGGCACTGCCCCAATCCGATTTGCAAGAAAGGTGATGCTTAGAAACGTTACACCTAAGATGCTGCTCATAATGGTCATCGTAGTTGCGGCATTTTTGCTCTTGGGGTCCTTAAATGCGGTGATGCCGTTGGAAATGGCCTCAACCCCAGTGACTGCCGCGCATCCGCTGCTAAAGGCGCGCAGTATGAGTAGTATTCCCAGTGGCTCTATCACTTGATGAACGACCTCGACACCGGTTACCACACCAAGTGATCCACTGAAATAACGATAAAAACCCACAATCAGGGTGATAAACATCATGACCACGAAGAAATAGGTGGGGATGGCAAAGACTCGACCGGATTCTTTGACCCCACGTAAGTTAATGACGGCCATGAAAATGATAGTCACAATCGCGATTGGCGCTTCGACGGGCTTTAACGCGGGAATCGCTGAGGCAACTTGATCCACCCCGCTTGAGATACTGACGGCCACGGTTAATACATAGTCGGTCAGCAATGCCGCTCCAGCGATTTGTGCTGGCAATTCGCCGATATTGTCGCGCGCGACGATGTATGCGCCGCCGCCACCTGGATAGGCAAAGATGGTCTGGCGGTAGGAGATAGTCAGGATCGCCAGCAAAAACACAATAGCCGCTGCAATGGGGATTGAATACCCATAGACGCCTGCTCCGATAATGGTGGCCGCACCGGCCAGCACAATCAAAATTTCCTGGGTGGCATAGGCAACCGATGACAATGCATCGGAGGCGAACACCGCCAGTGCAACGCCCTTGCCAATCGACTGATGTGAGGCTTCATCCGTCATCAAAGGGCGACCTAGGATCAGCTCGCCCAACTTCTTTCGTTTTATTACTGCCATAATTTCTTTCTTATTGTTTACCCGGTAGTCATGAATGTGATTGAGACCAATTCCACAATGACTGTGATCGACATCAATGCTTTTTGAGCCCAGTTATTCCAGTCCTGTGTCCAGTGCACCAGTAGCACTTGAAAGGCAAACATGCCAATCACGATACTCATGGGCAATAGCCAACCCTTCAGATTTTCTAGCCAGCTGTCATGTGGCTCAAGCGCAATCACATAACCCTGTAATTCACATGTGGGCATGTGCATGAATTCCAAAACCCGTGCAATGGGTTGTGACTGTCCAATCGGGCTGGCTTTTCCAATTGACAAATCATGCTCAGGGAAGCAGACTAACAAATCACCCGGAAGATAAAGCCGCTGCAATATGGTGAGCCAATCTTCATTTGGGAAGACTTCTGCCTGCGTCGTAACGCCAACGCCTTCCATTAACGCTCCCAGTAGCGCAAGGCGCAGTCGAACGTTCGGTTCTTCTGCCCAGCTTAAACCTATGGCCAGCAGCAGCACTTCGGCATGGTTGTATGTAGCCATGTCGCTTAGCCGCTGAGCGAGGCGCGCTTCATGTAAGTCGGCGTTAGGCACAATCACCATTAAACGCTGGCAAGGGAGGGGGCGAGGGATGGGCAGCATTGCATCCGGGCAGGGCTTTTGTTCAATTATCGTTGGCCGTTGCCCAATAGCATTGCTATAGGAGTTGGATGTCTGTGAAGCATCCAATTCCTCGACCTTAATTAGGATGGTGTCTGTAAAACCGAGCACCGCTCTAGCATCGCAGTTCGATATAAATACGACGCTATGGTTTTGGCCCAGAGTTATAAAGAAAAAATAAAAATCAATCGCTGCTAAAGCGATAGCCAATCCCCGGCTCGGTCAGCAATAATGTAGGTGCACGCGGTTTTTCTTCCAGCTTGATGCGTAATTGGCGGATATAAACGCGCAGATATTCCAATTGATCGGCATATTCCATGCCCCAAACTTCAGTCAACAACGCACGGTGAGTGAGCACCCGCCCGACGTTCTGGGCCAGATAGGCCAACAATTTGAACTCAGTCGCGGTCAGACGAACATCGACCCCAGCCCGGGTGACCAGATGCCGTGCCAGATCAATTTTCACTGTGCCGCGCTGAATGATTGTATCTGAGGCTTGCTGTTGTCGGACTTTGTGGCGCAAGGCCACCCGTACACGTGCCAACAACTCATCGATGCCGAATGGCTTGGTCAGATAGTCGTCCGCACCTTTGTCCAAAGCCAGCACCTTTTGGCGCTGTTCATCGCGGGCAGACAGCACGATGATTGGCGTCAGTGTCCATTGACGTAATTGTGCGCACACCTGAGTGCCATCCATGTCCGGAAGATTCAAATCGAGGATGATCACATCGGGTGGTTGTGCAGCAGCCATTGCCAAGCCTTCTTCTCCGGTGGCAGCCACTTGCACCCGAAAATGGCTTTCGGTCAGAATTTTGCGCAGTGCCCGCAAAATCTGAACTTCGTCATCGATGACAAGGATGATAGGTTCGTTATTCATTACTTGCGAGCCATGAGCCATGACTCAAGACTCATAGCTCAATCTGAGGTGACTTTGGCAGCATTCCATTCCACTTCAGGGGCAAGGTAAAGTTGAAAACAAAACCTATCGTAGAACCGGGCAAATTGCTGGCCCAGATTCGACCCCTATGTGCCTCGATAATACCCTTGCAAATGGACAAGCCTAGGCCGGTGCCCATCACCTGATCGGCGTGGGTCACCCGGTAAAACTTGTCGAAGATACGGGCCAGATCCTCCTCGGGCAAAACAGGACTTTGATTGATGACTTGTATCAGCGCGAACGAGTCATCCTGCACCCGCGCAATAATTTGGATGCAGGTGCCTGCAGGTGCATATTTAGCAGAGTTGCTGATGAGGTTGGTAAAGACTTGGTCAATCTGAACCGGATCAATTGGCAATAGTGGTAGGTCGTCGGGCACATCGATTAGCAACGTGTGTACGCCCAGCTCACTACGCAAATGGGTAACTGCCATGTTGACGATCTCGACTAGCTCGTTCCATTCCCACTGCGGGTTGAGTGCGCCGCTTTCGATGCGAGTCATGTCCAGCATGTTATTGACTAGGCGCGTCAAATGCTGGGCGGCATCGTTCATATCACTTAGCAATTCATGACCATTTTGGCTTTCGGGGGGCACAATGCCGGTGGAGAGGCTTTCGGCTCCGGCGCGCAAGGTTGCCAATGGAGTGCGCAGCTCATGCGAGACGGACGCCAACAATGCAGACTTCAAACGGTCGCTTTCTTCAAGCACCTTGGCCCGCGATTCCGCTTCGGCAGTCCGAAAGCGTTCGAGAACTAGACCCGCTTCGCTGGCAAACGTGCGGACCACACGTTGCTCATCGGCAGACAACATCTCTGTCCGCATGATGCAGATTTCGCCCATTGAACCCCGTGCTGAGGCGATGGGCTCATGCATGCGCTGCAGGTTCTGATTTTTGGCCTCGCCCGATCGCCATGTATCGGGCTGGAGTTGCTCCTTTTCAAACAAGGTCACTTCGATTTGGTTGGCATTCAAAATGCTGCGCAGCCGATTAGACAGCAATTGTGCTACGGTGGCATTATCACGCAGGCCGATCAACTCTAGGCTGAACTCGTAGAAACGTATGGCATCGCGCTCACGCGTTTCGGCCCGGCGTTGATTGGTTTGGGCTCGACCCAGTAATTGGCTATTAATCAGCGCGATAACCAGGAAAATAAACAGAACGAGCAAATCAGTCTGATTATTAATGAGCAGGGTACCACGTGGTTCAATAAAGAAAACATTGAGCAGCAAAAAAGCTGTGACGCTGGCGGTTAAGCCCGCTATCGACCGACCCACTTGTGTTGCAATATTAATGGTCAGCAGATAGGCCAGCACCACAATGGGCAAGTTAAACCAATGGGAAAAGAGATAGCTGAAGCCGAGCAGGATGACTGTAGTGCAAAGCGTCAGCACCACTGCAAAGAACACCGACCGGATTTTGGGTAAGCGAGTAAACACGGATTGGGTAGATTGTACAAACCCATTTTATGTATTCCCGTTTATCTTGGTGTTGGTTCAAACGATGGCTGAGATTGCCTCTGTGCAGCGTCGCTCTGCAAGCGCCCAAACCCCTCCAAAATCGTCTCAAGAAAGGGCAACATGTGCAACACTTGCTTGGCGCGAATCATCGCATCCCACAGCGGCTCCAGCTTCTTCCAGCCGCCGGCGTAGCCAATATGACGCAGACGCATGGTCCAATCCTCTTTGGCAAAGGCACCCCGAAAGATCGATCCCCAGCGGTAAAAGTCCTTGTAGGCGCGCCAGTAACCATCTTCTAATTGTTGCGCGGTGAGCTGCGCCGGCTGAAAGACCACATGGCGGGTGTCATAGACATCCCATTGGCTGTGCAGCAGCCGTCCTTGTGCCTGCATGCGTTTATACAGTTCGGTGTCGGGGTAGGGCGTGAGAATGTGATAGGTCGAGGTCTCGATTCCTTGGGTGACGCCCCAGTCCACTGTGCGCTCGAAGACACTGGCATCGTCATCGTCCATGCCAAATACAAAGCTGCCATTCACCATGATGCCCAGGCTATGCAGCCGCTGGATCGCCGCGCTGTAGTCGCGGTTCATATTCTGATATTTGCGCTGTTCTTTTAGGTTGCCCGGATTAATGGTCTCGAAGCCCACAAACAAACTGCGCAATCCAGCTTTGGCCGCCTTCTCAATCAGATCACCTTCCAAAATAGACTTGATCGTGCCCGCTGCTTGCCACACCCGCCCCATGCCCCGCATGCCATCGAACAGGGCCTCGGCAAATTTGGCATTGCCCAGCAGATGGTCGTCCAAAAAGTATAAATGTCGGCCTGGCAGACGGTCGATCTCAGCCAGTGCCGCATCGACCGTTTGGGTGTAAAAAGATTTACCGCCCTTGAAGAAAGCTTCTTTGTAACAGAAGTCGCACACGTGGGGACAACCCCGCGAAACTACAATCGAATTCGGGACCAAATACAAATGTCGTTTGATAAGCTCACGCCGAATCTTGGGCAAGCCGAGAAGTGTGCGCACTTTGGAGATATAGCGCGACTGTGGATGTCCTGCCCGAAATTCACGCAGAAACTGAGGCCAGATGTCCTCGCCCGGCCCCAGAAAGATCGCGTCGGCGTGTGGCGCGGCCTCCTCAGGCAACGAAGTGACATGCAGCCCACCCATTGCCACAAAACAGCCTTTGGCCCGGTAGTGATCGGCGATTTCATAGGCGCGATACGCCGAAGTGATATAGGCTTGGATGACGACCAGATCGGGCGTATCATCCCAATTGAGCATCTCAACGTGTTCATCGGTGATGCTCACCTCATCGCTTGCGTCCAGATAACCCGCCAATGTGGCCAATCCTAAGGGTGGGAACAACGAATATTTGATCGGTCGAAAGAGTGGACTGGTCGCCTCAGTCAGCGCCGGGAGAATCATTTTTACATTCATCTTTCATTTCTCATTTCTCATTTCTTCATTCTGAATTCATCCTCACGCCTCATACTTCTGACTTTCATTAAACCCATCCAGCACCCAGCGCAGCCCGGCACCGCAATAAGCCCCGATGAAAGCGGGAATGAGTGCGATTAAGCCAACAAGGCCATTGATGGGACCTAGCCATACTCCGGTGAACAAGCCCGTTATGCGCAATGCCATGTGAAAAGCGAAGATCGACAAGCCAATAATCAATGCATATACCCAAGCTTGCCGAGCATGCAAGGCTCCAAAAATAAACGTCGTCACAATAATCAACAACGCTGCTACTTGTACCTCGGCGTTGCGCGAATCGATAAAACTGATCACCACGCCGCAGATCAATGCCTGAAATAAATAGATAGGTTGTTTCATAAGCAAAATCTTACAGATGAACGCACGTTGTCGCGACAGTCTGAATGCCGTTAAGCACGCACCTGAGTGCTTGACGATTGACTATTGACCATTGGTGACTCGTGACTCGTGACTCGCGACTTATCCCTGACACTATCGACACTTGACACCTGACACCTCATACCTGATAACTCATACATATGCTCTCCCTCCTTCTTGTCGAAGACAATCCCAACCTGCGCCCCGCGCTTTGTGCCGGGTTGCACCAGACTGGTGACGTGCAGGTGCTGCACGATTGCGCCAGTGGTGAAGAGGCGCTGGCATTTTGCCTGAATGCCGAGCTGGCTCCACAGGCGATCTTGATGGATGTACAGCTGGCAGGTGCACTGAACGGCATCGAAGCGGCCATCGCCATCCGGCGTGAGTTCCCGCGCATGCCGGTCGTGTTTTACTCCATCCAGGACGATGACGCGTATTACCGTGACTTCCGCCGATCTGGCATTCTGAGCCACTATGCCTATGTGCGCAAAAGCAATTACCTGTTGCCACACATGATTGTGCCGCTGCTCAAAGACGCCGTATCTGGGCGCAGCTTCATCGACGCAGAGATAGAAACGCGCGTGCATGAAGTGCATCAAAAAGACGAACACAATCCACTTGCCTTGCTTGAACCAAACGAGCGTGAAGTGGCGCGTATGCTGGCTCACGGTATGACCAACGAACAAATTGCCACCCGGATGGGCTTCAAAGATAAGCGCACTATCAGCCGTGTCAATGGCCAAATCTATGCCGCCTGGGGCCTAGCCGACAGCACCACCGACGAAAAAGTCGCCCGCACCCGCGCCGCCATCATTTTTCGCGAAGGCCGGATTTTGGAGTGGGACGAGCGTGGAGAAGCTCTTAGTGCTGAGTCCTAAGCACTTAGGACTCAGGACTAAGCACTAAAAGCTTATGACCAACTCTCCTGCCCTAAACTTCCTCCTCCAGTTCATCTCGTTGTTCAACGCGATGTTGCTGCTGTGGCTGGGTCCGTCGATTGCGCTGCATGCCGAGCGACCGCGCTGGTTTATTTGGCTGGCAGGCGGCGCAGTGATGATGGCTGGTTTGTTCTTTGTGCTGCACTCGATTATTTTGGCGAGCAGTATCGACGCGATTTTGGCGGATGTGCGGGTGTGGTGGCTGGTGGGCTGGCTGCCATTGCTCTTTTTGCCCGCGGCTTGGTATGGCATGACGCTGTGGTATTCCGGATATGTAAATTTGGAAATACCGACCCGGTCTCTCAAAATCGAGTTGCCACATCTCTGGGAACGCGTTGCTTTTGTCGGCGTGATTGCGTTGACGCTGCTACTCGGCTTACTGTTCCTCTTGTCCAACCCGTTGCCGGAGAACGCCGCTCAACTGCCGGTGTTGCAGTTACTGCCCAACATACTCTTCGCGCTACTGTTTCCCATCGAAATCATCCTGTGCATTTTGCTGTCGATTTACACGTTGCGTCGCCCACGCCCAGCAGTGCGCTGGATGGGCGACGAGGCGCGCGCCCGTGCCCGGCCCTGGCTCATGGCGGTCGCAGCTGCGCTCTTGGTGGTGACTTTGTTGGTGGCTTGGGCCGTGCTGTGGCTGTTGCAATTCGGGAGCGCCCTGACGATTGCCGATTTATATCTGGAAAGGACGCTGCAACTGGCCTGGTTCGATGTGTTGGTTGCTGGAGTGATCGGTTTGGCGGTGCTGGCATTGGGCCAAGGCATCGTGGCCTATGAGGTTTTTACCGGCAAGCGCTTTCCACGCAACGATCTGCGTCGCCAGTGGCGCAACGCCATCATCTTGTCGGCAGGGTTTGGCGCAGTCGTCAGTGCTGCGTTGGTGCTGCAACTCCGCAGCATTTACATCGCCGTTCTGGCGGTCATGGTCATCGCCTGGTTCTACGCTTTGTTGAATTGGCGCAACGCCAACGCCCGCGAACGCTACATCGCCCAGTTGCGCCCCATAGTTGGGAGCCAGGCACTTGTGGATAGCTTGATCGACATGCATGACGCGGCAACTCAACAACTACGTGCGCTGTGCGATTACGTGCTGCAAACATCCTTGGCGTATGTGTTGCCTCTGGGTCGCTTTGTCACACTGATCGACAAACCTATCACCTACCCAGCGAACGCACCCGCGCTGCCCAATGTGCCACAACTGGACGAAGCGTTGCGTGAGCCACGTACGATGTGTGTGCCACTCGATCCGGCAAAATATGCGGCGCTGAGGTGGGCTGTGCCGCTATGGGGACAACATGGGTTGATTGGGCTGTTGCTGCTGGGTGACAAGCGCGCGGGCGGTTTGTACGCTCAGGAGGAGATCGAGATTGCGCGGATCAATGGTGAGCGTTTGTTGGATACCCAGGCCACTGCCGAATTGGCTCAACGCCTGATGCTGGCTCAGCGCCAGCGCATTGCTGAAAGTCAAATCGCAGACCGCCGAACTCGCCAGGTGCTGCATGACGAGGTGTTGCCGCGCTTGCATGCGGCTATGCTCAGCACGCGCGATGACGCAGCAATCAAAGCGCTAAGCGAAGCGCACCGTGATCTAGCCCAATTATTGCGTGAGCTTCCCGCAGTCACACAGTTGCAGCTCACCAGCCGCGGCTTGTTTGGCGCATTGCGAGAACTGATCGAACGTGAATTTGCACACGACTTTGACGGGGTCGATTGGGCCGTCACCCCGGAAGCAGCGGTAGCGGCAAAACACTTATCGGAGAGCCAAACCGAAGTGATTTTTCATGCGGCTCGCGAGGCCATCCGCAATGCCGCCCGTTATGGGCGCGGCCCGCAGCGTCATTTACTGCGATTGACCGTTGGGAGTACGCTGTCGCAACCTGGCCAATTGCGATTGTGGATCGAAGATGATGGCGTTGGCGCAGGCCATGGCGCGCCCTCGTTGGGCAGCGGAAATGGCCTGGCCTTGCATAGCGCCATGCTGGCGGTCATCGGTGGCACATTGACCAGCGCGCATGGCGCAAACAGTGGCACCCGCATCACCTTGGAATGTTCAACAACAATCAAATCAAGCGCGATTTGATCGCATCGATCTCTTCTGCCTTTAACCCACCTTGCTGCAGGTAGGCGGCAGCGTCGGTGTAGTGCTCGCGCAAATGGGCAGTGATCTTCAGCATATTGTCTTTGCCACTCAGCAAGTTGCGTAGCACGCGTGGGCGGACTTCCGTAGGGAATCGCACCAAGACTTGCTCATTTAGTGGCGTCAAATGATGATTGCTTTCGTCGTAATCCAGCGCGACGTCTTCATCGGGCACACCCGCCAGATTGAGCAATAACAGGGCCGTTAGACCGGTGCGGTCTTTACCGGCGTAGCAATGAAACAGCACGCCGCCCTCTGGCGCATTGGCAATCGCACGAAAGGCGGCACTGATCTCTGGCCTGGCAACTTCTAGCATTTTCAAGTTCCAAGCCAGCATGCCTTCGGTCTCGATCGTGTTCACCAACACCGATAAATTGCGTGGGTTGATAAATGGCACGTTGACATACTGAATGCCGGGGTGTTCACGCAACGGGTTAGGTTCACGCGCCAGTTCTTCATCATGGCGCAAGTCGATCACGGTGCGGATGCCGTAATCGTGCACTAGGCGCAAGCCTTCGTCATTCAGGCGAAAAGGGCTATCGCAACGGACAAATGATTTCCAGCGCGTCTCTTGGCCGTGGGCGTTATGCAGCCCGCCCAAGTCACGGGCGTTGTAGACCAACGGGAAGCTGAGTTGTCGATGGCCGTGTGGTGTGTTTAGTTTCATGACCTCAATCCTACTATTACTGTGTTATCAAATCAAAGAACTAGGCACCCCAGCGGATGAACTTGTTGCGCTCCATTCAAAGCGCTTCGGATGGCTTCCCACGTTTGAAAAATATACTCAATCAGGGCCGCTTATACTTTCGCTAGTGAAATATTGCGTTATTGGCCCGACTTATCCGTTTCGCGGCGGCATCGCGCACTACAGTACGCTGCTGGTCAAGCACCTGCGCGAGCGCCATGACGTGCGCTTCATCAGTTACATCAAGCAGTATCCCAAGTGGTTGTATCC
>JANMVQ010000195.1:0-30261 GCA_031392845.1 Chloroflexota bacterium
GGCATGGCCTGCGACATGCTAGTGCAGCAGGGTGGCAGCGTGAACTTGGCCGAGACGCCGGAGATTTACGGCGCCGAACACATGCTGACCCGCCGTGCAGTTTCGCGCGAGGTAGGTGAGAAGTTGATCGAACGCATTCACTGGTGGGAAAGACATGCCGCCATGCATGGGGTAGAGATCAACAATAATCCCAGCGCTGGCAACAAAGTTGGGGGCTTGACCACCATCTACGAGAAGTCATTGGGCGCGGCGGCCAAGGCCGGCACCACACCGCTGATGGGAGTGTATGGCTACGCCGAACCGATCACCGAGCGTGGCTTTAGCTTCATGGACACACCCGGCTACGATCCAGTCGCAGCCACCGGCCAGGTAGCGGGCGGTTGCAATTTGCTGGTGTTTACAACTGGGCGCGGTTCGTGCTTTGGTTTCAAACCCACGCCCAGCATCAAGGTGGCCAGCAACACGCCGATGTATACCCGCATGGTCGAGGATATGGATTTCAACGCTGGCAAGATTATCGACGATGCGCCCGATGGCGTCCCAATGGACGTGGCGGCACGCGAGCTGTTCGAGATGATGATCGCGGTGGCCTCGGGTCAGAAAACCAAGAGCGAGGCACAAGGCGTGGGGGAAGAGGAATTCCAGCCTTGGAATTTGGGGGGATTGTTGTAGGAGTTGGAAGCGTTTTGAAAGTTCGCAAGGTTTGTAAGGTTCATAAAATTCCGAACCTTCTGAACTTGCTGAACCTTATCAACGGTCAAAACATGCCACGAAAAATTGTAACTACCGATCAAAGCAAGAGCTTTGTGATTCGCGAGTTTGAGTTACCGGCATTGGGCGAAACCGATATACGGATTCGCGTGACCTTTGCCGCACCCAAACACGGCACCGAGTTACACAGTTTGCGCGGCAGCGCCTTCGACAGAAAGCAATGGGATCCAGTGTTGCGTATGTTTCTGCCCAAACCAGATCCGCAAACTGCTGATACTTCAACCGCGAGTGAACGCAACATCGGCAACATGGTTATCGGGATAGTGACCGAAATCGGCGCGAAAGTGACGCGCTGGAGAGTGGGCGAGCGGGTGTTTGGCTATGGCCCCATCTGCGAACAACACCAGGCCGACGAGAGCCAGTGGTATGCGTTGGGTGATCTCAGTGAGTTCGATGCAGTGGCGGTCGACCCGGCTCATGTGGCCTTCGTAGCAGTGCGGGATGGGAACATTCGTATCGGAGACGATGTGGCGGTCTATGGCCTCGGTGCAATCGGACTGATGGCGGTGCAGATCGCGCGGGCAGCGGGTGCACGGCGGGTATTTGCGGTCGACCCCCTGCAAATCCGGCGCGACTTTGCACTGGCGCATGGGGCAGAGGCCGCATTTGACCCAACCGCAAGCGATGCTGCGCTGGCCATCAAAATGGCAACTGGCAAGACTGGCGTAGATGTGGCGCTGGAAACCAGCGGCAACAGCCGCGCCCTACATGATGCAATCCGCTGCATCCGGCAATGCGGCACGGTGGTGCATGTGCCGTGGGGGCCGCATGACAACTCGCATTTACATCTGGACGAGGAATTTCATCTGAACCGCCCCACCCTCATCGGCAGTCAGGCCTGGTCAGGCTGGGGCAACCCAGACCGCGGTCATCCACTGTGGACGCATGAGCGGGCCTATGAAGCGGCGATCCAATTATTTCGGGATCACAAAATCACTGGGCAGAGTTTGATCACACCCATCTTTGATTTTGAGAACGCGCCGGCGCAGTTGGCCGAGGCATTTGCAAAACCGCAAGAAACGATCAAGATTGGCGTAAATTTAGGAAATAGGGTTAACCATCACTATCCTTAAATAGATCGCCAAACGCATCGTGCCAGACATCATCGAGTTTAGAGAAAGGCTGTTCAACAAAATCGGCGGTCAGCTTATTCACATACTCTTGGATGGGGAAATTGGGCGTGGCCTTGGCCATCTCTTCAATCTGATGGCGCACCGACTCAATCAGCGACTGGCTGCGTTCGCCCAGATCGCTCAGATCGATACCCAATTTAAACATGTGATTCAGGCGAATCATCACATCGTACCAGGCTTTGTAGTCATCCTCAATCGTGATGTTCTCAGCTTTTGGATTGACCCGCGAGAAATCATAAATGGGCACAAATGCATACATGGCAAAGTATTCAATGCCCATATGCTCGGCCTGATCATTCAAATACGAGCCAATGCTGACCCCACCCTCGTAATCCGAGAAGCCCACCGCGTAATCGTTTAATTCCGATTTCATACCAGGCAAGCTATAAGTGCAGGTAAAGCTGCGATCTTTGTCGTATGGGACGATGGCATAAACACCACCTGTAGCGGCAACCCGCTTCACCTTCAGCGTTTGAGCAATCTCAAAAAACGCCTCGCTGTACTGTTCCACATTCATGTGCGGCTCATCACCGACAAAAATCACTAGCCCCTTTTGCCCGTTGCTCCAATAGTAAATGTCGTTGCGCGGGCCTGTCATGTACTGACGGTAGCCTTGCTCAAATTTAACCTGTGGCCGAAACAGAAACTGTGAGACTGGTGTTTGAAATAGATAAAAGCCGGTGCTCTTTATGTGACCAATCTTGCGCGCACCCAACGTCTCCACCAGATAGTCCGGCAGACCCGATGACACGCTCCCGCCGTCGGCCCACTGGCGCCAACCGGCGATCATATAGATTTCTTCCGCTTCGGGTTTTTCCAACCACTCAATTACGTTCGATTCGTTTGCCATAGTTATCAAAAGGTGAAGCCCATCATCTTGATCTTCCCGATAGACTTCACCTACAATATACGCGTAAAGATTAGAGCAATACTTGAATATGTGTAATGCAACTTGGCTACAATGTCCTGGCAGTTTTCACCTGCTTCATAACCGCGACGAGTTGCGCACACGCTTACCCGCACTCCCCCCGCGCTGTCATATTCGACACGGTGTACGCATTCTGGCACCCATCGATGCCGACGCGGGTGGCACCTGGATCGGCGTCAATGAATTCAAACTCGCCGCGTGCCTGCTCAACCGGTATGACCCCATGTCATATACAGGCCCGTTCACCAGTCGGGGCCAATTGATCCTCCATGCCCTTGCTGGAACTACTATTAACAACGCTTGCACGCACATCGCCTCTCTCAATCTCAACACTTTTCAACCATTCACACTTGTCTTCCTACAGCCCGATGTGCCCGTGCAAGTGCTGGATTGGAACGGCACCACACTCAACCACACACAAGATGCCCATTCGCGTCTGCCGTTGGTCTCCTCATCCTATGATCAAGCAGCAGCCAGTCAAATACGCAAAGTCGCCTTCGCCGCCCTCCCAACTCCACATTCGGTTCAGGATCTGCAAGAATATCATGCCAGCCACGGCGCAAGTGGACCGGACGCGCTGTCTGTGTGTATGTCGCGCGCCGATGCTCGTACTGTCAGCTTCACCCACATTGAAGTCAGCCCCAGCACAATCAAACTTACTTATCACCCAGCTGCCCCTTGCGAACCCGCCGATGACATTTCACTCTATCTCAACTAAAGAGCAATTTTTAAGCACTGCCCGGGTGTTTCACACCCGCCTGCGCCCCTGACAACCCGGCCCACATCTCCAAGGGACGTTCTGGTTTGCGCGGCAGCACTTCGCCATTGACCATTGTCATCGTGTTCACCAGCAGCTGTCGCCCATAACGCATAGCCATATGTACATCATGAAACTGATAGGTGCCATCCTCAATCTTAAACAGCGCAATATCTGCAACGCTTCCTGGCGCAATGGTCCCCAGCTCCGGTTTGCGCATCGCCAGCGCAGGCCGAGACGTGGCACGCTCGATCACATCAGATAGACTCATTCCCAGATTCAAAAATTTCGAGAGCGTCACCGGCATATCAAACATCGGCCCTTGCACACTCAATTGGTGAATATCACTGCTGATCACATCCGGCAATATCCCTTGCGCCAGCGCTTTCTCGGCTGTATCAAAGCTGAACGAGCCTGCGCCATGGCCAATGTCGAGAATCACACCCTGGTCATGCAAACGCCTCACATCATCGCGCACCAGTTCTTGCGTGTTTAAAATGCGCATATCATGCCCAGTGAAACAGTGGGTCAAAATATCGCCAGGCTTCATTAGGGGCAGCACTTCGTCCAGTGTCGGTGGCCCCAGGCCAATATGCACCATGAGCGGCAATTGCACCCGATCGGCCAGCTCACGTGCCAATTGCAATGGGCGCAGCCCTGTGCCACGCGTGGTATTACGATCAATTCGGGCTTTCACACCCAGGACCACATCGCGATTGGCCTCAATCATGCGCGTGCCAAGGTCAATATCGCAGTAATCTAAATTAGACAACTCAAAAGTTGGCGCAGTTAACCCAATCGCCGATACATTCAACAGCGCAAAGATGCGCGCCCGATTGGCCTGTTGCACATAGCGTCGAAAACCGGGGAAGTTATACGCACCTGCGCTGCCCACATCCAACCAGGTTGTCACGCCACTACGGGCGGCCACCGGATCAGCCTCAATTCCCCAAAACGTCGTGCCCCAATACACATGTGTGTGCAGATCGACCAGACCTGGTGTCACATATTGCCCACTGGCATCAATCACCTGGGTAGCCTGCGCCCGATCAATATTCGGCGCAATCGCTGCCACCCGTCCATCCCGTATCGCGACATCGTTTCTGCCACTGATCCCTGCACCCGGATCGAGCACCTCGCCACCCGCGATAAGCACATCAAATTTCGTGTTTGTTGACATAGCCCTGAGCATATTGAAAATACAAATTCATGCCAGTCATCGGCCCACAAAAAAAGGTCGGCCTGGTTTTTGAAACCAGACCGGCCTTTATTTCAGCTTACTTTCGTGTCGCACACGAACGATTACTTGGATCCCTTGCTACGATTACGCTTGCGAATCACTAGGCCCGTGCCCACACCCAGGAGTGCTACCAGCCCAATCAAGCCAGCAATCAACCCTGCATTAACAGGCATATCGCGCTTGGCAGCCATCTGTGGCTGTGTCTGGGCGCTCGCAGTGCTCGGCTTGACGATGCCCAGCACCGTCTTCTGGGTGCTGGCACCCGTCATCACCTGCACACCCGCTGTCTGCATTGGCGCGGGCTGTGCAATTGATTCGGTCGTGTCGACCTGTGCTGGTGCAGCCACCTGCACATCGTCATTCGCTGGGGCTGCACTTACGACATCATTCGCCAGCGCTGGCGCAATGACAGCCGCTGCCACGCCCACATTGGGCACGGGCGCAACAACTGCATTGACTGCTGGCACGTTCACGGTATCGGCCTTCACTACTAACTCCGTCTTAACTGCGCTTGGTCCACTCGCAAAGGTTGGGCCTTGCTCCTGAGTCGCCCCAGCCGCAATCTGAACCTGCTGAACTTGGGCAACAGTCTGCCCCTGCGGCACTACCGGCACACCGCCGGCCAGCCCCGTCAGCACGGGTTGCAACGTCGCATTGGTGACCGCTGACGGCTGACCGCCAACGGCTTGTGCTGTGCTCACTGGGCCATATTCATGCGTCACACCCGATAGCTCAGTCTCTTGCAACCAGTAGGAGTAGGTCTTGTTCGCCTCGGCACTCGTATCTACGAACTCGTAGCTTGCCCCACCGTTGCGCCCGTTCGCCACAATCAGATCACTCGTCACCCGAATGGCCTCGCCGCGATTCTCACTGGTTGAACGATACAGATGGAACCCATAGGTATCCTGCTCTAGGCTAGTACTCCATCCGATTCGTACGCCGTTACCTTCGGCTTTCGCGCTGAAACTCGCCAAGGCAATTGCAGTCGGGTCACTGATCGCACTTGCGTCATCCGATGCCACAATTCCGCTGATCGGCCCACCCATCACATAGGCCACATTCGTCAACAGACTGGCCGTGCCTGGCACCACCTTCGCGCGGAACACAATTACTTTACTCTCGCCCGGCAGCACAGCGTTGAACTGCCACTTGAGAGGGTTCTCGCTCACCTGCGCCGGGGTCGATGTCCCGGCTACAAACTCAAGCCCACTTGGCAAAGGATCCGTCACCACCACGCTCACCATCGCCACGCTCGTTGTGTTCGTGATTCGGATTGTGTAGGTGATCACCTGATCCTTACCCACCGTGTTGTTTGGCCCACTTGTGATCGCGATTTTCTCCAATACCAAACCTGGTCGCAAACCAGCGTCCAGTGTCAGGTTCGTCTCGCCCGAGGTCAGCACGACTGGCGCAGTCATGCCACTACCGTTCGCGTCACTGTTCACATCGTTGCCAGTCACATTCGGCACTGTCCACGCCATCCCACTCGGCGCAGTAAAGCCCACCACATAGGGCACGCCCGGTCGCAGATTGGTAAAGGTGTAAATGCCATTTGCATCCGTTGTCGTCGTTACAATCGGTTGCCCACCAACATACAACGTGACAGTCACGCTAGGCACCACCTGCTCAGTCACATCCTGCTTACCGTTCTGGTTCACATCCAGCCACACATAGTTGCCTAGCTGTGCCAGTTGCACCACGCCGGCATCAATCATCTGATTGAACTCACCCGGTTGTAAGGTAATCGAACCAGTGTTGCCAGCCATATTCACATTACTGTCAGTTGCCGAAGCCCCTTGCGTCTGGAGCGTATAGCTGTAGCCGCTCGGCAAGCCGAAGTTAAGCGTGTAAATCACTCCCGGCACCAGATTCGTGAATGAGTAATACCCGCTCGCGTTAGTCTGTGTCGTCAATGGGCCATTCGGTGTGTAAAGCGTCACCGTCACGTTTGGCACACCCGGCTCACCCGCATCTTGCTGGCCATTGCCGTTAAGGTCATGCCACACATAGTCGCCAAGTCCGGCTGGTTGCCACACGCCCATGTCCAACGTCGGGTTCACATCGCCAGGGAACAACACCACTTGCTGGGTTGCGCCTGTCGTCACGTTCGCGTCGCTGTCGGCGATATCGTTGCTACCTGCATCCTGCACGGTCACCAATCGGCCTGCTGGCAGAGTGCTCAAGTCAAATTGCACACTGTAGGTCCCGCTGATTAGGTTGCTGAACGTGTAGATTCCCGTTGCGTTGGTCGTGGTGGTCATAATGCGTGTGCCGTTGCCATCCACCAGCCACACCCGCACGTTGCCCACACCGGTCTCGCCAGCGTCTTGCGCGCCATTGTGATTCACATCGAACCACACCCGGTCACCCAACCCTGCCGGTCGCCACAGCCCGAAGTCCACCGTTGGGTTGGCTGTTGTCGCGCTCGTGTTGTCCACTATGTTGTTCGGGCGGCTCGCATCAGCGCCAGCACTCAGTGTGAAGACCGCGCTGCGGATCTCACCATTCGAGCGTGTCGTCACACCGTTATCGTTGGCATCCCCGTTGCTGTCCGGGTCGGCTTCCTGGCCTGCGCCAGTGCTGCTAACGTAGCCCGCAAGCGGCGTCACACCCACGATGTAATTGTCGGCCAACATGCCGGCGAAGGTGTAATACCCATTCGCATCGGTCTGGGTCGTGCTAATCACGGTCGTGCCAGCTGCGTTGTAGAGCATCACGCTCACATTGCTCAAGGATGGCTCGCCGTTGTTCTGCCGCCCATCATTATTGATGTCTTCCCACACCCCATTGCCTAGTGTCAACTTGTAGAAGCCAAAATCTACGCTGTAGTTTGAGTTCCAATCACCGCTCGCATTGAAATCTTCCACCGGCGCTTCGTCATTCGTCGGCTCTGTGCCAGGAATTAGGCTGATCACGCGGCTGGCCACATACTGCACTGCCATCGCAGTGCCAGTCTCAACACCATCGTCGTTGTTGTTCACATCGTCGTTGGGTGTCGCCGCCGTCGGCGTGCTGCTGTGGTAGCCATACAATGCCCCATCTGCCACGAAGTTGCTCTGTGGCAACACCACGATATAGCCCACCGGCAGCAAGTTTGTGAAGGTGTAGTAGCCACCCTCACTCGTCGTAATCGTATCGGCCAGCACATCGAAGCCTGGCGTATACACGCCGTTGCTATCGCTATCGCGATACAGCTCCACAGTCACTTGGTCAACACCGACTTCGCCGTTGTTCAGTTGGCCATCATTGTTGGTGTCCAGCCACACTCGGTTGCCCAGGGCCAACTTTGCCCACACACCCGCGTCAATACTTGGGTCGTATTCGTTCGAAGCCAATGTCACCGGCTGTGTGCTGCCATCGACTGGCGAGGCATTGCTATCGCTGTAGACACCTGCCCCCTCATTCAGCGGTAGGGTGAACTCATAGCCGTTCGGCAGCTCAAAACTCACGCTGTACGGCACGCCCGGTGTCAAACCACCAAAGGTGTAGCCACCATCTGGCCCGGTCTGCACGCTGCCGCTCACCACGCCATTCTCATACAGCGTCACCGTCACGCCACTCACACCTGGCTCGGTTGGGTCTTGTGTGCCGTTGCGATCTAGGTCGAACCACACATAGTCGCCCAACCCCGCGCCACGCCACAACCCCGCGTCAATCGTCGGGTTGTGCTCGCCGCTACTCAGCATGATCACTGGCGTATTTCCCGTCACAACATCTGGGTTGCTGTCATCGTCATACGCCGGATTCGGGTCACCGCTGTTCACTGGGTTCGAGTAGTGATACCCGCTCGGCAGATCGAAGTGCACGTAGTAACTCACGCCCGGCAACAAATTGCTAAACGTATACAAGCCGCTAGCATCCGTCTGGGTAGTGTCTGTCACCGCCCATGTGCGGCCCGATGGCGCATACAACGTTACAGTTACACCCGCTACTGGTGGCTCCGTCTTGTCCTGCAACCCATCGTGGTTCAAGTCTTCCCACACATAATCGCCCAGGTTGGCCGTTTGCCAAATGCCGGCATCCACATCTGGATTGATCGTGTCCGCAGCCATCACCACATCCGCAGTGCGTCCGCTGCCGTTTACATCACTACCCGTCACCGGGTCGTTGTTCTGCTGCGTGAACTGATACGCCGCATATCCACTTGGCAGATCAAACTGCACCTGATACGTGCCCGGGAACAAATTCGTAAACGTATAGTAGCCAGGGTTGCCACCCAAGTCATCGGCGGTCAGCAACTCGTTCACACCATACGGATATGGGATGTATCCCGTGCCGCTCAAATACATCAGCGTCACCGTCACCCCATTCACTCCACGCGTGATCGGCTCAGTCTGTAAGCCGTCATAGTTATCATCCACCCACACATAGTTGCCCAGCGCATTTGGCGCAATCAAGCCTGCGTCGATCTTCGGATCATGTTCGCCACTCGTCAGCGTAATCACATCCGTCGAGCCATTCCAGTAGGCGTTGCTGTCACCGGCATACGTGCTCGGTGCGGTCAGCATCTGCGTCCATGTAAAGCCTGCCGGCAGCGTGAACTCCACGCTGTACGGTACACCCGGCAGTAAGCTCAGGAACTCGTAGAAACCGTTGCTATCCGTTGTGGTGGTTGGGCCAGCGGCACCATTCTCATACAATGTCACCAACACACTTGGCACAAACGGCTCAGTCACGTCTTGCAAGCCATCTTTGTCCGCATCAAACCACACCTGGTCGCCCAAGCTGGCATACTTGAATACTCCGGCGTCAATCGTCGGGTTAAATTCTCCACTCGCTAGCACTATCAGTTGGCTCACGCCCGCTGCATCTGCGTTGCTGTCGTCGGCATTCGTCGTGTTCGACACCGTTGCACCCGCGTGGTTCTGCACTGTGAAGGCATCGTAACCCGCTGGCAAGTCGAACACCACTGTGTAGTTCGCCCCTGGGAACAGGTTCACAAATTGGTAATACCCACTCCCATCGGTCTGCGTCGTCCCCGTCAGCACGCCGTTCTCATACAGCTGCACCGTCACGGTCGGCATCGCCGGTTCGCCAAAGTCTTGCACGCCATTGTGATTCATGTCTTCCCACACATAATCACCTAAACCAGCGGGTTGCCATAGACCTGCGTCCAAATGTGGATACACATCGCCGGCATTCAAGGTAATCGGCGGTGTTACACCTGTATCCAAATCAGCATCGCTGCCAGTAATGGTACTGGTTGTCTGCAATGTGCGTGTGTAGCCGTTGGGCAATTCAAATTGCACGTAGTAGAACCCGCTGATTAGATCAGTAAAGGTGTAATACCCCGGATTGCTTAATGGATCGTTGGCGGTTTGGGTTTGGCTCGGACCATAGGTGTATGGCGCGTAGCTACCGTTTAGTGCAGTCGCGTAATACAGCGTCACCGTTACGCCGTTCATCCCGTAGCTAGCCAGTTCGTCTTGCAAACCGTTGTGGTTATCATCTAGCCACACATAGTTGCCCAGGCGGGCTGGGCGCCACACACCCGCATCGATGGTGGGGTTGTGCTGATTGCTGCGCAGTGTCACTGGCAATGTGGTGCTGTCTTCGAACACATTGCTATCACTGAATGTCGTCGCATTCGAAATCGTTGCGCCCGCATTGTTGCGCACGGTCCAGGTGTATGGCGCAGAGCCAAATGGGGCCGTCGGAAGCGCAAAGCTCAACGTATACAACACACCCGGCGTCAGATTTCCAAAGAAATAGAAGCCGCTGGTGTCGGTCGTTGTCACGCCCTGCACTGCACCGGCCAGATACAAGGTCGCAGTCACACCCGCAATCCGTGGCTCACTACTATCCTGCAATCCATCGTGATTCAGGTCTTCCCACACAAAGTCACCCAAGCTGGCATAGCGCACGATGCCAAAGTCCAAAGTTGGATTTTGCGTCACACCCGTGCTAGTGATCACGATCGGCTCTGCGCCGCCGGCCAAGGTAATGATGTTGCTGGCGATGGTCAGCCCCGTCGTAACCAAACCAGTGCTGATAACACCGTTATCATCTTGATCCGTATTGTTACTGTCCGGGGTGGCAGATGTGCTCACATCCTTACTGCTAAACCACAACGGTGGCAGATCAACGCTCACGGTATAGGCACCGGCACTCAAATTGGTAAATGTGTAATATCCGCTCAGATTAGTTGCAGTCTGGCTGATCTCGACGCCACTCTTGAACAGATGTACATTTAACAAACTCACCGGGGGTTCGCCGCTGTCCCAATCACCGCTGTTATTGAGGTCTTCCCAGACAAAATTGCCAAGCTCCAACTTGTAGAAGCCAAAGTCCACACTCCAGTTGGTGAACTTGCTGTTGTCACCATCGGTGGTTGGTTCTAGGCCCAAATTCAGACTGATGGGCGCGCTGGCCACCACACCGAGTGGGTTGTTCAGCGTGCCATTGTCATCGTTATCGATGTTGTTGTCGGGATCCGGCGCAGTCACGCCAACATTGCTGCTGTGGTACCCAGCAAGCACGCCACCGGTCGCAAAGTTGGTGTTGCTCAACACAACAAGATAAGCACCCGCAGCATCCATCGATGGCGCAAGCTGGGTGAAGGTGTAATAGCCGCCATCAAGGGTCATCGAATAGGCCACAAACGCATCGCCCAAGGTGAAGTCGCCGCTGCTATCACTGTCGCGATACAGCTCAACCCGTACGCCATCCACACCGACTTCACCCGTGTCGATCTGCGCGTTGTCGTTCACATCGAACCAAACGCGGTTGCCCACGCTGACTGTGTCGGTGAACAAGCCGGTGTCAATCGTCGGATTCACATCGCCATGGTTGATCACAATCGCGCCGGTGCGACCCGCCGGGATATCGTTCACATTGCTGTCGATGGCATTGTTGCCACCCTGCAATGGGAAGGTAAAGGTCAAGCCCTTCGGCAAGGTGAACTGTACGATATACATGCCGCTGATGAGATCGGTAAAGGTGTAGTAACCCGCAGTGCCACTGGGATCGTTGGCAGTCTGCGTGCTGTTGGGGCCATATGGATATGGCACATAACTCACACCGTTGGAGTAGAGCAGCGTGGCGGTAATGCCATTCAAGCCTTGCTCACCGCTGGTCTGCAAGCCATCGGCGTTGTCGTCCAGCCACACATAGTTGCCCAAGCGTGCTGGAATCCACACACCGGCATCAATCGTCGGGTTAAATTCAAGGTTGCCAAGCGTTACTGAGCCAGTATCGCCGTTTATGCCAACATTGCTATCGGCGGTGCTGATACCAATTGTCTGCAAAGTCCAGCTATAACCATTGGGCAACGTAAAGTTCACTGAATAGGACGTGCTCGGTGCAAGATGGGTAAAGCCATAATAGCCATTCGGGTCCGTCGTATAAGTCTGCGTCTGAGTGCCATTCTCATACAACTTGACCACCACACCACCCAGGCCGGACTCACCCGATTCCTGGATGCCATTGCGATTCAAGTCCACCCATACGTAGTCGCCCAAACCTGCGTCACCCCAGATACCAGCATCAACCGTGCGGTTGTGCTCGCCTGGCTGCAATGTCACCGTGAGGGAATCACCCAGCCAGTCTGGATTGCTATTCGTATCAAAGGTTGGGCTATTGGTCATACTGCCGTTATTCAGCCGCCACGTATAGCTATATGCCAACGACGGCAACGCAAAATGCACCGAATAGACATAGCCCGGCTGCAATTGCGTAAAGGTATACAAACCTGAGACGTTTGTATTGGTAGTGGCGCTTAACACGCCATTTTCAAATAGATCGACTTGCAGGTTGTTAATGGGCGGTTCACCCACATCTTGGTCGCCGTCGTGGTTCGTATCTTTCCACACATAGTTACCGAGTTTGGCCGGCATCCAAATGCCGCCATCGAGCGTTGGATTGTGATACTGGGCGCGAATGCCATATGGCAAACCGGTTAGCAGCGAGGCGGTGTAACTGCGCGTCACCGATACCTCATTGCTGGTGCCGACAATCCCAACTGAGCTAGTCACATTGCTATCGGCACTGATCGTGCCAGACAGCGACGGTGTCCATTGCAAAGTGTTATCCAGTGTAATCACCAGTCCACCCGGCAGGGTGAGGTTGGTACCTAGCGTTGGCGTAAACACCGCATGATAGTTTTCGCTATTGATTAGACCATCGAACTGGTAGTAGCCATTGCCATCGGTCGTGGTGGTGCGGCTAAAAATGCCAGCTGGGTCGAACAAGGTCACCGCAACATTGGGGATGCCCGGCTCGCCCGAATCCTGCACGCCATTGTGATTGATATCGAACCAGACATAGTCGCCGATGCCGAAGTTCTCCACCTCCACGCCCACACGCGGTGGCTGGGCCGCTAGGTTGGTGCCATCGTCAATGCGTTTGGAGGCAAAGCCAAATGTGTTCCACGCCACATTGCCATCATCGCTGTTGCCCAAGGTACTGTCACCACCGGCGGTTGCACCGGGCGCATACAGCGGGGCGCGCACGCGTAGGTCGAACGAGATTTGCTGATTGCCATACAAAGTCAAGGCAGGGTCAAATTCGACTCGGAACGACTTGTTGGTGGCGCTTACAAACGTAGTGGACCAAGCGGGGGCAGTACAGCCATCTGGCTTGGGTGCTGTGTTATTGAACAAATCGGGAGCATCGACTGAGTCGGTGCAAGGCTTGCTGCTGTTGCTATAGTAAATCGTGTATGGTGCCGTCACTGTAATTGGCGCGCTGGTCAATGCGCTGGTTACAGCCGTGCGCGTGCCAGTAACGGGTGCAATTGTCAACGCGCTGTCCCAGACCGTGCCCCATTGGCTGCCACGCGAGCTTTGGGTCACTTCACCCACGTCGCCGACAAACGGCAATACATCGACCAACTGAATATTATTCAACGGAATATTACCGGGGTTCTTGATCATGAAGCGATAGTCGATCGTGCCACCCTGAATAGTACGACCCACTTCCGGATCAAAGTGCCAATTGCTGTCCAACTCGCCTTTGACAAATTTGCGCGACTCAACCACGGCCGATTTATTGACAGTAAATTGAGCAGAGAGTGTGCGATTTGTGTTGTAGCACACCGTATCGGTAATCAACGAATCCGCATCCAAGTCCAAGTTGTCTGCACCGGTTTCGCACAAACGGGTGTCATCGACCCCTGCCGGGAAATAGGCTGTCTCGTTGTGATAGGTGCCAAACGTTGTGCCCGGTTTAACCTGCGTAACAATATCAACCACAAACTTGTGCTGCGGCAGCACCACCACGCCTGGACCCCAAGTGAAACGCAACAAGGTTCGGCCTGTGCCGCTGTAATTCTGGACCACACTCACGGTCGGCGCGGTTGCCGTAACCATGTTGACCTGCGATGCACCAAAACCGCTGATTTGATAAACGCCGCTGCTGGTCTGGGTGCCATCGTTCTGCCATGGGGTAAAACTGACAAAGTCCAGTTCCGGCGGGAGCAGATCGGCCATCATCGGCGCAGTGATCGACTGCGCCGCCTGTGGGCTGTTGGTCAAACTGAGGCGGAAGGTCACCAGATCCAGTGGGATCACTGAGCTGCCATTCAGCACGCTCTTGTTGACCACCGGGAACGATGTGCCGGTCACAACGACGGTTGTGGCTGTAACAGTAGTCGAGGGAGCGTTGTCAGATTGGGAACCATAGACATTGGTGATGATGCTGCCAATTGCAAAAGTGCTGCCATCCCAACCCGGTGTCTTGTAGTTGCCGATCACACTGGCCCCGTCGTAGTGATAGCCTGCCGGGATCGCCTTCCATGTCCAAACAACCTGGGTGATGACATTGCCAGCAGTCAGGTTCAACAATGGGTTTGATGCAAACGGATTGACGCTGGGATAGGGGTTATTGGTGTATACCCGGAAGGTTTGTCCTATATCGGCAGCGGGAATTACACACGGATATCCGCTAAACGTGAATGCGCCACCGCTTGGACAAGTTCCATTTTTAGTCCAGAATGTGACTGTGGCACCCACCGTTGTAGTAATCTCGGTATCAGGATCAACCAACGCCGGGCGCACAATTGCTTCGGTTTGAAAATTGCCCGGCAGGGTATCTGTCACCACATAATTCAGCAAGTCAGTATTGCCATTGTTAATCACCGACATGTTGTAGTAGATCAAACTGTTGCTGCCGATGGATGTTTCACCGGCACCAGTTTTGTGGATTTCGGGATCAGCCACGGGCAAGCCGATGGTCAACGGCACGCTGGCGGTCAACGTCTTCACAGTCAACCCAACCGGTGTATAGGTCACAGTTGCGGTGTTGACATTGGTGTCGCCCAGGTTATAAGCCCCGTTGGGGAAAATGAGGCGAAAACGCACGCGGCGGCAAGACCCTGTGGCACTGACATCGGGGGTGCTAAAGGCGGCTGGAGACCAAGTCAGCGTGTTACTGGTGATCGCCGTCGGCGTTGGGCTGGCCGTGCCAGTCACGTAAGTCGAACCCGTGGGCAAATACTCGGTAAACGAGACATTCTGTGCATTCAATGAGCCCAATTCGCCAGTTGGACAAATCAGCAAGTTAAACGGCACCGGTGCATCCAACGGTAGAGTCGACGTAGGGATACCTATCGACTTGATGAAGGTCATGTGATCAGCGGCCTGAGCGGTAACTGGGGCTGCCGAAACGGAGACCAACGGCCCGGCCGAGTTGCGGCCATTCGCAGTGTTGGTCACCGTGGTGCTGTTTGGGGTAGGCCCGTTAGGGAACTTGAGTGACACGCCCAGTTCGGCCGCTGTGCCCGGTTCAACGCTGGACTTCAAGGTCCATGTCACCACCCGGCTGGCCGGATCGAATGACGAACTGGCCAGCACCGTTGCAGGGCCATCCAACACCACATCACTCGGTGCATTGGAGAACTGTGAGGCAATCGTGTCGGTAATAACCACGTTGTCGCAGGTCTCCGCCGCAGTGTTCCCGCTACAAGTAAATTTGATTTTGTAGCGAAAAGTCTCGCCGCTCAACACTGTGGTTTTGCTGGGACTTTTGGAAACCAGAGTGGAAACGCCTGTGCCTGCGGCAAAAGCCATGCTTGTTGGTTGCAAGGTCAGAGCTGCCGCCAACCCAAACGAAGAACATACTTGGGCGATAACGAGAATCAACCGAAGGAATGTTCGGCGATATGAAGAGTGGGAAGGATGTGAAAGGTGATGCTGCATCATTGTCAAAATAAAAATTTAACCAGTGAACTTTTAAACTATGGCTACAACTTGAGAAGTAATAACGATTTGTAGGCTGCTAACAAAGAACGACTAGCAGTGCCTACTATTCACGTAGGTCTAATGCTGCTTCGTGTCCGACCATAGATATAGACCGCTCCATATCTATCGCCCGATAGGTATGTTGCACTTTTGTTGTGGATTGCATGCTAAGGATGTAGCCAAATGCAACCTTGTTAGCGAAATGTTTACAATTTCAGTCTAAAGCTGGCTAAGCATTACATCCTTTGTCCTAGAATTGTCTAAACCTATCCCGCAACTATTGGTTTGGTTTTGTATAAGTATTGTAAAAATAGGCTATCAGTCATGCAATAGTTGTGATGTTCCTTACAACTTTGACAATGACTATCGAAGCACTTGTCAGCCATTGTGCGGAACTCCCATTGGGTTTTAACTCAGCCTTTTGGCACTGGTTGGCATATCCAAAAGATCAATGGCGGGCTTAACAATCGGGTCTATCACGTGACTGCTTTAGATTGCCCAACAAATGGGTTGCCAAACAATCTGGCCATCAAATTCACTACTGGTTTGGTGGGTGGCGCGCTTTGCTCGCGCTATGTACCCTGTAATATCCCAATTTTTGGCTTAATTTCAGGTAACACACATCAAACTCTAAATAACGAGACGTCCAGTTCGTAAGATAGATGCGTTTTTGACATTGGAGGCATTAGTCATGCAAAAACGCTCAAAAATTGTTTCGGTTATTTCATATGCAGGTATTAGCACGTTGATTATGGCCGGGTTTCAGGTAATGCTGTCATCCGCTCCGCTGACCGCGATGGCTCAATCCGCCACCGCCACACCCACCCCGGCCAAGGCCGCAGCGGCGCCGGCGGCCACAGCTACATCGGCGCCAGCCACGGCTGCGCCAGATCCACTCAAAGGCAAGACCATCATTGCATCCGGTCTGCGCCAACCACGCCAGTTGTTTTATGACAAGGATGGCGTGTTGTTCATCGCTGAGGCCGGTATCGGTGGCGATGCTACCCTCAGCACAGTCGCCACCCGGACTGTGCAAGCCGGGTTGACCAGCCGTATCTCGATGGTGGATGCCAGTGGCAAGCAGAGCATCGCTCTGGAAGGCCTGCCCAGCACCGCTACCGGGGGCGCGCCCAATTTCGCCGGGGCATCCAGCCTGTATGTCACTGCGGATTCCTATTGGATTGGGATTGAGTATGGCCCGGATCTGAAGGGCGTCACTTTCCCGTTATTCCATCACTTGGCCCAGATCGACCGCAAGACCCACCGCATCAAGAAGTTGGTCGACACCTGGACTCCGGCGATTGAGGCAAAACAGCCCAGCCCGGATGATGCATTCTCCAACCCGACCGATCTGGCGCTCGCCAAAGATGGCACGCTCTATATCGCCGATGCCAGTGCCAATGTGTTGTGGAGCTGGACCGAGAAGACAGGGATGAAGCTTGTGGCCAAATGGGACATTAAGGACAATCCAGTTTCAGCCAGCGTGGCGATTGGCCCCGATGGCGACATCTATGTCGGTATGTTGACCGGCTTCCCGTTCAAAACAGGTTCAGCCCGCATCGAGCGCTGGTCCGGTGGCAAACTGAAGCAGAAGTATGAGGGCCTGACGATGGTGACCGATGTGTTGGTCACCAAAGAGGGCGACATCTATGCCGCCCAGTACGCCGAGTTTGGCGACAAAGGCCCCAAGCCACTGTCTGGCAAAGTGGTCAAGATCGGCAAGAATGGCCCAGAGACCGTGATGGACGGCCTACCCTTACCCTATGGCTTGGCGCAAAATCCGAAGGATGGCAGCATCGTGGTCAGCGTGATGAGCGCAGGCGATAAAGACGGTAAGGGCGCTGTCATTAAGGTGAAATAACCGTCCGCGTTCGCATTCAAAATCAAACAACACAGGAGGCGGCCCAGATGGGTCGCCTCCTGCCTATTTCAGTGAATCCTATGGCTTTGAAACTGTGCACACAGAAATCGGTTTTGATCTTGCTGTTGAGCCTGCTCCTAAGCAGCTGCGCCCGTGCGACGGCACCGCAACAGACGGCAGCCCCAGTTATTCCTAGCGCTACGGCACCTTCGCCCGCAACTTCCACAGTTGCGCCACCAACAGCCACGCTACTAGTGCCCACTGCAACGGCAACCGCCCTGCCAGCAGCTACGCCCACTCAGTCTGAGGCCACTCCAACTGCTATACCAACGGTTGCAGCAGCACCAGTCGTTTTTGTGATTGATCCGGCCCAGACTGTGGCACGCTTTTCGATTAATGAATCGCTGTTTGGCGATCCAAAAAACGTGGTGGGGCAAACGTCGGATGTCCAAGGTGTCATCACCATTACTGTGGGCAACTCGGCCAGCACACAGATTGGGTGGATTCGCATAAACGCACGCGATTTGCACACCGATGAAGAAATGCGCGACCGAACGATCCGCACGTTTATTCTAGAGTCCTCGCAGGACGACTATCAGTTCATTACATTTATGCCCACTCAGATCGAGGGGTTGCCGGCTCAGGTGCAGGATGGTGCCACGATCAGTTTCACCGTCACCGGCGACATGAAAATTCGAAATGTGGTGCAACCGGTAACCTTTGCGTTAAGTGTCACCCCAAAAGGCTCGACTGAAATCAGCGGGCTGGCGCGCGCGACGATTACCCGCACCGCATTTGAATTGTCCATACCCAGCGTTCCAGGCGTAGCTGATGTCACCGACGAAATCGGAGTGGCGTTTGAGTTTGTGGCGAAGAAACAATAAAAGTCAATAGCCGCTGGCCTTAAAGAGCGTGCGCAACAACTTGCTGCGCTCGGCTTCATTCATCGGCTGCGGTTGCGAGAAATCGCGGATAAATGCTGAGCGCAAATCCACGCCCAAATATTTGCCGTTGTAAAACACATGCCGGTCTACAAATGTCTGGTGCGTGCCGACATCGTATTGATCGCCAAAGAAAAGGTTGCCAGTGCCGTAGTGGACAAATCCTTTGTCCGACACATCAAACCCTTGAATATGATGGCCCTGACTGCCGTTGACGACTAACGCACCTGCCTCACGAACTGCATGAAAATCACGGATTTGCTGGGGGGAGGCCTTGTAGTCGTATAGCTCCAGATATTGCAGCGTGGCGATCACCAGATAACCTTCGGCCACAAGTTTCTTGATGCCAGCCGTGATTAAATCTAAATCGTGCGGGCTTTTGCTGCCGCAGCGGGCAGAACCCGGTGTATCGTCACGGGCCCAATTACTACCAAACCAATTGCAGCCGATAAAAGCGATCTTGTTGCCCTGCACAGTCATCTTGACTGGGTCGAGCGCCGTCTGCGCATTTTTGCCACCCCCGAAATACGGCCAGCCCAAATCCTCATACATCTTCAGCGTGGTAGATAGCTTATCGGAGCCGCGGTCCCACAAATGATTGCCGGTCAGGTCAATCACATCGGTCCCGACATATTTGAGCAGCTCAATATATTTAGGATTGGAGCACATCGTCACGCCATCGTTGAACGTAGGTTTGGGGCACTTGTCCCAAAATGAAACCTCGTTACTAATGTGGGTAATATCGGCGGTCAACAGCCAATCGCGAATTGCCGCGCCTGGATAGGTGATGCCTTTTTTCTCCATCATCACGGCAGTGCCACGCACGAGCGCGGTTACGCCAGTCATGGCGACCACGGTCATCCTATTGGTGTCGCGGTTGGATGCACCAGATGTCATAAGCGGGTAGCCATCGACTTTCGCTTGTTTGTCGAAGAGGTTCACCCCATCGACATGTATCAGTTTCCAACGCGTTTCAAGCTGGTCGAAGGGCAGCAGGGTCAAGACACCGGGACGAATGGTCCACGCTTGTGTCACTAGATCGGAATAGCTGCCATCGATGATTCGCACCGTGGTGCCGGGCTCACCCAAAACCGGCTTCAAGGCATCCACATCGTTGCGCAATACCAGGATTTTCGTATTGGGGAAATACTCACCCAGCGCCGTACCATCGCCTAGCCAGTGTGCTTTAAGCGCCGCAAACGGCAGATCATCCGTGACAGTTGGAAACGGGGCTGCGAGGGCGAAGAAGCGCTGGTTGCTAGACTGAGCACGGGCCGATGCCGGCCAGAGCGCCAAGAGTAACGCGGCGAGCAATAAAAAATGCGTGTAGTGCGTGTAATTAATTGAACGTATTGTCGAATGCGTGAATGACGAAAGAAGGGATTTCCGTTGCATGTGCTGATTTTAGTTGCATCTACAATCGATGTATGTTGGATCAAGCCCTTGAGTATGCCCGCGCGCACCGCGCCGAATTTCTGGCCGATTTCTTCACCCACTTGTCTTTCCCCAGTGTCAGCGCCCAGCCTGCGCATGCGGCAGACATTCGTCATACCGCAGAATGGCTGCAACAGCATTTGCAACGGCTTGGCCTGCGCGCTCAAGTCATGGAAACCGGCGGTCACCCAGTGGTGTATGCCGATTGGTTGAAGGCCGGCGCTGACAAGCCTACGATCTTGATCTACGGGCATTATGACGTGCAGCCACCGGAACCCTTTGAACTCTGGCACAGCGATCCATTTAAGGCCGAAATTCGGGATGGCTATATTTACGCACGCGGATCGAACGACAACAAAGGGCAGCATTTTGCGCATATTAAGGCAATTGAATCGTATCTCAAAAGCGCTGGCGCATTGCCGGTCAATGTTAAATTGCTGATCGAGGGCGAAGAAGAAATCGGGGGTCCGAATCTCGGCAAGTTTGTCGAGCAGCAGCAAGCACTGCTCAACTGTGATGCTGTCATGATCAGCGATGGCGCGTTGCTCACGCTCACCCAGCCCTCGCTCACCTACGGTTTGCGCGGGTTGACCAAAATGGAAGTCACGGTGACATCATTGGCGAAAGATGTGCATAGCGGCAGCTACGGCGGCAACGTGCAGAACCCGGCGGTGGCGCTGGCGCAGATCATCGCCAAGCTGAAGGATGAACTCGGCCGGGTGGCCATCCCAGGCTATTACGATGATGTGCGGGTGATGGATGCCGCGGAGCGCGCCGAATTGGCCCGTATCCCGTATGGTGAGAAAGAAGTGCTGGCTGAGACGGGTGCCCAAACGCTGTTTGGCGATCCCGCGTTCGCCGTCAATGAGCGCAAAGGCGGTCGCCCAACGCTGGAGATCAACGGCATGTGGAGCGGCTACACCGGCCCCGGCAGCAAGACAATTATTCCGGCAACTGCCCATTGCAAGATCACTTGTCGGCTGGTGCCGAACATGAAACCGCAGAAAATTCATGCGCTGGTGGCGAACTACATCAAACAAGTGGCCCCTCCGGGCTGCACAGTCGAGGTGGAGCAATACTCCGAGGGCGCGCCGGGCGTGCTGGTCGATCGCGATTCGCCGTATGTCGCAGCAGCGTCACGCGCCGCCGAATCGACCTATGGCAACCCGCCCATCTTCGAGCTAGAAGGCGGCTCAATTCCCGTGGTTGGCGACTTCCAACGGGTGCTGCACAAGCCAGTGATTTTGCTCGGCTTCGGCCTGAACGACGACAACGTGCATTCGCCCAATGAGCGCTACGCAGTTGAATGCTGGGAGAAGGCAATTGAAGCGGGTGTGCGGTTTCTGGCGGAATGCGGGGCGTAGGAGCGTGAAGCGAAGGGCGTAGGGCGAAAGGCGATGTAAAACTGCGACTTTGGCGGCTGTGCAAAGAGTGTCTTGTGAGCGATAAATGACGCATGGTCGTCAAAAGTCATAGAGAATTACGCGTCTATAAACTGGCCTTCGAATCAGCTTCCGAGATCCATCTACTCACAGCAAAATTTCCTAGTGAAGAACGGTATGGTCTGACCGATCAGATTCGAAGAAGCTCGCGGTCGATGTGCGCCAATATCGGTGAAGCATGGCGAAAAAGACGCTACGAGAAAAGCTTTATCAGCAAGCTGAGTGATGCGGATGCAGAAGCAACTGAAGTGCAAATCTGGCTGGAGTTTTCACATCGCTTTGGCTACGTCGATCAATCGACCTGCGACAAATTGACTGATCAATATGATCATGTGTGCAGTCAACTGACTATCATGATGAACCAGCCAGAAAAGTGGATAAACGGGCAATAGCGAAAAGCGTGCGGCGAAAAGCGTAAGAAGTTCTTAGCCTCACGCTTTTCGCCCTTCGCCTTACGCCCCGCGCCCCACGCTCTGCGCCTCCATCACCTGTTGTTTGGCCACGTGACAGGCGACGTAATGATCGGGCTTGAGTTGCTCAAGCGGCGGCTCTTCAACTTTGCATATGTCGATGGCGACTGGGCAGCGGGTGTGGAAGCGGCAACCTTTGGGTGGGTTGATCGGGCTGGGCACATCGCCCTGCAGGATGATGCGCTCGCGTTTAATTGTTGGGTCGGGCACTGGGATGGCCGAGAGCAGTGCCTTGGTATACGGGTGGAGCGGGTCGGCAAACAAATCCTGCCGATTGGTCAGCTCCACCAACTTGCCTAAGTACATGACGCCCACGCGATCGCTAATATGTTCGACGACCGCAAGATTGTGCGCAATAAACAGATAGGTCAGGCCAAATTCACCCTGCAAATCCTTGAGAATGTTCAAAACCTGCGACTGAATCGACACGTCTAGGGCCGAGACCGGCTCATCGCACACGATGAACTTTGGCTTGAGAGCCAGCGCGCGAGCAATGCCGATGCGCTGACGCTGGCCACCGGAGAACTCGTGCGGGTAACGTCGGGCGTGATAGTCTTCCAGCCCGACTTTGCGCAACATCTCAATCACGACTTGGTTGCGCTCCTTGCTGTTGCCCATACCGTGTACCAACAGACCTTCGCCGATGCTTTCGCCCACTGGCATGCGCGGGTCGAGCGAGGAATATGGGTCTTGGAAAATAATCTGCATGTCTTTGCGCAGGGCCTTCATTTGCCTGCCATTCTGCTGAAAGACATCTTTACCCTGGAATACCACGCTGCCGCTGGTGGCCGGGGTTAGCCGCAAGATGGTGCGGCCAATGGTGGTTTTGCCGCAGCCCGACTCGCCCACCAAACCTAAGGTCTCGCCCTGCTTGACGCTGAACGACACATTGTCAACAGCTTTGACGTGGGCCACAGTGCGCTGTAATAAACCGCCTTTGATCGGAAAATACTTGACGAGACTTTGAACTTGAACCAAGTCAGTCGTATTTGTGTGGCTTGCGATTCCGTTTGTCATATAAAGTAAAAATTGAAAATTAAAAAGGCAGAATTAAAAAAGGGTTTTCGGACAATCGAGACTCTTTTTTAATTTGTCATTTTGCATTTTTAATTGTGTCTAGTCGTATAGCCACGTGCGCACCCAGTGGCCAGGCTTGATTTCACGTAGCGGTGGCAGTTCGACTTTGCAGCGTTCGCGGGCGGCACCGTCGCACACTTGGCAACGTGGCTCAAAGCGGCAACCGGGCGGTGGGTTGAGTAGATTGGGCACAGTACCCGGGATCACATCCAAACGCTCACGAATCTGGCCCAAAATAGGAATCGAGCCGATCAAGCCCTGTGTATACGGGTGTAATGGGTGGGCGAACAGCTCTTTGACATCCGCCTGTTCGACCACTTGGCCAGCATACATCACCACCACCCGTTCACACATCTCAGCAACCACACCCAAGTCATGGGTAATCATCAGAATCGACGTGCCGGTCTTTTCACGCAGGTCGAGCATCAAGTCGATGATCTGCGCTTGAATCGTCACATCGAGCGCAGTCGTAGGCTCATCGGCGATGAGCAATTCGGGCACACACGCCAACGCCATAGCGATCATCACACGCTGGGCTTGACCGCCCGAAATTTCGTGCGGATAGGCATGTGAGCGCTTCTCCGGCTCCGGGATGCCGACCATACGCAACAACTCTACAGCGCGCTGCCAGCCCGCCTCGCGCCCTAGGCTCTGGTGAATATTCAACACTTCGGCGATTTGGTCGCCGATCTTAAACACCGGGTTCAAACACGACGTTGGTTGCTGAAAGATCATTGAGATGCGGTTGCCGCGAATCTTGGTCATGTCACGTTCGGGCAACTCGAGCAGATTTTTCCCGTCAAACATGATCTTGCCTTCAGTGATCTTTCCGGGCGGGCCAACCAGGCGCATCACCGAGAGCGCCGTTACACTTTTACCACAACCTGATTCGCCTACCACGCCCAGCGTCTCGCCACGTTTGATGTACAAATCTACGCCATCGACCGCCTTCACCACGCCGTCCTCGGTGTAGAAGTATGTTTTCAGGCCCTGAATATCAATCATCAAATCGCCTTTCGTGCCGGTCTTGCCATTTGCCGGAGGCGAGGAAATCGGTGCAGTAGCTGTACTCATCAGATTCGAATTGTCAAAACTCCTCTAGGTATATATGAGCTTATTATTTCGTATAGCTGGCAAAACTGCAAATCGGCATTACCGCGCAACAGATCGCCACAGGTCATCTACATTAACTACTCGGGTGGGTCAGCGCTGATACGGTTGCAAATCGTCAAAACTCCGGATCTGTGTTCAAAATATCATCAACTGCCACAGCAAAGCCGGACAAAAGCGAAGAGGTAACGATCTCGCCTTTGAGAAAGACACCGTGTTCATCATATTGACTGCTGGATAGCATCAGAACAGTGATCGACTTGGCCTGCGGATCAACGATCCAGTATTCCACAATTCCCGCTTCGGCATAGACCGCGCGTTTGGTGACGAGATCATATTTCCGATTGCCCGCTGAGACAATTTCTACAACCAGATCGGGTGTATCGGTGAATTGGTCATACGCGCGATCCAAATGATTGGGCAACAGCAACAATATATCTGGCTCAAAAAACTGCTCCCCAGACAGACGCACTGGATGGGGTGCAACCAATAGACGCGCCCCTTTCAAATGCTTGCGCACATATTCAAACAACAGCCGATACAGATTCTGTAGAAAAATTTGATGCAATGCGGTTGGCATAGGTAAAATCTCAATGCGCCCGGCAGAAAACTCAATGTGGCGATTGTTTCGACCTTCTAACTCAAGGTACTCCGCAATAGTCCACTGCCCCTGGCGGGGGAAGAGATACGCGATATCCCAAGTAGGTTCATCTAACTGGAGTGATCGAGTGGGCTTATGGGCAAGTGCTTCCATACATCGATAAATTCTACTAAATAAAACCAACAAGTTAAAATGGCTTACGATCAACGCAGAAGCTGCTGAAATACGGCATTTTGCCGTAGGTGTCAAAACCGTAGAACTTAGTTGGTTTTATTTAGCATTTTTCGGCTCCTACAATCTCTGCCGTGGGTCTAGCGCATCGCGCAGGCCATCCCCGATAAAATTAAACGCCAGTGAGCAGATCAGGATGGGAATACCAAAATACAGCGCCATCCAGCCATGGTCAAAGACATTATTCTCGGCAATGCGCATCATATTGCCCCAGGTCGGCGTAGGCTCCTGCACGCCATATCCAATAAAGCTAATTACTGTTTCCACCGCGAACGCACTGGCTAAACTCTGGGTAAAGGCCACAATAATCGGCGCCAGTGAATTGGGTACCACATGGCGCAAAATAATCGCCAGGCTGTTTTCGCCTAGCGCACGCGCCGACTCGATAAACTCGCGCTCGCGAATGGACAGCACCATGCCACGCATCAACCGGGCAATGCTGGTCCAGCCAAAGAGCGTTAGTACAAGAATTACAGTCAACACCGAACGCGACTCGTCCCGACCGCGGATAAAGTCAAAGCCCATGATCTGGGTCGTGAGATTAATTATCCAGCGTGGATACGGCAGCAGGTTGGGATCGCGGATCAGAATGGCCGTCAGAATCAGCAGCACGGTCAGAGCGGGAATACTGGCCATAAAGTCCAGAAACCGCATTAATAGTGTATCGATGATGCCCCGGTAATAGCCCGCCATCGACCCTACTGTCATGCCGATGATGGCGCTGCACACCGCAACCGACACGGCAACCGTGAGCGAAACCCGTCCGCCGTATAAGAGCCGGGTGAAGTTGTCCCTACCAATCTCATCAGTGCCCACAAAATGGATACGTCCAGTGTCGATTTCTCTCGAAAATGGCTTGGCAAAACGCTCGATCGAATTAACGTTTTGATGATCCCGCTCAAACGGGGCGATAAACACAGCCAGCAATGACGACAGCAAGACGACCAACAATAGGGCCGCCGAGATCATCGCCAGCCGATGCTTGCGAAACCGCCGCCAAACCAGCGCCCATTGGCTCTCGGCCTGCAGTGTATTCAGCCCTTCTGCCCGCGCAGCAGAATTAGGCCTGGGTAGTGTCGATGTGCTTGCCATAATTTTATACAAACCGCGATCAGTCAATCAAGGCTCTCCCGCATTTGTCGAGAAATGAACCACGAATCACACGAATTCACACGAATCATTCGTGAAGATTCGTGTGATTCGTGGTTTATACCGTTTTACTCAGAAGAACCTCAATCACGAGACACGAATGCGCGGATCCACCACGGTATACAACACATCCGTCAACAAAAAGCTGAACAAGATCAGCACGGTAGAAATCAACAACGTGGCCATCGAGACCGGATAATCACTGCGCCCCAAGGCATCAACAAATAGCCGCCCCAGACCGGGCCAGCTAAAAATACTTTCAGTCACGATGGCGCCCCCAAATAGATCCGGAATGACTCCGGTAATCAGGGTGACAAACGGGATCAAGCTGTTGCGCAGGGCATGCCGAATGATCACCAACCGCTCTTTCAGGCCTTTGGCACGGGCGGTGCGCACATAATCCTGCTTGAGCACCTCCAACATGCTGGAGCGGATAAAACGGCTCCAGCTGGACAGACTCACCAGGGTCAACACCGCCACCGGCAACACCAAATGCCAGATGCGATCACCCACACTGTCGGCCACAACCAACCCTAACACCGGCACCAGCGTATCGGCATTTGAAGAAGCCAATTGGGCGGGTAAGAACGGCAACCCCAGGCCTTTGGCCGTTATGGCAAAAAATAAGATGCCATAAATCCCTAGCAGCAAGGTAGGCATGGCCGAGAAGAAAAACGTCATCGAAGTCATGGCGTAATCAAAGCGCGAGTACTGCTTGACTGCCGAATAAATGCCAATCGGTACTGCGATCAGCAGCGCAAACAGGTTGGCCAAGCCCATCAATAGCAATGTCGGGCCGAGCCGCGATTGGATCAATCCCATCACTGGGCGGTCACGCGCAATCTGCTGCGACAGGCCAAAATCGCCGCGAATAATGCCCTGAGTGTTGCGACGGATTTGGTCCGGCAAATCGGACATGAAGACTGGCTTGAGGCAGTCTGACTCCACCACCCTGCCATCCGCATATTTCAGCTGCACTTTTGTGCCTTCCTCAGCCGGTTGCGCGCAACCCACCTGCCAATTCAAATACAAGCTGCCGACCTGAATTGCATCGCGCGGATACCCGGTCAGCCAGCGCATAAAGCGCGGCAGGTTGTACAGATCTAGATCGAACCGCTTCATGACGCGTTCGATTGCGCCAGGGTCAAGCGTATTCTTACCGCCCTGGTTGAGTTCGGCCAATTGTTGTAGCGGGCCACCGGGTGCGTTGTAAAACAGAAGATACGATGCCAGACAGACTAGAAACGTGATCGCAAAGATTTGCACTATCCGCCGAATCAAAAAATTAATCATGGTTCACCGTCTGTAGAGACGCGAATTTTCGCGTCTTTTCTTTACTGTAACAACCGTTTGGCCACCATTTGGGGATTGTAGAGACGCAAAATTTTGCGTCTCTACGTTATCAACATCAAGGCAAATTATGAACAAACGGTTGGTGCAGTATAGAAATAGAGGCTTTAGCTGACTAATCGGCTAAAGCCTCTATTTTCAAAATGAGTAAACGAAAACCCCGATTACCTTAGCGTTTTGCTGTTTTCCGCGAATCACGCGAATCTGCGCTAATAAATTCGCGAGAATTAGCGTGATTCGCGGAAAAACCTAAGGTATTCAGACGAAAACCCTAGGGTAATCGAGACAATATCTTACTTAATCTTACTTAATCTTACTTAACATTCAGATTGAAGTCGACATGCTCCCAAGTCGGGGTCGCTTGAGTAAACACATCGATGGCCTTACCCTCTTTGGCGGCCTTCAACACGGTTTCCACTTCAGTGCCTGCCCCGAGGGTCTCGGTACCAACCACATCAGCCTCACCGTTCAGTAAGGCAGCAACTGCGCCGGTAGTGTCAGCATAGAACTGCACCACAATCTTCTTGACCTTAGGCTTGCTAGCACCCTGATAGTTGGGGTTAACTTCAAAGGTCATGCGCTGACCCTTCTCCCAGCTCTTCAGAATGAACGGGCCACTGCCCAGCGGGGTTTCGGCGATTTCTGGCAGGGTGGCGAAATCCTTTGGCGTAACTTCGGCCAAGGTCTTGCCTTTGTAGGCGCCTTCGCTGTTGATCACCTGATGTGCAGGATATGTGCCAATGGCGTTGAGATAATAGAACGGGGCCTGATAACCCGGCACCAATGTCACAATCACGGTGTTGTCATCAGGGAAATCCGCTTTGGCAATTTTGTCGCAGAAGTCATAAGTCTGTGCGCCAGAGGTGCGGTCGCAGTCAACTTTGTAAGCCAACTCGCGGTCGGCCTTCACGACTGGGTTGCCATCGCTCCACTTGTCGGCTTTATATTTATAGGTCACCACAATCTGCGGAGACTTGGCACCGACCGCAGCGGCAGCGTCGTCACCCTTCAGACTCTTCACTTTGATGTCTTTGGCCTCTTCGTCACCCGCGACGCCATCCTTCAGGCCCACCACTTTGCCACCCTTCAGGGCATACACGGTGCCATCGGTGCCAACAAACTTGTCGCCATCTTTCAGGTCAACTTCCGTGTTGGTCGCGCCACCGTTCTCAAAGGTTGGGAATTTATCGCCTTCAAAAGCAACAGGTTGATAGCCGTAGTCATATTTGGTCTCAGAAACTCCAGAGACCAATTGAGATGCAGTGCGCTGCACGGCGGCACTCTCGACCAGCGAGAACATCGAGGCGGGCTCCTGTGTGAAGGCTAATACCATGGTGTCTTTGCCGGACCACTGGTCAGCGCTGGCGCTGTAGTATTCGGTTGGGTTGAACTTCACACCCTTGATTTTCTTACTAAAGGCGCCGGCCTCTGCCCGCTGGAAGATCGGCAAGCTGATCATGTCCTTGGCGAACTCATCCTGCACGGTGGCGAAGAACTTTTTGCGCTCCTCAGTGTTGAGGGTGTTGTTGGCGTTCTTGATAGCGCTGCTGGCTGCTTCATTGCACCAGCCCATATAGTTCTGACCTTCCCAGTTATTGGCCGGGGTTGGAATCTTGTCGCAGGAATACAGGGCCGTGCCACCCGGATCTGGCTCGCCCACCCAGGCAAATGCGCCTAGATCAAAATCCCGGCGGCGTAGACCGGAGTTGCTGCCAAACCAAATGCTGCCGGGGACGTGCGAGCGCTGAATCACAATGCCGCACTTGGCCATTTGCTTCTCAAATACGGCGGCCCAGGTCTGGCGGAACTGTGCATTCGTCGTCGTAAAGCGGATGATCATCGGGTCGCCGTTTGCATTGGCGCGTACGTTGCCACCATCGGGCAACTTCCAACCCGCTTCGTCGAGCAATGCGCCAGCCTTGGTGATGTCGTAGGTGTATTCAATGCTGGGCTGGGCGTAAAACGGCGAGGATTTCGGAATCCAAGTGTCCATGATCAGTTTGCCCTGCTCTTCAGCCGACAGGAACGGATAAGACACTTGAATCAGTTCATTGCGATTGGTACACTGCGCAATCGCCTGGCGCACTTTCAGGTCGCCCAAAACTGGATGCGGTGAAGTCCACTCGGCCTTGGGCGCAACCGTCGGCGCAGCGGGCGCGGCTTTTTCGACCACCACGGTCTGTATGACGGGTTTATCAACTTCCTTGGTCACTTCGACCACGACGGTCTGCACGATGGGTTTTTGGTTTGCGGCGGGGCCGGCTTGGCAGGCTGCCATCACCATGCTCGCAATGGCCGCAACTCCCAACACTTGATATAGCTTATGGGTATGCATGTATTTGAGGTCTCCTCCCTAAACAGGGATCACTAAATAGAAAGAATGGCTAACAATAACTCTGGCTTGGTTTATGCCCGGATGGGGCAATCGAAAGAACCTTAAAAGTGATTATCTAAGACAGACCGTCTCATTGTCAAGCAGAATTGCAATAAACACAGGTACATTCATTTCGATTCAGACACCCATTATTGCAATTTTGCGCAACATTAGTAGAGACGCAACATTAGTAGAGACGCGAAATTTCGCGTCTC
>JANMVQ010000218.1:0-36769 GCA_031392845.1 Chloroflexota bacterium
TCGACCAATACGTCACGCTCGTGGCCACTGAGCGCGATATAGGCATCAGCGGCTCGGATGGCCCGATAGATCATGGGTCGGTCATAGCCCCATCTATCAGCCAGATGCAGCGCGCCCAACAACACAATCGGCTTGCCGATACGCCGCGTGGCTGCCAGGGTGTCGTACATATGCTTGAGGGGGAAGGTGGCCGCCAGCACTACATCGGCCTGACTGACACGTATGGCCTGAGCTAGCCCACGCAACCACGGGCCATTTTCGGCAGTCCGCAGCCAGCCGTTGCCGGGGAGGTGCAAGCGATATGCCACTCCCGCCAAAATGCGCCACGCTGGGCCCAGTCGATTTTGAACTGCTAGCCGTCGTACTGACACGCGATTGATTTCTTCTTCACCTGGCAGCAATCCTGGCACGCGTGGATCAGTGAAGTGCTCAATTGTCCGAGCGGTGCTGGTGAGCACGCTAACCTGGTGACCATATTGCTGCACCAGCGTCTCGGACACCCGTTGGATCAGCACCTGCGAGCCGCCGACAGACGGCGTATAGGCATGAACCACGTGCAAAATGTTCATAAACCCCCGGTTGCGTGTTGATAAGCTGTGGTAAACGCAGCCACCGTCTGGGTCGGGGAGAAATCTGTTTGCGCCACGGCCAGCGCGGCTGACGCCTGTTCAGCGTAATTCGCCTCGAGGGCGACTAGCGATTGCAGCACTGCTGAGGCGCTGACCGTCTCGATCACTTGGCCACATCCATGCTGGGTAACATAGTCGGCAAACGGGATGACGCGGCTGACCAAGGTCGGCTTACCAGCGGCCAGCGAATCCAAGAGCGATTGTGGGTAAGCTTTGACAATTTGTGCGCCTTCGGCCAGCACGATACTGGCATGCACCTTGGCCAACACCGCGTTGACATCGACTGCGCCATCGATTACTGCGATTCGAGATTGGAGATTGGCTTGGGTGACACGCTGCTGCATCTCCGCAAATAGGTGACCACGCCACAGGAAGGTAATATGCAGACGTGGGTTTTGTTGGGCAGCTGCGAGCAACGCGTCCACGCCTTTGCTGCGAAACTGCGCCAATGTCCAAGGGGCAGACGCCATCATCAAATGGATGGGGCCATCGGGTTGCAATGGCAGCACGGTATGGGTGAAACGGGTCAGATCGACGGATGGCGTGGCTAGAAAGATATTCGTAAAACCGCGTTGTTGCAGGTGCGCTAGGTCGACAGGGTTCAAAGTAGTGATCGCGTCCATTTTGGCAAAGTAGGCTCGATCGAAGGTGTGACCTAGACTGCCAGTTAGCGAATACACCACCGGTTTGCCCAGCCATTTCAAGATGCTGAAGGGATATGGGTCTGGGTTGTAGAAATGGCACACATCAGCATCGGCAGCCAACGCCCGCAACTGACGCAGTTGGTGCCAACCAAACACCAGCCTGGGCAAGCGAACCGGGCTGGGCAAGTGCGATAAGTATTGGTTCGGGTTGATATGCACAATCGGGCCAGGGTGATGCTGGCGAAGCAACGCGATTTCTTGCGAGATGGCTTCGGCTTCGGGGATTTTGGGCGGCAAGATGGGCAGCAGATATAGGATTTTCATAGATTGGCCCCAGCTTTGGGTTGGCAAGCCGCCAAGATCCGCTCGTTCTGGCCGCCAAGACGCTGTTGCAACCCGTCCAACGCACCCATCCATACCGCCTGTGCCTGTGGGGTGTGGCCACCCAACCGCAATTTGGCAGCCAGCGCCATGCTGTAGCCTGTCCAGAAGGCCGTTAACGGCCAACGCCAGCCGTTGGCGTGCTTCGTTACATAATAAACACGATTTCGAATGACATAATACGTGTAGAGCGTGTTGCGCAGCGCGGAGGAACGGTGTAAGTTATGGTAGGCCTTCAGCCCAAGATGTACGCCGGTCTGCCACCCATGAGTTCGGGCACGGGCACACCAGTCGGCGATCTCGGTGTTGAAGAAGTAAGCCTCATCCAGCAGGCCGACCTGTTGTACCGCCTCGGTGCGCAACAGAGCCACCGAACCAGAAATGTAATCCACAGTTTTGCATGGGGGGGGCGCAGCGTGACTCTGGGCAGTCAGGCTTTTGTCAAAGGTGTGGATGTGCCACATAGGGTCTTTGCTGCCCGCTGAGATTAGAGTTTCAGGCAGGCCAGGCGCGTAGAGCAATGGACCCAGCATGCCAATGTTTGGGTTGGCGTGCATGCTATCCAGCAAGGTGATGAGGGTAGCTTCGTCGATTTGGGCGTCGTTATTTATCAGCAAGATCGGACGAGTTGGATTCTCGCGCAATGCCCATTCCATGCCGCGGTTGCTGCCCCCAGCAAATCCCTGATTGCTGGTGTTACAAATTAGTTTGAGTGCTGGATGTTGATACTGAGAAAGCTGACACAGATCAGCGGGCGCCGAGGCATTATCGACCACAATGATGCGTGGACGCAGCTTTTGCCATTGCAGCATGGGCGCAACGCAAGCCAATGTGTCAGGGGCAGCATTCCAGTTCAGCACCACGACAGACAGCGCTGGGTAAGCATTTGCGTTGAGGGTTGACCTTTCCAAGTGAACTGATTTTAGGTTAACAAAAATTGCTCGATATCAGCCGCGTAGTCTTGAGTGTTACGCCAAGAAAGTGGGGAGAGTGAGTTGTGCTGAAGAATGTCCTTGGCGCGCATCAGGGCCTGGTGCAACGCGTTCACTTCGTTGGGCGGGACGAGCGCACCACGAGTTGGATAGGCTTGGATCAATTCGGTAAGCGCGCCTGTGTTGGAAGCGATGACATAGCAGCCGGAGGTCAAGGCTTCGCGGGCAATCAATGAGGCGGTCTCGTGCCATAGCGACGGCACTACCACCACGTCGGTGTGGGCAAGCAAGCGCCAGACAGCTGGGCGACTCAGCGCCCCGGCAAAGGAAATGCCCGGATGCGTGGCGGCATGTTGCAACTGCGCCGCGTAGTCAGGAAATGCATTGGGGCTACCGGCGATGGTCAGTTGATCTTCGACAGGCATTTGATTAAAGGCATCGATCAAGACATGCAAGCCTTTGATATAGGCTAGGCTGCCGATGGTGGCGCAGCGCAGCGCCTGCGAGGAACGTGGCTGGCGCTGGGTGGGCATGTGTATAGGGAGATCGAGGCCATACTCGATGAGAACACTTGGCTGCCCAGGCATCTGCTGTTGTAACCAGCGCGCGACAAACGTGGAGTTGGCGATCACAGCGCGGGCATGGTGTAACACAGGGCGCAACTGGGCGTTGCGATAAGTGAGTGCTGGAGTCAGGGCAGCGCCAACAACGACATTGAGCGGCGTAGACACGCTACGCGCGGCCCGGGCCGCCGCGCAGCGACCACAAGCAATACCATGAGGGCCACTGCAAATATGCTCATCAAAATTGGTGATGAGGTTAGCATTCACGCAAGCAAACCAATAGTCATGCAACGAGACAAGATACGGAATGTTGCGACTACGAATAGCGGCGATCAACGCGGTGGGATATCCCATCAAATGCTGGATATGGACAACCTCCGGGCGCACCTCATCCAAAATGCGTTCGCAGGCACGCAAGGTGGCGTTATCGTAAAAAGTGGCTAAGAAGCGCTGAGCCGGCGAGGGTGCTTCGGGTAGGCGATGGAGGGTGATGCCGTCTTCGTCAGATGTACCATGATTGGCCGAGGCACGGGTGAGTACATGCACACTATGGCCGCGCTGGGCCAGATCACGCGAGAGCTGCTGAGTAAGTAGCTCAACCCCGCCGATGTGATGGGGTGGGTACTGATGCGTGATTTGAAGGATGCGCACGAGGGCAATTATGCGTCCGAAGTGTGTCAACGGATGGGCAACGAATAAACGAATAAAACGTGGACGATTAGGATCTCGTTGCTAACGCGACATGAGCTTGCAACTGTGGATAGAAGGCGCGGAAATCGGCGTCGAGAGCAGTATTGTTCTGGCGTAGCTCGTCCAGCATGGGGGTGAGCAGGCCGGGGCGCTTGAGGCGACGTGAGACACGCGCGAGGGTGCGCTCAATCCCGTCGATAGTTTGGTATTCGCGCAGCCAGTCTTGCTGGATCATGTATTGCACAAAATCGCTGGCTTGGGGCAAATGGGTTAGCGTGTAATCACCAAAAGATAGATAAACCTCATCAATGCAGTCGTTTAGCGGGATGACACTGTAATCCAGCCAATGCATCGACAAAAAATGATCGTAAAAAATATCGACCAGAATGCTGGCGAATTTGCGATTGGGCAGCGAGATATGCTGGCGGCTGTGCTTAAAAAGTTCATGCGCATCAGTGAAATTGTCGATGAGGTGATGGCAGGCGATGCCGCGGAGGATACCGGGCGCGAGGTTAGCACGGGCTTGACCCTTGATGACATCGGCGAGAACGTTGCCAAGACGAAACTCAACATCGGGTGGGGACAGGTGAATATGGGCGAGCCAGTTCAATAGGTTACTCCGGGGAGTCAGGGGAAAGTCAGGGAATACAGGGACAAGGATAACAAAAATCTAAGGCAATTCGGGTAGTACCTAAGGGTAATGGAACCAATACAACAGATACAACCTGTAAGTAGTGCGCCGCGTAGCGACGGGCCAAAGAATCGTAATGCATTATGGGCCATAGTTGGCGTCTTGATCGGGTTTGGGTTGCCGATCTTCGCCTGTGTGGCGTTGACCTTTAGTACTCTGATCGGGTTTTCGATCGCAGGTGCGCAGTCAGCCTCCAGTGCGGCTACATCCTCGGGCAGGAGCTTGCCGCTCACCCCACAATATGTGTCGGGGCCTATCAGTGGCCCGGCGATAGCGATGATCGATATCAACGGAGCAATCTCACGCGGGGCGGGCAATGAGATTTCGCCCTTTACCGCGACTGGCGGGGCATATTCCACCCAAATTGTGCCGTTGATCAAAGCTGCGACCAAAAATGCCGATGTGAAGACGATCTTGATCCGTGTAGACAGCCCAGGCGGCAGCGTGGTGGCCTCGGATGAGATCTATAAGGCACTAATGGACGCCCGATCGGCGGGGAAGCATGTGGTGGCTTGGATGTCGCAGACCGCAGCCAGCGGCGGCGTGTATGTCAGCATGGGCGCAGAGCATATCGTCGCTCATCCGGACACCTTTACCGGCTCAGTCGGGGTGATTCTGTCGCTGACCAACCTACAAGAGCTGTATGACTACATCGGCATCAAAGACAACACCATCAAGAGTGGTAAGTTCAAAGATATTGGCAGCACTTCGCGTGAGATGACCGCCGATGAGCGCAAGTTGTTGCAGGATATCATCGACGAGACTTATGAAAACTTTGTGACGGTGGTTGCGGATAGCCGAAAATTGTCGAAAGAAGAGGTCAAGACCTGGGCCGACGGCCGAATCATGACCGGGCGGCAGGCGCTTAAAGTCAAGTTGGTGGATGAATTGGGTTACGAACAGAACGCCATCAACAAGGCCGCGACGTTGGGGGGCATTACCGGCGAGCCGCGGGTGGTGATTTTCAAGAATCAACGACCGATTGACCAACTATTGGGGGGCTTCATGAGCCAGACATTAGAACAGGCAATGACCAACGCGTTGGCGCGTTGGCTGGGTGTGTCTGCTGAGCGCTTGAATGATGTGCAGGCCCCACGTTTGGAATTCCGCTAGATCATTGGTTTAGCGACCGGTTTGCCATGCTTGGATGGCCGGCACAGGATAGAGCAGCATTAGAATGTTCAGCAACAAACCATCGCGAATCCAAGCGAGCAGGAATAGTTCGGTGGCGAAGAACAACAGAATGGTTTTCTTTGGGCCCAATCGGCGGGCCAACCAAAAGCCAAAGGCACAGGCCAAAATGTCGGTCATCGAGTTGATGATCGTGTCGCCGGTGTAGCCCAACGCTAATGTGACGGTGCGATAGCGGTCGATGATGGTGGCGGAATTTTCGAAAACCTCCCATGCGGCTTCCACAGTCAATGTGAGGCAAAACCGCCAGATCAAGGGCAGGCGTGGTAGTAGCAGCACTAACACGCCGTAGAAGATAAAACCGTGCAGAATGTGGGTGAATGTGTAAGGGTCGAATAGATGCTGTGAATTGTCGACGCTCCAGATGTCACCCACCCACAGCCGCACCGTCCCGCAGGCACAGATCCATAGGCGGCCCTGGGCGCGTAGCAATAGCGCGCTGCCAATAAAAATGGTGGTGACGACGAGGAATGGGCCGCGATGCTTTTGAATGTGATTCAGCCATGAGTGTAGTTGATGGGATGGTGGAGTCATAGGCAGCGATGGTATCGTATTCAGAATTGGAGTAAGTTACACAACGGTCAGGTGCGATCTGCATCTTTCGCCGGAAATAAGGTTGACGACACGTTCAATTGGCGCAAATAGAGCAACTCATGTATTGATCGTATGACCGTAAATCGTTCATAAATCAGTAAATAATAAATAAATTGACCTAGAAACGAGAGCATACTATGAATATTCGAACCAAAATGATTGCATTCGGTCTGGCGGCGATGTTGACACTATCTGGCTGTGGCGCAGCGGAAGCGCTGCTGGGCGGCAGCAAAGGCGGCACTGTGACCAAGTTGTGGGCTGATGTGCCCCCGCTGGACGGCGCAACCCAGTCTGACATTGGCATGCCGCTGGCGGCCAAGCTGATCTTGCAGGGCGTGATGAAGGCTTCGGCCAACTCAGAGGGTGACAAACTGGACAGTTTTGACTTTATTGCATTTACAACCAGCAAAACCCCAGAAGAAGTACAGAAGTTTTACGCCAATGAGAAAATGGTGAGCGCGGGCTGGAACGGCAAAGATCAGCCGGGCTGCACCGGCGGCACAAGCGATGCCGGATTGGGTGGCGCAATCTGCATTTTCGGCAAAGGCGAAGGCCCGGGCAAGGGCGGCGCAGCCTTGTTTATGATGATCGGGCAGGACGAGAAGACTAAGCAGACCAATATTTTCTATGTTCGGATGGAAGGAACTCCAGGGAAGAAGTAGGCGGAGAGCAGTGGGCAGAAAGCAGCCGTGACATTACTCTTCTGCTAAAGTTCGGGCATGACTAAAACTGCGCCATTTGGAACTTGGAAGTCGCCCATTACAAGTGATTTGATCGTCGCCAAGACGGTGGGGCTAGGTAGCCCGACTGTGGATGGCGACGATTTTTATTGGGTGGAGTCACGACCGAGCGAGGCGGGGCGGAATGTAATTGTTCGGCAGCGAGACGGACCGGCCGAGGAGTTGAACCCAGCACCGATGAACGCCCGTACGCGGGTGCATGAGTACGGCGGCGGGGCTTATCTGGCTGATGCCGGACAAGTGTTTTTCACCAACTTCAAAGATCAGCAAATTTATCGAGTGAATGGCGAGGCGCTGATCGCCGTCACCCAATCCCCCGGTCTACGCTATGCCGACTATGTGGCCGACTGGCAGCGCGGCAATTTAATTGCAGTCCGCGAAGACCATAGGGAACTAGATATGGCCGCCGGGCTGCAATGCGTGAACAGCATTGTGATGGTGCCAATTGATCATCATGATGGCAGCAACAACGGCAGCAAGCGCAGCGAAAATGTACTGGCCAGTGGCAACGATTTTTATAGTGCGCCGCGCCTCTCGCCCGATGGCAGCCAATTGGCCTGGCTGACCTGGAACCACCCGAATATGCCGTGGGATGGCTGTGAGTTATGGGTGGCAGATATGGGCGACAATGGCACGCTTTCTAATCACACCTTGGTGGCTGGCAGCAAGACCGAATCGATCTTTCAGCCGCACTGGTCACCAGACGGCGCCCTCTATTTTGTGGCGGAATACACCGGCTGGTGGAATTTGTATCGCTGGTCGCCTGTGAATAAACAGTGCGAACAACTGACGCACTTGGAAGCCGAGTTTGGCGTGCCGATGTGGGTGTTTGGGCAACGCACCTATGGCTTTGTGGCGCCCAACCAAATTCTATGCACCTATTCACAGGGGGGTGTCTCTCATCTCGCCTTGCTGAACACGGACACCTTAGCACTTCGACACCTCGACACTCCCTACACCTCGATTGGCAATATTTCGGCAAGCATGGGCAAAGCGCTGTTTAGCGCGGCATCGTCCAAGGCGTTTGGAGCCATTGTGTTGTTCAAGCTGGATGGCTTACAGTTGACCGAGCTAAAGCGCAGCAGCAATCTTGATTTACAGCAATTTGCGGGTTACTTGTCTGTGCCACAAGCGATTGAATTCCCGACCGAGAATGGCCTCACCGCACACGCGTTTTATTACCCACCTACGAATCCAGATTTCAGCGCACCGGCTGGTGACTTGCCGCCGGTGCTGGTAAAGAGCCACGGCGGGCCGACGGGTTCAAGCTCTTCAGCACTTAGTTTGGGCTACCAATACTGGACCAGCCGCGGCATCGGCATCTTGGACGTGAACTATGGGGGCAGCACTGGCTACGGGCGAGCCTATCGCCAGCGGCTAAACGGCAACTGGGGCATCGTCGATATGGACGATTGTGTGAACGCGGCCAAATATCTGGCCGAGCGAGGCGCGATCGACGGTAATCGGCTGATGATCAGCGGCGGCAGCGCAGGCGGCTACACCACCTTATGCGCGCTGACGTTTAGAAATGTGTTTAAAGCAGGCGCGAGCTACTACGGCGTGAGCGATGCCGAGGCGTTGGCCAAGGACACCCACAAGTTCGAGAGCCGCTATTTGGATTCACTGATCGGGCCCTACCCGGCGCGCCGCGATATTTATATTGAGCGCTCGCCGATTCACTTTGCCGAACGCATCTCTGCGCCGGTGCTGTTTTTGCAGGGGCTAGAAGATGAGGTGGTGCCGCCCAGCCAAAGCGAGGCCATGTTCAAGGCGGTGCGGCAGAACGAAATCCCGACCGCGTATCTGACGTTTGAGGGCGAGCAACACGGGTTCCGGAAAGCCGAGAATATTAAGCGGGCGTTGGAGGCGGAGTTTTACTTTTATAGCCGGGTGTTTGGGTATGTGGCGGCGGATGCGATTGAGCCAGTGGAGATTGAGAATTTGTAAAGTAATCTATGAATACACAAGACGCCGAGAGGTGTTTGCCCATACCCAACGCGCAATCGAAGTGAGCGGGCCAGCAACCGAGCTAGAGAGGGAAGCCCAGGCGGTTCACGCGGGTTTTTGGGTGAGTTAGCGCCTGTTTGTGCCATACCCAGCGCTTACTCCCAGGGCTCCCACGGATTGAAAAGGCTCAGACTAATATTTGCGAAGTCTCTAACATTCCGCGTTACCAGCACCATCTTGTGCTGTAGCGCTGTTGCGGCAATCAAGGAATCCATCACATTCATTGGTTTGCCTTGCTGCTTCAGAGGGGCTGTCATTTGCCCCCACGTAACAAACGTTTCGCCATCTAGTGACAACACTCTTCCCGCAAACTGCCCCTGCAGTTCGGTGTTGAGCCACGCTTCTAACGCTGTTCGCCTATTCGACGGCGCTAGAGTACTGATTCCGAGTTGGATCTCGCCAAACGTGACTACACTCAAATACGCGTGCTCACTATCAATCGAATTGAGCCAATCCTGGATTTTTTGATCGGGTTTTGGCTTCACGAACTCAGATATTACGCATGTATCCAGCAGATATTTGATACTCATAGATCAATGGCGCGCAGACTGGTCTGTTTGTCTCGCTCAATTACTAGACCGCTCTCGTGTAGAGGCGATGACATTAAAAAGTCACCCAGTTTCTGTTTCCGCTCGGTTAGTTTTTTATAACCGGTAAACGGCATTACGACGGCGATTTCTACGCCGTGTCTTGTAATCACTTGCGGCCCTTCGGAAAGGGCACGATCTATAAGTTCGGATAGCTTGTTTTTTGCTTCTTGTAGTTGCCAGGCAGTCATTGGGACCTTCTTGAATTAATCCAGACTGTCTAGATTATATCTGATTCGGCGAAAACTCAATCTTGCAAAGCGCACGGAGTATCTGCAACATTTTGTGGTCTTCGGCTTGCAGCTTTGGGTTTGGTTCGTGTTGGTGTTTGTCTGTCCCGTTCCCCATCGCACAACACGGCACACACCTGACGTGGCAAGCTGTGGCGGGGTTTGGTTTATGCCGGGCCAAGATCAGGTATTCAAAGCAGCATGCTGTGTAAACTCGATACGAAGCGCATGCCGGAAGTGTGCCCACCGGGGAGCGATGGCTATAATCCAGTTGCGTAACGAGGCCGGGGACACCAGTAAATTCGATTTCAAAAAGGAATTTCAGCCAAGAAAATTCTGTATGACCGAAAGCATAATGACCGAGATTTCCAGGCGGTATCGCCTTACACACGAAAACTTACTCGATCTGGTGGACGGTCTGACCGAAGAACAAATTGGTTGGCGGCCTAATGCGACGACCCTATGCGTGGGTTTCCATGTCTGGCATCTGGCGCGTTGGGCTGACTATCTTCAGGAGATAATTAACGGACGCGGAAGCCAACTGTGGGAAAGAGAGGGGATGGCGGCCCGTTGGAATATGGAAACTGCGGGCTTGGGCTATGCTCAAACTGGTATGAGTATGGACGACGAGACCGCCGTGGCGCTCCGAATACCGAGGAAAGACCTGCTTCTTGATTACGCGCGGCGTGCCTTTGCCCTTGCCGAGCAAGCCGTTGAGACGATCAACGATAACGAGTTTTACAAGATTTACGAGACCCTACATGGGGAAAACTGGCACGACGGGCACATTGGCCCCATCATTTTTACCTGGATGACCCATGACAATCGGCATCTTGGGATGATTGAGTGCCTCGTTGGGATCCAAGGAATGCAAGGCAGCGCAGACAGTTAGAGATTGGTCGGGTTCGCAGCCATCCTTTTGCTGGCTTCTGTCCTTGCAATCAACCGCGATATTCCTGTCCTGATAATCGTTTTATTCTCAATTGCAGCCCGGTATGGACGCGCCTGAACCGCCACATTGCGCAGCGCGGTGTTCCACACTAAGGAGGGTTGTGCCTGCACGGAAACGATAATTGAACTCCGGCGAGCAAAGGCAATGAAACAGAACAGCGAGGCAAAGACAGAAATGCAAAAAGCAAAAGGTATACCAGCAAAACAGCGTGAAGAACTACTCAGCGCATTGAAGGCCCGCTTTGAGAAAAACATGAACCGCCATAAAGGTCTTGAATGGGCGAAAGTACAAGCAAAGCTGGAAGCTAACACTGAGAAACTGTGGTCGCTCAATGAAATGGAAAGAACTGGCGGTGAACCGGATGTTGTTGGTCATGATAAAAAAACGAGCGAATACATTTTTTATGATTGTTCAGCGGAAAGTCCTGATGGTCGCAGAAGTAACAAAATCATGACAAACATACCCCATATTCGATTTGCCTCCCGAGACGATGCACTTGCAGTGAAGTTAATCTCTGATGAAAATGATTTGTCTGGTAATGACACCGGGTTCGCGCTTGAACCCATGGACGAGAACCATACGTGGATCGTGCTCGAAGACGCAACCGCAAAGATCACCGGCGCTGCGTACTTTGGGCCTGAATCCCATTCTGATCGCGTATGGAATCTCTACTTTCTTGCAGTCGCGAAGCAATGCCAAGGTATGGGGGTCGGCTCTGCGTTGGTGACTTATGTTGAATTGAACCTTCGAAACCGCGGCGAAGATGTCGCAAATTTGCTCTTGATTGAAACATCGAGTGCCGAGAGCTTTGAGAAAACGCGAGGGTTCTATCGCAAACAGGGCTACGTCGAAGAAGCGCGAATCCGTGATTACTATGGACCTAACGACGACAAAATCGTATTCTGGAAACGTCTCCACAAACTGAAGTCAGATAGGCACAAGTAGAAGCATGTACGCATCGAATCAGTACAGTAGGCAACCGGCTTGAGGGCAGTCACTTTTTGCCCGGCCTGACGTAGTTGCCAGCATAGCCCGTCGTTATTAGCGTCTTGCCAATACCAGTGCCGGAGGCGGCGATAAAAATATTCTGCATTATTTGCCATAATGTGAGCCAAGCCCCTTGGCGTAGGGAGTCGAGACACCCGACATTTCCTTGCCTTTGTTCGGCCCTTCGCCATCGGTAAAGCTGCGGTTGAGCATGGTTTCCACAATAATCCAGCCTTTGCTTGTTATTTCGGCCTGCGCAGCCATGATTTCCGCTTGCACCAACGCATGGTTACGCCCGTCATGTGCTAGCTTGCCTGCGGGTTCAATTTCTATCCGGAAGCGATCCACATCCCGTTTCTCAAAATCACACATGGTCGGATAGATTTCAGTACCACGGCTGGTCGCGCGCACGAGCTTAAAGCCATGTTCCTTAAGTATGAGGTCTATTTCTTGTGCGCGAGCAAGATAGAATGATTGCACTAGCTTGATGCTTTCCTGATCAAATTTTTCTAGTGCCGATAACGCGTTTTGAAAGCTGCCTTGTTTTAGACTGTCGCTAAAACGCGAGGCAAAAGCTTCACCCACATCCATCTCGCCTAACACTTGACCAAAGCCTGCCGCTGCTTTGCCGGGATGCTCATCGATATAAGCCCGCAATGCCCTGGCGCTATATTGGCCGAAGCTGCGCAGCGACTGGAGGCTACCTGCTTTCCCTTCATCAAAAAGCGACTTTACATCAATGCCTGTCTCCTTCTCAAATAGTTTGGCGCTGGCAGGGTCAATTGCCGATACCGACGTATCGACGGAACCGTCGCTGGCGAAGGCAGGTCTTATGCCGGAATCGTCAACGAACATATCGAAACCCACGATACGCGAACTGGCGCGAATAGGATTGGGCGGTGTATTGCGTTTTAAATGCTCAGCCCATTTAGAGCCGCCCGGCTGCATATCGTCAGCGTATTGCTCATAAGAACGCAGTACGCGGTCAAATAGCGGCTTTACTTTCGCACCGGCGTGTTCAAGGGCGATTTGCTTGATAGTCTTTTCGGGCTGCTGCGCCTTAAGCTGTTTTAGCTCTATTATTTTCGCAGCAATTTTCTCGGCAAATTCTTGTGTGCCAAGTTTTTCTTTCCCCCTCGCTTCCTGATAAGAGCCTTTTTTAATGTCACCGACATAATATCCCTCGGCCAGCACTTCCAAAATCGCCGTTTTAATCAACTCGGCGGCGATAATGTTATCCTTGCCGCCGATATGCAGCAGCATTTCTGCCGCCGCGTCGATAAGTGCCACCGGATTGGCCTTATTCTGTCCGGCGATATCATCCGCCGTGCCGCCCATCGTTTCAAACATGGAGACTGATTTCGGATTATTCGGATTGGTATTGTTTGAACTGACCAGTCCCACGCCACCGGTCACTTTGGCTGCGATATCCGAACCAATATCCCCGAACATGTTGGTTGTAACCACGACATCAAATTTCTCAGGCGTGGCGGCGATTGCAGCCAATCCGTCATCGATAATCATAAAGTTGGCTTCGATAGCCCGATCCCCCAGCTTCGCCTTGCTGTAATCTTTGGCGACCCGAAGAAATGTTTCTTTGAACAAGCCGCCGGTAATTTTCAGAATATTGGGTTTTTCCAGAGCCGTGACTTTTTTGCGCCCATCGCGTAGCGCCGCTTCAAATGCCGCCCGGCAAATAAGCTCACAACCTTCCGGCGTCTGATGGCGGAGCGCCTGCGGGTAGTTACGCGCGAGGCGATGCTCAATCGAGGCATAGAGGTCTTCCACATTCTCCCGTACGAAAAGAATATCGGCACCTTTCATACCTGGAGTGATGGGATTGAGCGTAACGCAGCGGCGGATATTGGCATATTGCTCGAAGGCTTTGCGAATGGTGACGTTACGGCTTGGCTCATCACCCTCATCCAGCGTCCTGAGCGCGCCCTTAAGCACAGCGGAAGCACCTGCCGCATCCAGCAGTGTCTTTTTTTCTAAATCTGTAATCATGGATTTAGCTTCCTTAAGCGCTTCTGGCTTTAGCTTGGCGAGTAATTTTTTATAGAAGTCATTGAGGTTACCACCGGCTTTCGCTTCCTGTTTCGCCTCGGCTTCAAGCCGTGTTGCCACAGATACCGGGTCTTCTGAACCGAATTGGCGTGCGTATATATCGGGTGCGTTTTGTTGAAGCAGAGGGAATAAATCCCTGGCATCCGGATATCCCAGACTGCCTTCCCTATATTCAATATCCACGCCGGTGGCGGCTAAAACTTTCTTCGTAGCCTCCACACATTCTGGGCCAATACCTTGGCCTTTTATCAATAAAACTTTGTTCTTGCCTTTTTCCATATATCTTTACTCTCCAGTAAAAACTACCTCAGATTTGTTCCTATATGCGCCCTGATCACGACTACTGTCATGCGATAAACTATCGCGAGAGGTTGTTGTTCTTTTTTCACATCGGCAAGTATCGCTTGACATTTAACAAGCTCCTTTTACCGGAGAGTAGAGCAGATGGCACTAGCATAAACGCCAATAGCAGTATTGACCCTATCGCAATCAATATCGCACCTGCCGGAAAGTTCGCAAACATGTTCATGATCTATTCGCCGGAGTGGCAAACTGCGCCTTTTTTGCCAAAACCATTTAGTGTATCCTATGATACGACAGATAATACACGAAAACAATGTCGTATGTCAAGGCGATAGAGAGCATTTGATATGAGCGCAGCAAAAAAGATTATGGCAAAGAAACCGATAGCAGGTTGGACATTTCTGACCAACCACTCGCATGTTTTGATTTGTTTGGTGCGCGAACCAGATTTGCGGCTGCGGGACGTGGCGGAGCGAGTGGGAATCACTGAGAGGGCAATACAACGCATTGTTGCTGACTTAGAAGAAGCAAAAATTTTGTCGCGTAGCCGCGATGGGCGCCGCAACCGCTACGAGGTTCATGCCGACCAACCTTTACGTCATCCCATCGAAGCGCACTGCGCGATCAGCGACCTTCTGAAAATGGTGGAGAGCGATTAATACTTGCACACATGAAGTGGCGATTATTTTGTAGCCAAGAGATTGCACTGCGACCAACTGTAGCAACAGGAAATCAAGACAGGCGACTTTGCTGCACATTTTTCAGTGGAAAAGCATAGGGGCCGCGGTGATTTAAGCCACCGCGGCCCCTATGCTTTTCTGTCGCTGGACTTACGACTTACGACTCGTGCTTATTGCTAATGTCATTCCGCCGAAATAATTAACGGCCAAGCACCGCTCTGCGTGAGCGAAGCGCATTCCGATGCGCGAAGTCGAAGATTCTCTCTAGTTTGTCAAGCGTTTTGGAGCGGTCATTTTATTCCGCTGAATTACCTAAGTACTCCGGACGAAGCACACGCTCATTACTTCGCTGGCGCATTCTCCTTCAACAGATCATCGGACTTTGCGACAGCAGCATCTAGCTCGGCTTTCACGTCGCCTTCACCGGTCACAACGACCTTCTTCATGGCATCTTGCATTAGCTTGCGGACGGGGTCATAACCCGCGACTGCGGCCTCGACCGTACCAAACTGTAACTGGTTGTAGAGCTCAGAATAGCCCGCGGCAGCTTCAGGGAAGTTTGCGAAACCCTTGCTCTCTTTCACGTTCTTAATAGCCGCTTCGGCAGCACTCTTGCGCACGGCGATATAGTTGCTGGCCTTCGACCACTTGGCGCTGTTTTCGGCCTCGGTGAAGAACTTCATGAACAACCACGCCCCCAACTGCTGGGCTGGGGTGGTCTTGAAGACTGACCAGGATGCACCGTACAAGTTGGTCTTGGCCTTGGCCGGATCAAGCTGCGGGAACAGGCTGATGGTCCACTTGAAGGGCTTCTCGGCCTTGCCGACTGCGCTAGAGTAGAAGGGCAAACCAGTGCTGGAGGCGGTCACAAACAGGACCTTGCCGGCAGCAAAGCGAACTTGATCACCATTGCGCTCAGCGGCAGGCAACTCGACCGCGCAACCATTCTTGAACATGCGCTGCAGCGTCGTTGTCGCCTCCACTGCGGCGGCACTGTTGAAGGCGTAGCCACTGGCGTCGGCTTTGATCACATCGCCACCAAATGCGAAGATAAACGAGGCCAAGCGGCTGGCGTCATTCGGGTTCAAAATAAACCCAAATTTGTCTTTCTTGTCGCTGGCTTTGCAGGCAATCTCTTCAAACTCTTTTATCGTCTTGGGCGGGGCTTCCACTCCCAACTCTTTCAGCCAATCCAGATTGGTATATAGCACTTCCATCGAGCGGTTGGTTGGCCAGCCCAACACCTCACCCGGATACTGCGGGTTCTTGTCGCTGTCCAAGAAAAGTTGATAGAAGTCCTTCAGATCGTCGGCGCTGAGGCCATATTTCTTGCTGGCGATATACGGGGCCAGGTCGATGACTGCGCCCTCGCGCCGATAGAAGGCCGCCTGATTTTGATAGGCAATCGACAACGCCGGTGTGCCGCCACCTTGCAGCGCAGAGTTGATCTTGTTGTAGACATCGTCGTAGCTCTCGCCAGCCTTCTCCAGCTTGACGGTGATGCCGTATGGATTTTTGGCATTGAAATCGTTGACTATTTCCACCACGCCGGTGACTTGCCCACCCGAATAGCGGTGCCAGAACACCACTTCAGTGGGCTTATCTTTGCTGAGTTCGATTTTGTCGATATCGTCGGCAGTCATTTTTGCCATCGCGTCAGCAGCGGGCTTGGCGGCCTCGGCGGGTTTGCTTTCAGCAGCTGGGGCCACCGGTTTGGCGGCAGGTGCAGTGGATGGGGCGGCACAGGCAGCCAGCAATATTGCGCCAGCCAGTGCTAGGGGGAATATATTTTTAGTTTTCACTTTTCTCTAACTCCTTTTGAAAAAGCAGATGTAAGGTTTATACGCTAGTTTGGTTAACAGTTGATGCGATTTTGCACAGACGTGCATGGTAGACACATCGCAGCTGAGACGCGCCGACCGCGGCTGAGACGCGCCGACCGCAGCTGAGACGCGCCGACCGCGCGTCTCTACGGGGATGGGATTCGTTTATTCGTTTCAATTCGTTGCCTCGTTCGTTGCTTAACCCTTCACCCCGCCGCTGGTAATCCCCTCTTTGAAGTACTGCTGGGTAAACAGGTATAACAAAACAACTGGAATCACCACCATCACCGCGACAGCCATAGCCAATTGCGGCTGGGAACCCCCATCACCATTCAGAAAGCCTTGCAGTCCCACCGACACGGTGCGCATATCGACATCGCGGGTCACCAGTTGCGTCCACTTGAACTCATTCCACGTCCAGATAAACTCTAACAGTGCCACAGTCAGAATGGCCGGGCGCGCCAGCGGCACAACGATTGTGGTCAGATAGCGAATGTGTCCGGCCCCATCGATTTGCGCTGCGTCGAAGAAGTCTTTAGGTATCTGCATAAAGAACTGACGCAGTAGAAAGATGCCAAACGCATTCGCCAGAAACGGCACGATTAACGCCAAATACGAGTTATACCAGTTCAAATAGTTCTGATACATCATCACCGCGCGCGGCACCAGGGTTACCTCGTCAGGGATCATTAGAGTGATCAGCACCAGCACAAAGACTACATTTTTGCCGGGGAAATTAAGCTGGGCAAAGGCATAGGCCGCCATGCAACTGGTAACGGTGGTCCCCACAACCACACACGCGGTGACAAACGCCGTATTCAGAATTTGCCGCAAAAAAAGGGGTAATCCAGTCGCGGTATCGGTGCCAATCAGTTGAATGGCCTCGTTGAAGTTGCCCCAGGCCGGCTGCGAATTGCCAATCGGTGCCCACGGCCATAAATCAATCTTGATGGCATCGCCGTAATCTTTGATCGAGGTTAGAAACATCCAGACAAACGGCAGCAGCGCTCCGATTGAAACCAAAATCAGCACTGGATAGATAATGATTTTGGCAGAGAAGGAGGTTTGGGATGAGGCGTTATTCTTCATCTTTCATCTTTCATCTTTCATTTCTCATTTCTCATTTCTCATTGAGACAGTCGCGGTCAAAATGAAAGATGAGAAATAAAAGATTCCTAGTCGTTCATCCCATCGTCGCGGGCCACGCGCCGCTGCAAAATCGTGATCGCCAAAATCACCGTTGAAAGCAGAAAGGCTAATGCCGAGGCATAGCCTGCTCGTTGGAACTCATAGATTTGCCGGTAAATAAGAATTGCTGTGGTGCCGGTGCCGTTATCGCCGTTGGTCATCACCCATATATGGTTGAACGCCTTAAATGTGCCGATGATCGTAATCAACGACAAAAAGAAGGTAGTGGGTTTGAGCAACGGCCAAGTGATCTTGCTAAAGACTTGCCAGCCATTCGCGCCATCGATTTTGGCCGCCTCATACACATCGACCGAAATATTGCCCAACCCGGCTAGAAAGATGGTCATGTCGTACCCAACATACACCCATGTGGTATACAAAATCACCGCCAACATGGCCAGTGATGGCCCACCAATGGCCAAATCTTGCCCTGATAACACCTCGAAAATGCCTTTGTTTTCCAATAGCCAACGCACCGGCTTTAACCCTAAGGTTTTCAGCAATTCGTTAAAGATGCCCTGATCCGGGCTATACAAACGCGCCCACACTGCGGCAGAGGCTACGGTGCTGGTGACATACGGCAGAAACATAGCCACCCGGAAGAAAGTCTTACCGCGAATCTTTTGAAAGACCAGATAAGCCAGCACCAAGGCTATGCCCAGTTGAAAAGGTACGCTTAAAAGCGAATAGGTTGCCGTCGCACCGAGGGCCGGCCAGAGCTCAGACACTGGTCGCAGTGCGCGGGTGTAATTATCCAGCCCAATAAATTCGCGTGGCCCAAGCCGCCAGTTGTATAAGCTAATAACAAAGCCAAAGCCGACTGGGAATACCGTAAAGGCCAGCATCAGCAGCAAGGCTGGGGCCAACAATCCATAAGCCAACAGGATTTCTCGTGAACGACGTTGGCGGGCGCTGCTTGCTCTTGTCATCGATAATTTGGGCTAAATTCGTGTTTACTCCACTACACACTAACATATCCAAGTTAAGCGTCGATTCAACTGATTCTGTCAGCCATTGGCGCACGGAATCTGGGCGAAGTGGTCCCTGAGCGATGACCAAAAGTGTAACAGAATCCATCACGACGCCGGTAAACTGGCTATGTGGATAGTGCAGTTGCCCTCACAATAAGCTAAATCTGAAGCTTGAAAAACACGTCGCATCTATTGGGGTTTACCAACTGCATAGTACAACAAAAGTTCAAGTGTAGGTTATTGACAGTTACATCGAGCGATGTAATACTTAACTTAACCGTTTTAGTAAATTGGTTTAATAGTGTAATAATAACAAGAACGGTAACCCACGAAGGAGAATGTGATGAATAAGTCCCGCAGATTCGCATTGAGTTCGTTTATCCTGGCAACCACCATGATATTCGCCGCCTGTGGTGGCACTGCAGCACCCGCTGCGCCGGCTGCCACAACCGCACCAGCAGCAGCACCGAAAGCCACAGAGGCGCCTAAGGAAGAACCAGCAAAAGCCACCGAAGCACCCAAAGAAGAAGCAAAACCCGCTGAGAAGCCCACCAACACACCTGAACCACCCGCTGTATTCGGCAAGGGTGATCGCAAAGTGGTGATATGGCACGGCTGGGGTGGCGATTACCGCAAAGCTATCGAGAAGATTTTTGCTGACTACGCCGACAAAAATGGACTAACGATTGAGTTACTGAAAGTCGATGACATTGGCAACAAGGTCTCTGTGGCTGTACCCACCGGCCAAGGCCCTGACATCATCGCCTGGGTGGATGACAATATTGGCAAGAATGTGTTGTCCGAGGCTATCCAGCCCCTCAACGATCTGGGTGTGGACGAGGCCTATCTAAAAGCCAACTTCACCGATGTGGCCGCCACTGCCATGGTCTACGACGGCAAGGTCTATGGAGTCCCTGAGTCCATGGAAGCCCTGACCATGATCTGCAACAAGAAATTGATCAGCGCCGACCAACTACCCAAGAGCACGGATGAGTTGATCTCCAAATCAAAGGCATACAACAAGGCCCCGGACAAGTATTTCTTCGTTTACAACGCCAAGAACGATGCCTACTTCTCGGCCCCTTGGTGGCAGGGTGCTGGCGTCACATTGGTCACTCCCGATGGAAAGACCGAGATTGCCAGCGAGAATGGCATCAAGGCCGCCAAGCTTATCAAGAGCTTCACCGAGATCATGCCAAAGGACATTGATTACGGTGTGGCCGACACGCTATTCAAAGATGGCAAAGCTGCTTGCATCATGAATGGTCCGTGGTCGATTGCCGATTATCTGGGCAAGGGTATCGAGGTATTCCTGAACCCATTGCCCATAGTGAGTAGTAGCAATCAGCCAGCCAAGCCTTTTGTCGGTGTGAAGATGCTGATGCTGGCCAACAAGGCCAAGAACGCTAAGGATGCTGTAGAGGTCATGAAGTTTTACGGCAGCACCGAGGTACAAACCCAACTGGCTAAGGTGAACAAGCAAGTGCCAGCCAACAAAGCGGCCCAGGATGCGGTGAAAGATGATCCGATCATCGCCGGTTTCATCACCCAGGCGGCAAATGGTGCCCCACTACCCAACACCGAGTTTATCGATGCCATGTGGGAACCGACCGGTAAGACCGTTGAAGCGATCTGGACCGGTGCCTCTGCGCCGGAGCAGGCAGTCAAAGACGGGGCCGATGCATTTGAAAAGAAGGCAAAAGATCTGAAGTAACTTCAGCTTATAGATTCCCCAAGTAAACATGGCGCATAAACCCTCCCGGTCTCTATAGACTGGGAGAGTTGAATGAGTCAACTCTATATGGGAAATCTATTAGACCGCATCGCGCTGGGCATACATCTTTACCACTGAATCTGTCAGGTCACTATGGACCTGGCAGATTCAGTGGTAGGTTTCAAATTGCAGGGTTCCACGCTGATGATTGCTCAAAGAGGCACTCCCGATGTCCCCAGTCAATAGTGGCTGCGGCCTCGGGAGTATTGCTTTATAAGTCCAATCTGCCAGAAGTTTAGCAAAGGGGTTTAGGAATAAGAAATGGCGATCTCAATTGCAAAGAAAGACGCAGCTTCTAAAAAAGCCACCGTGCCACGCAGCACCGCTATCGCGGCCAGCCGTGCCACGACGATAGCCTACGTCGCGCCCGCACTCATCGGCATGCTGCTGTTTAACGTCTATCCAGTGCTCTACACTGCCTATATGTCCATCACCGACCGCAATGGCCCGCGTCGTTTTGCGGAGGGCAAGTACACCATCAATGGCATCGGCAACACCAACTCGTTGTTCGACAATTTCACTCGCATTTTGGGTGAGCCAGACTTCTACTTGGTTGTGGGTCGCACCTTGATCTACACAGTGTTCTGTGTGGCGCTGTTCTTTGCGGTTGGACTCATGTTTGCCCTCATCCTGAACCACAAGGCGATTCAATTCAAAGGTATGTGGCGCACCTTGATGATTTTGCCGTGGGCAGTGCCGACATTTGTGACAGCGTTGATCTGGAAGTTTCTGTTTCACGCCCAGTTTGGGCCGATCAATCAGACCCTAGCCCTCATCGGTATTCAGGGACCGCAGTGGCTGAACAACGGCTTTACTGCCTTTGCCGCCATTATTATTGTCAACCTGTGGATGAGCTTCCCCTACTTTATGCTGGTGCTCTTGGGTGGGCTGCAATCAGTGCCAAACGATGTGTATGAAGCCTCGGCCATGGATGGAGCCGGTTTCTGGCGGCAGCTGTTCACCATTACGCTGCCACTGCTGCGACCGGTGGCTGTGCCCGCCATCATCTTGAGCGCCATTCAAACCTTTGGCTCACTGCACTTCGGCACCATTCGATTGCTAACCGATGGCGGCCCAATTCTGCGCGCTAACCAGCCTGGGGCCACCGAGTTGTTGCTGGTGTGGGCCTTTCACCAGGGTTTTAATTCGGCCAAGTTATATGGCGTAGTCGGCGCACTGGCAGTCATCATTTTTGTCATCATGCTGGTTGCCACCCTGACAGCCTCCCGAATTACAAACGCAACAAAGGCGGCTTACGAATGAGTGACAAACGCACAAACCCCGTTACCTTAATTGTGATGTACGTCATATTGGCTCTAGGTCTGTTATTTGCAATCTTCCCGATCTACTTTCTTGTGCAGGCCGCTTTTCGTTCGGGCAATCAGTTGTATTCCACTACGCTGCAACTTTTCCCGACCAATCCCACCACCGATAACTTCAGCTATGTGCTGGGGCAATTGCCTTTCCCCCTTTGGATGTGGAACAGCCTGAAGGTGGGTGTGATGACCACCGTGTTCACCCTGCTCATCACCGTGAGCGCAGGCTATGCCATGTCGCGCTTTCACTTCCCCGGGCGCAGCGGCATTTTGACAGGGATGCTGGCCCTGCAAGCCTTTCCTGCCATGCTGGGCATCTTTGCGATTTATCTTATTTTGAACAGTCTGGGCCTAATCAACACCCATCTGGGCATGGTGTTGGCCTACTCTATCGGTGGGATCACATTCAATGTCTGGAACTTGAAGGGCTATTTCGACACGATCCCGCTGGATTTGGAAGAAGCCGCCACGATTGATGGTTGCACGCCCACCCAAGCCTTCTTTCGGGTAATGCTGCCCCTTGCTCGACCGGTGATTGCTATCACAGCATTGTTTGGTTTTTTGGCCGGCTGGAGCGAGTTCATCTTGGCAGGGCTGGTGTTGTACGATGAAAAGTTGTACACCGCCCCCTTGGGAATCATCGGTCTGCAAGAGGGCTTTCGTACCCCATGGGGTTGGTTCGCTGCGGCTGCACTCATCTTCTCCATTCCTGTGGTCACACTGTTCCTCTTCCTGCAACGCAACCTCGTGTCTGGGCTATCGCAAGGGGCAGTGAAGTGAAATGCCGAGCATGAATATGCTCAATCTCGCCGCTGCCCGCAAAGTACGGCAAGGCAAATTACCACATGTCCCACCGACTGCCTCACCGCTTGGCACACAAGTGGAACTAGTATTAGATGTGCCTGATACTGCCATACCCGAAGCCTTTATCACTGACACGCGGCGTAGCCTTGCTTGGCGAACAGGCATGACCTATGACCCGGTGCGCCGAGTTTGGACTGCTCCGCTGCTCTTGCCGACCCAGCCGACGGTGTTGACCTATCACTTCATTCTGGCGAATGGCACTCGCATTCAAGAGCGTCGCCAGGCCGAAGGTGTGATCAAACCGTTATTTGGTGAGTGGGAGGAGAAAGACTTTCGTATCGCTGCATATGACCTGCAGGGTGTGCCACCCGCATGGGTGCGCGGACAAGTTCTGTACCAGATCTTCCCGGATCGTTTTGCGGTGGGCGACCCGGCCAGTCTGCACAAAAAGGGCCAGGCTGAAAAAGTTTATGGGCTCGACCCGATTTACAAAGGTTGGGATGAGAAACCCGAACACCCACCCCAAAGTCGTGATTTTTTTGGCGGAGACTTACGTGGCGTTATCAACAAGCTCGATTATCTACATACGCTTGGCGTAACGTGTATCTACTTCACGCCGATCTTCGAATCACCATCCAATCACCGCTATGATGCTCTTGACTATTTCAAGATTGACCCGCGCTTGGGGAATGAAGAGGACCTACGTGAACTGGTGCGCGAGGCTCACAAACGCGGCGTGCGGGTCATGCTCGATCTGGTGTTGAACCACTGCTCCAGCGAGAGTGCCATGTTTAAATCGGCCCAGCAGGCCAAGACCTCATCGTGGTATCGCATGTTCGAGTTTCACGATTGGCCACACTACGATGGCTGGCTAAAGGTCAAGAGCATGCCTGAGTTTGTGGAATGCCCAGAGATGGAAGATTTCTTCTTTGGGCCGAACGGTGTGGCGCAATATTGGCTCAAGACCGGCATTGCTGGATTCCGCACCGATGTTACGCCCTGGATTACGGAAGCCTGCTGGCGGCGTTTCTTCAAAGCGCTGCGCGCGGTCAAGCCCAATGTCTATTTGATTGCCGAGGATTGGGGCGACAACACTTCACGTTTTACTGGAGATCAATTCGATGCCTCCATGAACTACCGGTTCGGCTACACTGTGCTGGTATGGGCGAATGGGCACTTGAACCCGTCAGAACTAGATGACCGCCTTGAAACAATTCGCCGGGACTACGCGCCACCCTTTCTACATGCGCAGATGAACTTGCTTGGCTCGCATGACACCGCCCGGTTACTTACTATGTGTAACGGCGACACAACTCGGCTAAAAATGGCAGTGGCTTTACTGCTGGGTTACCCAGGCGTGCCAATGATCTTTGCTGGTGATGAAGCAGGCTGCGAAGGTGATTACGCCGAGGCGGCGCGGGTGCCCTTCCCATGGGACACCCCCAATACAGAGCTAACCCAGTTCTACCGCACGGCACTGCACGCCCGTCGCAACAGTGCGGCGCTCAGCACAGGCGATGTCGAAACCGTTTGGATCAATGATGACCATCGCTCCTATGGCTTTAAGCGCATATTCGAGCAAGACAGTGCATATGTGTTCTTGAATGAAGGCAATATTCCCTCGGAGGTTGTCGTAGAGCATGTGACGTTGGGCATATGGTGTGATGTTCTGGGCAGCAACGCGGTCGTAAGTGTCGCGCAAGATCAGGTGCTGCGTGTAACCATACCCGCAAAATCGGGCATGTGGTTCACCCAACAAGCGGTCTGTTGATAGCAGAGCCATCAATGCTTCTATTGGATTTGTCTATCAAACTCGTGCTTGTTTAGACTGAGATTGGGATTTAGACTGATGTGCACTCATGCGCTGCAATGCTTCATGCACAAAGGCGCGTACCAGTGGGTCTTGATCAGTTCGAGCAGCCGCAAGCACATGCATGGTGCGCGGGTTACCGATCCATCCAAGTGCAGCGGCAGCGGCGCAACGCACCTCGGGCTCCCAGTCGCGCAATGCACCGCATAACGCATCAATCACCACTGGAGTACAAAAATGTTTAAGCGTATTGGTGGCCACGACTCGCACCTCCACCCGCGCATCGCGCAGCATACCCAGTAAGGGTGGCAATGCCATCTGAGTTGGCAAAAAGCTCATCGCCCAGACCGCATCCCGACGGATCGCCGCATTTGAATCACCCAACAGATGCATCAACATTTGCCACGACTGAACCGGTTGAGACCGCACAACATGCGCGATCATGCCTGCAATATGGGCACTGTCTGCGCCCTCCAGCTCCAGACAACGCAAGGCTTGAAAAAGTAACGGCAGCGCTTGAGGCCCTTGCAACCGAGCCAGCGGTTCAACGACCACGCCCATCACAAAGGGATCATTAATGCGCATGAGCGCTCGCAAATCCTGAATCTGGGAGATGCCCGCGAAATTCGCGATGTGTGTCCCAGCATGCACTGCACGATCCAAATCAGTGTCATAGTTCAATAGATCACTGACAAGTGTTTTCCAGTCCAATTGCATCTCGCTTGGACTAGTAACGGAGGCAGATCGAACCTGAGAGAGCTGGGCCGTGTCGCGCTCAAGTTGGTCAAAAAACGCAGCCCGAGCCTTAGTAAATCGCTGTGGCGGAGATGGGTTGCGCAGGTGGTTTGACGATTCCTGTGACATAGCACAATCTAAAGTAAAAACGACAGGGCGACTATGTTGCTAATGTGTGTTTCTCAAGCGCGCGCAAACAGTTTTGACAAGAGCCGCGCTGGTTTGGCTGTTGCGATTGGCTTGGGTGAGCCATTCAACCGCTTAAGGGCATAATTCACGAAGACTCGCACAGCTTGCGAGCTATCTCGTTGAGCGTGCGCTAACGCGGGGACAGAATCGACAGTTGCAACCTGACTCAGTGTTGCGGCAACAGCCACCCGCACGTCTTCAGCCGGGTCAAATAGTGCCTGACACAAAGCCGAGACCGCGACTGGGCTATCGAAACTGCGCAAGGCATTGGCTGCCGCAATACGCACGATCGGTGCACTATCGCGCAATGCTCTTAGCAATGGCGACAATGCAGCTCCCGCATTCATAAAACCATAGCACCAAGCCGCATCTTGCCGTGTCGCGCTTTCAATGCTATTCAGCATGTCGCTCAACATCGGCTCCACCTGAGTGGCGTGCGTGCGGACAATCTGGGCAGTGATATAGCTAAGCGGGCGGCTGGGCGCACCGGCTTGTTCACAAGCGCGCATGGCACATAATAACAACGGCAAAATGGACAACCCCTGTAGGCGAGCCAGAGGGCGCGCAGCCGCCTCACGCACAAATGGCTCTGGGTCATTTAGAAGAGTGATCAAATAGGGGACATGGCTGGCCGTTGCCAATTTGTCCAATTGTGCAGCAGTATGTAGTGCACCTGATAGTTGAGTGCGGTAAGAGCGCAAACTTTGAAGCACTGTGTCTAATTCCGTATTATCAATACGACTGTAAACATAAGTAATGTCAATGTGAGCAGCGCCTGTATCCAAGTGAGTGAGTTGAGCGTCGGTAGCGATTAGCGTTGCCGACTGTAGATTGGTTACCGTGTCTGTGTTTGATGTTCCATTAAGCATGATGATCATCCCCCGTTTCATCACAAATACCTATATGAACAGTAATGTGGATCATGGTGCTTGCCATCAGGCTAAGGGTGTATTTAGCTGCGGTCTTCACAAGTATTTGCGACATGATTAACAATATCTAACATCGTAGACGCGATATATGCAATATTATAACGACTCGGTGAAATTGGCGAATGCCCAAATAACATTCTAGCAACACACTAAATTTGATCGCACTTCCTGCTATTTGGCAATAAGAACATCGCTATAATCCCTCGTAAATCTGATTAGATTCGCGGCTTAATTTCCGTCAAAGTTGGATGAGTCGAATTTTTATGTTTTAGAGGGTTTAAGAAACGGGTACTTTATGGCAGAGCAGAATACAGTTGTGGCACAGGTGAGTGAGATTAAAGAAGGCGAGATATTTGCAACAGTGATTGACGATGTCCCAGTTGCTTTAACCCGTGTAGGCGGCGTAATTTGTGCATTTGGTGATATTTGCACGCATGATGATGGCCCATTGGCCGAAGGCACTATTGCGGACGGGTGTGTGATCTGTCCACGCCACGGGGCGCGTTTTGATCTGCGCTCGGGCAAACCGTCTTTCCCTGCTGTCACACCTATCCCGATTTATGCAGTCGAGGTGAATGGTGACGATGTTGTCGTAAAATTAGCGTGAAGAATTAAATAGCGCCTTCGGGGCAGGGTGAAATTCCCGATCGGTGGTACAGCCCACGAGCGTGTTGAGAGGCACGCATGAACCGGTGTGACTCCGGTGCCGACAGTAACAGTCTGGATGTAAAGAAGGCAATGACATGATGTCAGAACACTGGCATCAGATCTGTTGGCGTACGATGCGCTGGGCAGGCCTGATGGCGGTGAGCTGCTGCATATCTGGTTGACTAAAATCGCCCCGTAGGCATGGAGTTATTTCATGCACGGGGCGATTTTTGTGTCGTTTTTTGATCATGTGCGGGCCAGTGTTTTTGGAAGAGTGTCTTATCCGCAGTCTATACGGCGGGTTCTACGCGCGCTTACGCCAGTGCTGACAATTGGCGTGGTGATTGGGCTGTGGCAATTGCTTAGCTTAGGCTATCCGGTATTTATTCTGCCGGGACCGGGCATTGTGTTGCAGCGGTTGGTGGGAGCGGTGTTGGAGGATCGCTTGCTCTTTCACGCGGCGGTCACTCTAAGCGAAGCCCTGCCTGGATTGATCATTGGCACAGTGGGCGCGTTTGCGGTGGGCTATCCGGTGGCCAAGCTGGCATGGGTTGATCGGCTATTGTCGCCGTTGATTGTGGCCTCCCAAGGCGTGCCGTTTGTTGCGGTGGCTCCGCTTTTGTTTATTTGGTTTGGCAGCGGCTGGGTGGCCAAAGTCATCGTTTGCACGCTGATCGTGTTCTTTCCTATCGCAATAAACGTTATTGTGGGGTTGCGCAGTGTGCACCCGTTATGGCGAGATGTTTTCCGCTCATTACGGGCCAATGCACAGCAAGAATTCTGGAAGCTCGAACTTCCAGCTGCGTTGCCCCATATTTTTGCTGGGTTGCGGGTGGGTGGCACTCTTTCTATGGTGGGTGCAATCACCGGCGAGTTTCTCAGCTCGGATCGGGGATTAGGATTTTTGGTCAGCGTGGCCAACGGCCAATACGACACCCCCTTAGTTATGGTGTGCGTGCTCACCATGGTGTTGTGCGCTCTTATGATTTACGGTGGTATTCGACTATTAGAGCGCAAGTTGCAAAGATAGTGCGTGCTTAAGCCAACAAATTGTTAGGAGTTATTTAAATGAATTTGAACGTGAACAAAGTTAGTCGTCGAAATGTAGTTAATATAGTAATCGCCTTGTCGGTATCGGCGTTAGCAGCTTGCGCTGCGCCCCCTCCACGAACAGCCCCAATATCCGCCAGCGCAGAGAAAACGCTCACCAAGGTGCGCTTACCAATGGGGTTTATTCCCAACATTCAATATGCACCCTATTACATCGCAGTCGATAAGGGCTATTTTGCGACGGAAGGCATCGAACTGGAATTTGACTATAAGTTTGAGACCGATGGATTAAAGCTAGTGGGTGCAGGCGAGTTGCCTTTTGCCATAGTTAGTGGCGAGCAAGTCGTGCTGGCGCGAAGCAAGCAAGTCCCGGTTATATACGTGATGCAATGGTTCCAAAAGTTTCCCATCGCTATTGTTGCCTCTGGCAAAGCCAATATAAACAGCCCGGCAGATCTGAAAGGCAAAACCGTCGGTCTGCCTGGCTTGTTTGGCGCGACCTATGTGGGTTGGCGCGCTTTTCTGAATGCCAATGGTCTGAGCGAAGCCGATGTGAAACAGGAAGCGATTGGCTTCACCCAAGTGGCCGCGCTGAGCGAGGGCAAAAAAGATGTCGTTGTGGGCTATGTTAGCAACGAGCCAATTCAGTTGGAGAGCAAGGGGGTGCCGATCAAGGTTTTCCGCGTGTCAGATCAGGTTAATATGGTGGCCAATGGCATTTTGACCAGCGATAAAGTGGCCAAGGAAAACCCTGAGTTGGTACGCCGATTTATCCGCGCCATATTAAAAGGCATGGCGGACACGGTGAGCAACCCGGATGAAGCCATGAAAATCTCAGCCAAGTATGTGGAGACGCTTAAATCCAATGACGCCGTGCAGCGTAAAGTATTGGATGCCACCATTGAACTGATGAAAGGGGGGAGCAAACCCGGCGCATCCGACGAAAGCGCCTGGGAAAACACGCAAGCCACGTTGCTGGCGATGGGCCAAATCAAAGAGAAGATGGACGTGAAGACGTACTATTCAAATGCGTTTTTGCCGTAGTGAACGGGCAGCTTTCAGCGATCAGCCAAACGCTGATCGCTGAGAGCCCACGATATGAACTTCCTAACTGCCACTCACATCAGCCATACGTATCCGAATGGGGTGCAGGCGTTGCGTGATGTCACTCTGGAATTAAGCCGTGGCGAATTTGTAGCGATCGTGGGACCGACCGGTTGCGGCAAGAGCACACTGCTGCGTATTCTGTCAGGGTTACTGTTGCCAAGCGCGGGCCAGATCATGTTGGCAGAGCAACCAGTTCATCAGCCCAGCACCCAGATCGGCATTATGTTTCAGGATTCTGCTCTATTACCGTGGCGCACGGTGGCACAGAATATTAGGTTGCCCATAGAGCTTGGGCAAAAAATGTCTGCTGCGCAGATAACTGCGCGGGTGAATGAACTGGTGCAGCTGGTCGGGTTAGAGGGTTTCGAGAACGCCATACCGCGTGAGCTTAGCGGCGGCATGGCACAGCGGACGGCACTGGCGCGTGCGTTACTAACCCGCCCACCTGTGCTGCTTTTAGATGAGCCGTTTGGGGCATTGGACGCGTTTACGCGTGAAGGGCTGACTGAGGCGGTGCAGGATATTGGCCAATCTCAAAACACCACCACTGTATTAATTACCCATAGCATCAACGAAGCCATTTTTTTGGCCGATCGCGTATATGTACTCAGCCCGCGTCCCGGACAATTGTCCGGAATTGTAGCGGTAACACTGCCGCGGCCACGTCATTGGCTGATGGAGAGCGAGCCCGCGTTCGGCCAGCTGATCCGCCAAGTTCGCGAGCTGGCAAACCCCAATGGCAGCAAAGCCTAGACTCATCGTCCTGAATAATCCTGCAATGCCGATAAACCCGTGTTCTATATCTTTGTTTACTGTATAATAGATTTATTGCTTGTGTGAATACAAACTCACAAAGCATACTTTCCTCCGGGGAATGGCGCAGTTTGGTAGCGCGCACGGTTTGGGACCGTGAGGCCCCGGGTTCAAATCCCGGTTCCCCGATTTTTGCTTGTTCAGCCGCAATTTCTGCTGAATTCAGCTGCGTGCAGCGTTGCGTGTGCGAGTATTGACAGCCTGTCCTAATGTCCCTATACTCGCGAACGCCGCACAAGATTGTTCCTCAGTATGTAGTTGTGTCGCTTTTGCTTCATCCATTTCGTAAGACTGTTTGGCTTGTCAGGAACAGCTCGTTGTCTTGTCTGCGACCAATCTTTCCACACTGCAATCTATCTTAATTCGAATGCAGCCTATCTGTGGTTGTGTTCGTCTGGCTTCTACATATAAATCCACTCATCACTTAGCTTACCTTCAGCTTGTTTCCAAGTTGTGGCAATGCGCCGTGACACACTTAAACTAATTCCAAACATTCGAATGCGCGAATTTCTACGGAAATGCAGCTTAATAAAGCACACTTTCGAATCAGCAATACAAACAAGATTAAACTGATTTAGCAACATGAAGAAAAACGAAGAAATCCAAAGTGCCCCCGTTGCCAATGGCAGTGGAGTGGGTGATCCTAATCCGGTGCCAGAAACAACCCTGGAAGGAGGCCCGCAACTCCCGCTCCAGCCGCGCCAAGGTCGCCGCAATATGTTTGATATGGCGCAGCTGGAAGCCGATACGCTGGAAGGATTGAGAGATCGAGCCAAAGATCTAGGCATTTCTGGGTATAGCAAGCTAAAGAAAGATGACTTGATCGTTCTTTTGCTGCGTGGTCAGGCAGAACGAAACGGATTGGAACTGCGCGGCGGTGTGATTGATATCGTCGATGACAACATCGGTTTTCTGCGTGCTCAGCACTATTTGCCCGGCCCGGAGGATATTTATGTGTCTCCCTCGCAGATCAAGCGATTTGGATTGCGCACCGGGGACATGGTGGTGGGACAAGTCCGCCCGCCCAAAGATAGCGAAAAATATTACAGCTTGCTGCGCGTCGAAGCGGTAAACGGCCAAGATCCTGAGCAGGCCAAAAATCGCCCGCACTTTGAGAAGCTCACCCCAATCTTCCCGAATGAGATTTATAACCTAGAGCAATCGGGCAAGATGAGCATGCGCCTGCTAAACATCGTGGCCCCGATTGGTTTTGGCCAGCGTGGTCTGATTGTGGCTCCGCCCAAAGTGGGCAAGACGACCTTGTTGAAAGACATTGCGAATGCCATCAGCCAGAACTACAAGAACACCCATCTGATGATCGCCCTGATTGCCGAGCGCCCCGAAGAAGCAACCGATATGGATCGCTCAGTCGATGCGGAAGTGATCAGCAGCACCTTTGACGAACCGGTACAAAACCATGTGCGGGTGGCCGAAATGGTGCTGGCGCGCGCCAAACGCCTAGTTGAATGCGGTCGTGATGTAGTGATTTTGCTGGATTCACTCACCCGTTTGAGCCGCGCCTATAACTTGACTGTGCCCTCGTCAGGCCGCACGCTTTCCGGCGGTGTGGACCCGGCGGCGTTATATCCACCCAAAGAGTTCTTCGGCGCAGCGCGCAAGATTGAAGAAGGCGGTAGCCTGACAATCATCGCTACAATGCTGGTGGATACCAACAGCAAGATGGACGAGTTGATCTTCGAAGAATTCAAAGGCACCGGTAACATGGAAGTTCGTTTGAATCGGCGGTTGGCTGATCGGCGCATCTTCCCGGCCTTCGATATCAATGAGAGCAGCACCCGCCGAGATGAATTGCTATTGGGTGAGAAGACTGTGCAACGAACCTATCTCATGCGTCGGATGCTCAACCAGTTGCTCCAGTCGCAGCAGCACGGCGGCGCCGGCTACGATATTACCAATGCCATGGAACTGATCATTTCACGCTTTGCCAAGAGCAAGTCGAACGATGAGTTCCTGACATCGCTTGGAAAGGACTCTTTCTGAAATTGAGAATTATGAAGTAAGAATTATGAGATGATCGCTCAATGCGGTGTTTTCATAATTCATAATTCTTACTTCATAATTTTTTAATTCGCACTTCGCATCGTGGATGAACTAGACATCGACCTGGATACAGCCGATCGCATCTCGCAGCGTATTGCGCACGGGGTGTATCGCATCACGCATGGCAAACGCGTGGTGGGCGAGGAGCTATGGGGTATCTTCGGCCTGCGCAGTGGCGGGTTCCGGTTGATGTCGGAGATTGATTTGAAATCGCCCATGCCCAACAAACAACGGGCCCAACTTGATTTGGATGAACATTGGCAAGCGCGCAAGCTGTGGGTAGAAGTGGATGTGGATGGGCGACGTCGTATGGCGACCTATACACCTGATCGCCCAGCCAACCTGCTCTTTATCCAAGTATCTGAGCTACTACTGCGCTATGTCGATTCTGGCAAAGGCGGCCGCAGCCTAGATGGGCCGTTCATGCTCAATCCTCCTGACAAGAGCAAAGTGGTTTACGAAGACGAAGTGCCATTTGATTCGCAAAGTTATCTGGATTTTGCCTCAACCTTGTTTAATTTTGCTCACTTCAAACGGATTAGCAATCAGTTGCGCGAGAAGAACAAAGCGCGTATCAAAGCTGTAGTGGTCAAGCTTCCGTCGCTGGAACCACTTTTGCTAAAGCAAACTTACGAATACATCACTGACGAGCCGGTCGGTGACAACCTGCAACTGGCGCAATGCTATACGATCACCGAAAGCGATGGCGGGAGCGCCAAGACCACGTTCTGGAGCAATAGTCACGGCGTCATCCTCAAACAAAACGTTGCGCTAAACGGCGAACAATACGGGTGCGAACTGACCAGCTATCGTTGGCTGGGATGAGGACTGTGAGCAGAAAGCCGTAGGCAGAGAGAAGAAACGTCTCTCTGCTTACAGCTTTTCTGCGTTCTACCTCTACGCCTCCGTTCACTTCGGAGACCAAAATGCCAACGCGCCATTAGTCAGAATACGCGGCACGAGGCTGCCGGATGATTCAGACTCGACCACATAGTCTTGTGAGTTTGTGTCACTCCCATAGCTGAGCGTAAAGACCAGCTTGCGACTGTCTGGTGACCAGATCGTTACAGCGCGACTGTAACGATCAAACTCGCTGATCAGCCGCCGAAATGCTTGGGTCGGCTCAAGATAGAACAATTGACGGGTAGTCTTGGATGTAACGTCGATGGTCTGTAACAGCATAACCTCACGTGCGCCGGGTGGTGCAAAGTTATATCCAGCAAAATTTGGGTCAATGTCGTTCATGGTCGCACTTGTAAAAGTGGCAATATGCGTACCATCAGGGGACCAAAAGAAGGCCATCACCGGCAGTTGTGTCAGGGTCTTGTCTTCACCCGTAGTGGCATTCACCACACGTAGAGCGCCGCCGGGAATCTGCGAGGATTGCCGCACGACATACGCCAACTGCGACCCAGTGTTGGCCCAAGCAAAACTAATCGTGCCATTAAATTGAGTCAGCGTTTTAATTTCTTTGCCCTGGCTATCAGCCAAAATCAACTTGAAACTATCCCCATCGCGTTTTGTCATCGCTATGAATTGGCCATCGGGTGAAAAGCTGGGTGCAAGAAACGGCATTGGCTCTGCTGCTGAGCCAATAGGCGTTGTGGCGTTGGTTTTGGGATCGAGCAACGCCAGCTGATCGCTCCCGCTGATCTTATTCCCTTGGGCTGAGCCTGCCTTAGTCAGCAAGAATTCGCCATCTGGATGCCAATGCCAAAAGAGCGACGAACCGGTGAGGAGTGCGTTCGGCTTGCTTGCTCCGGACGAATCCACCAAATTAAACGCATATTGCTCATCTTGCACATTGTGGGTCAGAAACGAGATTTTGGAGCCATCGGGTGACCAGTCGATATAGGGAATATCTTCGTTATTAGATAGATACAGCTCTTTGAGCGGACGCTTGCCGTCAGCCTGAGCCACATATAGCGCAGTGGAGACCAAATCACCCGTATTTCGCCCACGTTGAATAATCACCATATCAGGGCGACGCTCGACAACACTGCCAGGCGCCACAGGTTGAATCTGTTGCCCTTGTTCGGTGCGCTCTACCACTGCGCTGCCGGGACCGCGCTGAATAGTCACGCTCTCTGGCGACAATTCGATAGTAGACGACACGACTGGGCGCTTGGAGGTGATCTCTACTAGCGCCAAATTTTGGCCATCGGGCGACCAAACCGGCATGTTGTAAACAGTCAACACATCACTTTGGGCTGAAGTTGTGTTTGTTGACGTGGCGTTACCAGCGGCAGCTTTACCCGCCTGGGCATCCCGTGTAATTGGCACAATGTTGCCGCCGGTTTGATCCATCACCACCACATTGCCATCCTCTAGAGTGATGGCGATGCGCCCAGTGCGTTTCTCCAACATTGTGGAGAACTGGTTTGACTGCAAACGATAGGCTTGGGGCAGTTCGATTCGGGAAGTAGCGGGGGCATTACCGCCGCAAGCTGCTAACAACAATGCAGGAAAGATAAGGCTTGGAATAATTTTGTAGCGCATGGATTTTAGATTGACTCGCATATTCATTGTTGATGGCTAATACACGTAACTGTTAACAGTTTCAGTTTGGCGACCAGAAGGCTAGTGTACCTGACGCAATGCGTTTGAGTGATACCGCATTGCCGACACGCGCTAACGTGGCCACACCCACTTCAGTCGATTGCGTTTCACGGTTGAAACTGACAAAGACCAGATTTTTGCTGTCGGGAGACCAAGGGGTAACTGCTCGTGAGTATTGGTCAAAAAATTGAAAGAACTGCGCAAATTGGCGCGAGGGCAACGTGTCAGCGACTTCGGTGGCGGTGCCGGTAGCAGCGTCGATCATCTCGATGCGCAGCGCTAGATTATTGTCGTTTTGCTGGGCTGACGAATAATTGCGGGCTGGCCCTAAGCCTAACTTGGTTGCGGGTGTGTCTGCTACTAGCGAGTACAGTGCGATTTTGCTGCCATCGGGCGACCAAAAAAACGCAACACCCTGTCGGTTCACGGTGGTCCGCTTGCCGCTGGGCAAATCGATGATGGACAACGGCTGTGGTTGTTGTAAGGGGGATATGGTGTCCATAATAGCCACTTGCTGGCCGCTAGGTGACCAGGCAAAGTAGGCACCAGCCGCAACGGTGCTGATACTGCAAATGGGCGCACCCTCTGTATCGGCTAAGACCAATTTAATGGCATCACCATTATCAATGGCATAAATCATAAATTTGCCATTGGGTGAATAGTGCGGGGACTGAAAACGTCCTGGCACAGATTTGATAGGACTCGCTGCAGACTTGCTGCCACGAGCTGCTGGGTCGATGAGGGAGATATGGTCATTGACCCCACCCAGATGCGCCACAATGGCATTTGAATCGCTGCGCCAATGCCAATAAGCTGATGAGCCAGTGTCCAACACGGTTACATCGCCGCCTTTACTAGGCGCTACCCGGATTTCGCCGCGCCCTTGTCCAATGGTTAGAAAAGCTACTGATGCACCGTCTGGAGACCAATCCAGATAAGGAATATTATCGTCACGGGTGCTGTAAAGATCGGTTAGGCTGGCGTTCGCTCGGGCGTTAGCCACATGCAAGGTTTGGGTCATGCTGCTGCCCTTGTCCGTCACGTTCAGACTAACAAAGGCCAATGATTTGCCGTCATTGGAAAAAGTGGGGAACTGATATATCCGAGCCTGACCTTGATCTTCGGCAACAAACGCATCAGTTGTCACCTGGTTGCTGCGGCGGCCGGACGCATCGGTCAGCACGATGTTGCCGTCTTTGTCCAGATAAACAATTTGCCCAGCGGTGCGGCGGGCGGCAGGCACTGTAGCAGCCAGATCAAGCGTAGTGTCGGCACAAGCATCCAATTTGATAGTCGGCAGAACGACCGGGGCATCGGTGGCAATGGCAGTCGATTCGAGCAGGCGCGACTTTGGGGCGGCGGTCTGCTCAGGAGCGACATTGTCGGATTTTGGAGCTGGGGTACGGGTCGGCTCCAATCCAACTGGAGGGGTCGCTGAGTTATTACTACAGGCGGCTAGCGCCAGTATGGTCATGACGACCGCTATGTTATTTGCAAAAATAGCAGCCAAACGATTTGGTTTGAGAGAATTTGACGCCATTCCGACCCTCGCACAGAAGAATTTACGTAACAATAAGTTTGTTTGCTGAGATGTTCCTGATAGGGTCAATCGGCAGAACTAAGACCGGGCACGCCAACGCCTAAGTTTTGTTGTTACACCGTTTTTACAAGCCCTTCGCACTGTGTTTGCAAGATGCTTCTATGCTGACGTCATCTCCAGAATCAAATCACCCTGGAGCAAATCAAAAGCATAGGAGTATCTCAAATGGTTACAAAATCTATCGTCAAATTTGTCGGAAATGCTTCAGTTGTCACCATTGCAGGGTTAACCATTCTCTCCGGCACGCCTGCGTTGGTTCAGGCTGCGCCAATGTCTTTGCCAGACACAGCAACTGCCCCAAACGTGCGCCTGCCCGCCGAGCGACTAATCCTAGAACGCGAGTATGCCCGTGAGCAGAAATGGTTGGCCGGCCAACAGAACGCCCTAGCAGCCTGTCGGAGAAGCCACTGAAAAGCCAAATGGGACGCGGACGCTTTGCGCGCTGATTTTCGCGGATTTCTTTATAAATGTCTGCTTCAAATCCGCGTTTATCCTGAAAATCCGCGTCCTATGTTCCTTTCTCC
>JANMVQ010000220.1:0-11312 GCA_031392845.1 Chloroflexota bacterium
GGAGAAAGGAACATAGGACGCGGATTTTCAGGATAAACGCGGATTTGAAGCAGACATTTATAAAGAAATCCGCGAAAATCAGCGCGCAAAGCGTCCGCGTCCCATTTGGCTTTTCAGTGGCTTCTCCGACAGGCTGCTAGCAACCGAGCTCAGGCTGATAAGCGAGATTCGGCAACAATGGCGCGACGAGCCGATGCGCCAAAACGCGGACGTGGCAGTGGGCGGCCCAGCTGACGCAAGCTATCTAGTGAAAGTGCAATGGCTACGCTGATCTCCCGAACAGCCTGCTCTGGACTATCGCCAAATGCGCTGCAATGCTTCAGATCAGGAACATCGGCGATCCAACATTGATCAGCTTGACAGTAAAATAATAATATAGGAAAGTCATGCACAGTAGGTTGTGGTTTAGCCATCGATTGTTAGTCCTTCTTGTTCAATTAGACGAAGCAACTGTTTAATTTGATACCCTTTGGCTTTGCCACGATCCGATTGAAAATTTAGCGTATCCGTTACGTTTGAATTAGCCATAAAAGTGTGGCTTCCAGCGCTACGAATATGCACAAAGCCGAAATAACCCGCGAGTGCTGTAAGTTCATCAAATGTCAGATCAGCACCGCGTAGGGCTTTGTCGTAGAGCTTGCGTTTCTTTGAAATTCATAAACCTAAGATCGAGTTTTAATCAGTCGTTATATTTTAACATCAGGGTGCGATAACAAGGACAAATCAAAATGCGAGGGATTTATGACAAACGAGTTTGAACGAATTTGGACACGGATTGAAGCGCTTGAACGGGCAGTTGCGTCATTGATCGATGTTCAGCAACAACAGCTTGCAACGGCCTCCGCAGAAATAAACCAAAATATCACCACCAACTTACAAACACAATTGTCAGAAATCAAAACATCGCTGACCGGATCAACTGCTCGCGAAGCTGCCCCAGCTGAAATCACCGTCGGTCGGATTAACGTTGTTGAACCGGATGGCACATTGCGATTGGCAATTTATAATCAGGATGGCGTGCCCGACGGTATCATAAATGGCAAAGCACCTATCAGTCGCAAAGGCGATCCATTTTCTGGCTTGATGTTCTACAACAGCGAAGGTGACGAGTGTGGCGGTTTGGGCTACAGTTCTAAGCGTATGCCCGATGGCTCCATTCAAGCTGTCGCGGGTTTAACCTTTGATCGCTTTAAGCAAGATCAAGTCATCGGCCTTCTATTTGACGAAATACAAGGACAAGTCTCAACCGGTCTACACGTGTGGGATCGACCCACCCTGCCACTGGACCAATGGTTCGAGCAGCTTCAACCCATCTTCGAAATGCCCCAAGGGCCAGAACAACAGGCCAAGTTTGCCGAATTGAGACGCGCAGGCTTATTGGGTTCGGAGCGAGCCTATGTAGGCAGCCGTCACGGCAAAGCAGAAATCCATCTGTGTGATGCTCAGCAACAGGTACGCATCCGTCTCTTCACCGAAGCCGATGGTCGAGCTGGATTAGAGTTTTTGGATGAAAGCGGCAAAGTCACAAATCGTTGGCCAACCCAAGACTTATAATCTTAAACGGAGGCGAATATGACATCTGTTAAGCCATCTGACGAGACCGTGACCCGCGAACAGCTTCTGGTGCTGATCGCAAGTATGAACAATAAGCAGTTAGCATTGTGGTACGACATTGGGCGCACCATACAAACACGGCTTACCCCGGCTACGTCCAATCAGGATATTACCGAAGACGATGATTGGCTGAATGACACAGAAGAACAAATCGCAGCGGAAGATGCATTGTGGGATGCGACGACTGAGCGCTATATCGACAAGTTCGACAAATTGACCGCTCGCATTGATGATGAAATCCGTGCCGGTCATACGCAAGCCATGTTCGATGCCAATGGTGATTTTATCGACCCATGAATTCACAGACAACGCGCACATTTCGTGCAGACTTCCGCGTACTTCCTGCTGAAATCCGCCATCGGGCCAAACGTGCATATCAGTTATGGAAATCCAATCCACAACATCCGAGCTTACGTTTCAAACGTGTGAACGCGACAAAGCCCTATTACTCCATTCGAATTGGTCGTGATTACCGCGTGGTCGGGCGGTTGATTGAGGATACAGTCTATTGGGAATTCATTGGCGCACATGATGAATATATGACTTTTCTCGGGACTCTATAGCTCCACCACCTGCCCCGAAATAATCGAGTCGATGGCCGCCTGAATCACCTTCTGCGCGGCAAGACCCTCCGACCCAGCCCCGTCGATTTGGTCGGGTGTGGCCCCATCAGCAATCTGCTGCAAGAAGCTGTGGATACGATCGCGGAAAGTGTCGTTAAACCCGGTGAAGCCACCAAAGATCGGGTTCTGATAGACCTGCTGAATCATTGAACTTGCCGGGTAAAGCATCGCCCGCATCCACATATCCTCGATGACGAAGCGACCATCCACGCCGGTCACCTCGCAGCGCTCCACACTATGGGCGCGCTTCAAGTCGTAGCTGCTGGTCAGATGGCCGACCGCGCCGTTCTTAAACTGCATGTTGATCGAGGCAGTGCTCCACATCCAACGCCCGGGCGCTTTGGTGGCGAAGCACTGCACCCGCGCGACATCCCCACAGAAATAGCGCATGATGTCGACTGAATGTGGATTCAAGGCCTTTAAGTGGTAATACGGGCTGTCCAAATCCTCAGGCCGTCCAATCCATAGCGCCATGTTGCAGAACAGGAGCGATCCAAGCTTGCCCTCGGTCTGCCATTGCTTGGCGGTGCGTGCGGCGGGGGTAAAGCGATGGTTCAGGTCAATCGCGTAACAACGATGCTTCTGCTTGGCAAAGGCCACCATTTCTTCACCGCACTTAATATCGTTGCTGATCGGCTTCTCGCCCAACACGTGACAACCGGCATCCAATGCGATCATGGTCGGCTCGTAATGGTCGCTGCTGTACTCGAAGCCGCCGGTCGCAACGCTACACACATCGGGCTGCAAGGCCTTAAGCATGGCCTTAGCATCGGTGAAATACGGCACGCCCAAGCGCTTGCCAGCGGCTTCGGCCAATGCCGGTTCACGGTCGCACACGCCAACCAATTCAGCCAATGGATCGGCCTTGTAGATATCCGAGTGTAGGTTGCCAATATGGCCCAGACCGATGACGGAGACTCTTAGCATAAGAAATTGAGAATTAAGAAGGTAGAATTAAGAAAATAGACGCATAAATTAGGCATAAATTAGAAGATTTCTTCATTCTGCCTTCTTCATTCTTACTTTTGAAACGTAGCCTTGTTCTACCAACTCTTTGCGAAACAAATCCTCGAAACGGCTGAAGTCGACATCGGCGCGGGTTTTCCAGCGGCCGACAGAATCCGGGCGGGCTTCGATCTTGGCCATTGGGAACTCAAAGTATTTACTCAAGTGACTGAGGGTCTCGTCTTGCTTCAGCACAAAGTCTTCAAAGCGCACATCGATGCGGCGACGCGGCGTTGGCGTGGCATGCACAATGTCGCGTTGATACTTCCAACTGATCGCTCGCATCATCAGAAGGTCGTCTTCGCCGTTGATTTGCGGCGGCATCGTGTAGGGCACACCAAAGTTCGCCAGGTTGTCCGTGATATGCGAACCCAGAATGCAGTCGCGCGGGTCGCGCACCCAAAAAATATAGTCGATGTGCGGGAACATCCGCACAATCCACGGATAAATCAAGGTAGTCTCCGGCAGCTTCCAACCCTTGCGTAACTCGCTGCTGTCCAACACTTGCGTCAGATAGTTCACTACCAGGCGTGTAAATGCTGGGTCAATCGGCATAGTGTGCAAATTGGAAAAATCCCATTGGTTGCCACCCAAATGATTGACATACTTGCCCATCACCCGACAAGCTTCGTATAAATCTTGGGGTGGCAACATATCGCCCGAAACGTTCAGCTGTGCACCCATAAACACGCCACTGGCGCTGAGTGTATGTGAGATAGCCCGTGTGCCAGAATGGCCGCGGCCGATGATCGTAATCATTGAAATTAAAAATTAAAAATTAAAAAGGCAAAAAGAAAGTGCACACATTGCGGCTCCTTCTTTTTTAATTTTGCCTTTTTAATTTTAAATTTCTTCTAGAGTTTCTTAGCGCCTCGTTGCGTCTGCAATTCCTTCAGCCCTTTCTTTTTGTCTTTGGCTTGCAGCTTTTGCGCGGCTTTGGGGGAACCGATGTGCATGGTGTCGTAAGCCTGTTGGCTGGTCTTGAAGGCTTCCTCGCCTTGGCCATGCCACCAAGTATTGGTGAAGATGGGATTGGTGCGGCCGGTCGCGTTCTCACGTTTGGCGATGTGCGCGTTCATGCGCTCGGTCAACATCTGCACCACGCCGGGTTCCTTGTCGGCGACATTGACCAGTTCTTCGGGGTCGGTCAGCAAGTTATACAGCTCAACTTCCGGATGAAAGTGAATGTCCGGCTCCAACGCGCGGATCAACTTCCACTGCGGGGTGCGCCAGCCGTGCTTGCGCTGCCAAGTCGCCTCGGTGATATACATCTCGGGCTCTTGCACGCGTGGCTTTCCATCGAGCAACGGTTTCAACGAACGCCCATCAAACTTGATTCCACTCTTCACACCCAGAATGTCCAAAATCGTGGGGGTCACATCCTTCATGTGTACGACATCGCTGACCCGCTTGCCCGCAGGCACGCGTCCAGGGAATCGAAAAACCAACGGTACTTTCAGTGTGCATTCATATAGACCGTGATGGTCGAAATAGTGCTCGTGCTCGGTCAGCGTCTCGCCATGATCACTGTCGAGGATCACCAGTGTCTCTTCTTCCAGATCCAGACTACAAATGCTCTCAAACAAATTGCCGATGGCAGCATCCATATAAGCAATTGCACCGTCGTATTGAGCCGAAATATATTCGGCATCGGTGCAGCCTGGCGGGAACCAGCTCCGCAAGTAGTCGCAAAACGGCTTGAAGGCGTAGGCTTTCTTCAACGATTTATTCTTTCGATCAAATTCGTTGCCATCATAGAACATACGCTCAAATGGGCGCGGCGGCAAATACGGCGAATGCGGATCCATGTGTCGCAGAAACAAGAAGAAGGGCTTTTTGCCCTTGGCCAGAGTCTTCAGCTCAGGCACAGCAACAGCATTCAGGTTCTCGGCTTTGGGACTGCGGCCCGTTTCCCAACTGCCCCACCCGGCAAAATCGACATACTTCTTAAAGCCGCGCGAGGCCGGGTTGCCGCTAAAACCCACACAGGTCGTGGCGTAATCGTTCTCACCCAAGATTTCGGCCAACGTTTTTAGATGGGTGCCCAGCCCGCCGCGATGGCGCAACGCCACCACATCCGTGCCAAAGCAATCCATGCCGGTGAACATAGACGTGTAGCCCGGCGTGGTCGGGATCGACGGGCTGAACAATTGTTCAAACGTCGTGCCGCCTTTGGCATATTCCGCAATATGCGGCGTGGTCAGGCGCGGGTAACCATACAAGCTCATATGGTCGCGTCGCAGACTGTCAATTCCGAAAAAAATTAGGTTTGGTTTGTTTTTAGCCATTTCTAGGGAAGTGCTTAGTTACGAGTGCTTAGTCCTTAGTTTAACTGCTGACACTTCTGACACTGCACCCTAAGGACTCAGGACTGAGCACCAAGCACTCAACACTTAGCACTAACGCGCCGCGAGGCGCTTCAAACATGCGTTCAAATAACCGTAGCTTTCGGCGGCGATGACCGCACATTGGGCCAGCTCCAGTTGCTGAGCGCCGATCACTTCCAGCACGACTGGGCCATCGTAGCCACCTTCGGTCATGACTTGGCAGTAGCCGTAAAGGTCGATGTCGCCGCGTCCGCAGGCCTGCATAGGTGGCGCTCCAGGCGCCGGGCCAGGGCCTTTGCAATCGCGAATATGAATGTGCCTCACCCGTGACAGCACTGGCTTCAGCGCATCTTTGGGCTCTTCGCCCGCCCGAAAGATGTGGCTGGGGTCCATGTCAATCCCAAAGGCAGGTGACTGAATCGCCTCCATCGCGCGCAGGGTCATCGCAGTGTTGTAAATCACATTGCCCACGTGCGCCTTGCAGCACAGTGTCACGCCCATCGCTCCAGCCCGTTCAGCCATGCGATTGAGAATCTCCACCTGCTTGGGGAAATCCTCTTCCACATTCATTTTGCCACCTGGGCCAACATTCACAATGGGGATGCCCATTTCCGCGCCGGCTTCAAACGCCAGAGCCAGCCGATCTTCATTGAGTGAGGCAACTTCCATCGACAACATCTGCAAGTTATTGTCCTGCACAATCTGCTTGATCTCTTTCGCCTGCGTTCGCCATGTGCTCAGCTTCAAATGCTCGCACATGCCCTCAATCGCGGCCAGCTCTACGCCATCGTAGCCCGCCATCGCAATGTGTTTGGCCGCCGTCGCAAAGTCGAAGCCGCCGAAGAGAACGGAATTTACACCAAGTTTTATCATAGGAGTTCATAAGGTTCAGAAAGTTCAGAAAGTTCGTAAAGTTCGTAAAGTTTTGTACCTTATGAACTTTACGAACCTTAAGAACTTGTCAAACGGTCATCACAAGTCAACAACTGTCTTGGTTTCAAACGCCTTGATCGCCGCTTCAATAATCTTCTGCGCCTTCAGGCCTTCTTCGCCGCTACCATTGATTTGGTCGAAGGGCGTTTTGGCTTCGATCTGATCGACCCAATCGCCGATACGACTCTTGAACGTTTCGTTAAATGAGCGCATGCCACCGAGATAAGAGTAAGTCTCGGTCTCGATGCTGAAACGCGGCTTGAAGTGCAAATGCTCGCAGGCATCCACCAACTCAAACATGGCGTGCGACCCCACGACTTCGCAACGCTCCAAGCCAAAACTGCCGCCGCCAAACGAGCCATCGTACGAGCCTGTCAACGTACCGACTACACCATTCTCAAATTGCAATAGGACTTGCGCGTTCGACCAGGTCTTACGGGTTACACCGTCTTTCGTCTTGCCATGGTTCATGAAGGCAGCCACGGATTTCACATCGCCACAGAAATAGCGCATTACGTCAAAGCTGTGTGGATGCAGCGCCCGCATATGAAACCAAGGCGAGGTCTCGACTGGGTTGTTGATCCACATGCGCATGTTGATCATGTGCAGATGGCCCAGCCGCCCAGAATCCACCCATTCCTTGGCCCGCTTGGAGGCTGGCGTGAAGCGATGATTCAAATTGATGGCATACGCCACCTTCTTGCTACGTGCAGTGGCGACCATTTCCTCGGCCTCTTCGGTCACGTTGCTGATCGGTTTCTCACCCAGCACCGGGACACCTGCATTCAGCAGTTCCATCGTCGGTTTGTAGTGCTCGCTGCCGTTCTCTTCGCCCTTGGTCGCCACGCTACAGGCATCCAGCTGAATGCCGCTATCGAGCATCTCTTGCACGCTGTAAAACGCTTTGCCGCCAAATTTTTGGGCTGCCGCATCAGCCTTCTCTTTAATAATGTCACACACCGCGACCAGTTCGACTTTTGGGTTATTCTTATATACATCAGCGTGGATTGACCCGATATTGCCCACACCGACAACGCCTACTTTTAGTGTCATCTTTCTTCCTTCGGAAATTGAGAATTAAGAAGGCAGAATGAAGAAAACTCGTCATTCATAATTCTTGCTTCTTAATTCTTACTTCTCGATTTATGTTTTTACTGCTTTTACAAATTCCGTCTGTCGTCGTGTCGCCACGGTTTCGTGGCCATTAATGTGGTTAGATTTGTCGTCTGGATAGAGCCGCCCAATGTTGTCTGCGGTAATCAACAAATGATCGGTATACGTGGCTGGCGCGGTCGCATTCCCAGACAGCATATTGAGCGCCAGTTGCACAATCCGCTCGCCATAAGTCCCCGGAAAGTAATCCACCGCACCGATCAACATTGGGTTGCGCGCTTGCAATTCGCGCCGGATATGCCCGGTGACATTCTGGCTGACCACGGCGGTGCAGGATTGCCGCCCCAACACCTCAGCGGCTTCGAGTGCGCCCATCGTGGAGTTGGCGTTGATCCCGACAAATAGCACCTTGCGCCCCCACGGAATATTGCGCAGCGCTTGGGTCGCCGCCGAACGCGACTCATCCAACGCGCCATGCGTCTCGTAATGCAGAATATCGCTGTCCTTCAGCATAAAACTGTTGCGCAGCGAAATCAGGGCACCCTGAATGCGCGCCGCCGGGATCGACCCCGATTCCGACTGCTCCAAACATACGATCTTATCGACCTTGCCATCCCAGTTTTGGCGAATCCATTGGGTGGCGGCCTCGCCCGCAATCCGCCCTGCCCGAAAATTGTCTGCGCCGAAATACACTGCGCCTGGCATCGGAATATCAACTGCCAACACTGGCGTCTTGGCGCTGCGAAATAGATCCATTAGCATGTAATTAGTACGTTCATCCTGTTGATACTCGATCACCAAATCGACCTTGGCATCCAACATACGGCGTGCGTTTTCCAGGGCTTGCTGCGGGTTCGTATCGTTGTTGGTCAAAATCAGTTCAATGTTGCCGCTCTGGGCGGCCGCGCGCTCGATGCTTTGGCGCACTTTAACCGTGAAATCCTGCTCTTCGGTGAGGTTGGAGAAACCAATTCGCCAGTTGCGGTCAGGCGGACAATCGAAGCAAACTTCGGTAATGTGTTCGCCACACATCGACACGCGCACACCTGCGCCAACTAGCTCGTTTAATGCACTTTGGGGCAGATCATTGGGGGTAATCAACTGGTGCACTTGGTTGAGTCCGGCAAAACTCATCAGCGCCAGCTTACCTATCACCTCAGACATGGCCAACACAATCACGGCATCGGCACAGGCCACCATACTGGATTTCATCTGCGCGTCGGCGATGTCATTGCTGGCAAACCCTTGGGCCATGCTGATGCCATCACAAGTGATGAAGGCTTTGCTCACGCGCATACGTTCCAGCACACTGGCCGCAGTGCGCCCGTCCAAGGCATCCTGATTGTGATGAATCTGTCCGCCGATCAACACCACCGTGTGGGCCGAATTTTGAGCGAGGCGCTGGGCAATGTCCAAACTGTTGGTCAACACGACCAACGATTTCATTGCCAGCAAGTCCGGCACCATCGCTTGGGTGATGGGGCTGCTGCTGAGCAAAATCAGATCGCCCTCGTTGATTAGCTCGGCAGCGCGATGCGCAATGCTTTGCAATTGCGACTGTCGCTTTTCGCCAATCAAGGTGCCGTCGTTCAACCCAGGCGAAACCCGATGATGAGGTGAACGCTTGGCGTCGATGGCAATCGCACCACCGTGGGTTCGAATCAGCCGTCCATCAGCCTCCAGTGCGCGCAGATCATTTCGGACCGTGCCTTCAGAAACCTGAAAGCGCTCACGTAATTCCAGAATATGCACACTGCCCTGGCTGAGAAGCTGGGCAACTATTTGCTCTTGTCGGTCGCGAGATCGCATATGTTGTTTACACGCGCATCACAGCGCGGCTAGCCAAATTATCTGAGTCGATCTCTAAACCTCAGTGGCCTACGCCTGTTTTGCGGCTTTCACAAAAACTGGTCAACCCTTGGAGGTTTAAATGAAGTCTAGATTAAAGATGAACACTAAGAACCTTCTAAATTGTAGATTCCACAGCGCTTTTGTCAATAAAGCAAACCTGCTTTTGCTTAAAATTGGCACAGCGGTAAAAAATATTGTCGATACAGCAATGTTTTAAGCGAGTGATTGACACTTCCACATGCCCCTCTATCATTCTTATCTTAAGGCACATAGTCGATGACGTCATCTCATGGATTTGACAACAGACGATGAATTGCATATAACGCCTTTATTAACTATTTGCATATTTCTGAAAAATAAACTATGTTGACACAGGAACAAATCGATCAGTTCCACCGGGATGGCTACCTGCGCGGTGGCCGTGTACTGACGGATGAGCAGATAGAAGCGCTGCGATCCGAGCTTCAGCGCGTGATTGCCGACGATGGCAAGCCAGAAGTGCCGCAGCCGGTGCTGTTGCGCAACCTAAACGGCGCTGGGGCAGCTGCCGCCGTTTGGCAAATCGTCAATATTTGGGAGGCCAGCTCAGATTTTCGCAGCTTGCTAATCGAAAACAGGCAAATTGCGGAAGAAATGGCGCAACTGACCAAAGCCAGGCAATTGCGCATCTGGCACGATCAGATTCAATACAAACCTGCCAAAGTGGGCGGCACAACGATGTGGCATCAAGATGCGCCGCTATGGCCGATCATCCAGCCCATGACTGAAGTCAGCGCCTGGGTGGCACTCGATGATGTGGACGAAGAAAACGGCTGCATGCGCATGGTCTCTGGTTCACACCTATGGGGCGACAACATGAACTGGATTCGCAACAACGTGCCGACCTGGGATGGCATGCCCGCCGAGTTCAATGGCCATAAGATCGAGGTTCGAGCCTGTCCAGTGCGCAAAGGCGAAGTGCACTTTCACCACGCCCTCACCTGGCACGGCTCCCCTGATAACAAGAGCGAGCGCCCACGCCGCGCGTTGGCGATACATTACATGACCCAGGACACAAAATATGTGTCTAGTGGCAATCACCCGATGAAAGATTTTGTCGAGGTGCAGGATGGCGAGATGATGCGCGGCGATCACTTCCCATTAGTCTGGGAGAGGACATCGTAGAGACGCGATATATCGCGTCTCCACGATATACAGAGACGCGATATACGATATACAGAGACGCGATATATCGCGTCTCTACCCAATACAGGGGGTGATATTCGACAAGACGCCGAAAGATTTATTAACAGAGAACAGTAGAGATAGAGACAGTTTGTTCCACCCGCCCATAGTAAATTTCATTGTGCTCACATGGCCTAATTTCAGATTTCTATCAGAAGATATTCGCATCCGAAAAGAAATTTCGTGCGACCGGCCTGCCCAAATTTGAGATGGGTCAAGCCGATTGATTCAGTTAACCGTTTAGGAGAAGTTAACCATGCAACAGTCAAGTCGCTTATTTAAAATGTTCACCCTGGTAGCTGCCACCAGCATGCTACTGGCTGCCTGCGGAGGCGCACCCGCCGCCCCTGCTGCAGCACCCGCCGCCCCTACCACTGAAGCACCCAAGGCAACCGAAGCCCCAAAGGCCGCAGCGCCGACCGAGGCCCCCAAGGCAACTGAGGCCCCCAAGGCCGAAGCGGCCAAACCAACTGAAGCCCCCAAGCAAGAAGCGGCACCCGCCGCCGCCATGGGCAAATTCAGCGAATCGCCCGTATTGGCCGATATGGTCAAAGCGGGCAAAATCCCCGCGCTCGATCAGCGCATTCCCAAAGAGCCATTTATCGTCGGCCCTGGCGTGATC
>JANMVQ010000237.1:0-4014 GCA_031392845.1 Chloroflexota bacterium
GGCGCGCGGTAAGCACCTCAAAGTTAGTTACAAATTGTGGGCTATTGTGACTACCCATCTGAAGGGGGTTGGTAATGATTGCCCATAGATCGCAGCGGACATCGGCGAAGTATTAGCCAATGTCCACTGCGACGATCTGCATTTAGACGTTTACTTGTTCAAGTATTTAGCGGCGAAATTCGCCGTCCGCTTCAGTGAGTCCGGCCCGCGCAGGCGGGAGTAACAAAAGCCGTACTATGATGCGGTCAGGCCATTCGTATTGGCCGTGCCATTCGAATCTGACTTTTTTGAGGACTTGGGCTTGCGGCCCCCTCTGCGCACGATCTCGTCTGGGCGCCTGCCCCCCACCCATTCATAGGCATTGGAATTTTTGGTGTAAATCCCGGCAATGACCTCACGCGTCTCGACCGGCAATTCCTCGAAATACTTCAGCAGACCATCGCGTTCATTCATCAGGGCGGAGACTTCGAGATTCGCGCTCGCCAATGCGGTGTTCACCGTGCCATAGCGCTCCAGCTTGGTGACCATTTGGCCCTGCGTCTTACCGTGGATGGCCAACGCCGGATCAATTTTACGTAAGGCTTCAACAATCAGACGGGCGGTCTCAACGATGCCGGAAATAGTAGTGGATTTGGTAGACATTCAGTTCTCCTTGTGATCAACATACAAATTAATTGTTTTGATTGTTGATCATTCTAGGAATTTGCACGCGTGTTGTGATCTGCCAAAGGCCGTATTACGGGTGTTGCTTTGGTCTGTGCGCCCAGGGCTGAGGCCAACCCAACCCAAGGTTGCAGGTGCTCAAACCAAAGATTGATTTCGCGCGGGCAAACAGCAAGTGGGCGGGTGGAAACCCACGGTTGGGGGCTCCCTACCGTGGGTTTCTCGGTGGGTTTGCTTGGGTAGGAGGTGGGAAACCCACAGTTTGCTGCTCCCTACCGTGGGTTTCCCGGTAGGTTTGCTTGGGTAGGAGGCGGGAAACCCACGGTTTGCTGCTCTCAAACTCGCCCATTACTTTAGAGGGTCTGCACTGACTTCGGATAGCTTTGTGCCTGCTTATCGTGGAATCTGCCCTCCAGCGCCCGTTCAGGTTATTAACACAGGCGCGTGCTCTGTGACTAACGGTGCTCATTTCTTTTGATGCAAAGGAGGGTTCGCAATGTCTCATTTTCAAATCTCGTGGGTTCAGCGCTGGATTCGTTTCATGATCCTGCTGAGTGTAATGCTGGCGGGTTTGCCTATTCAAACGGCCTCGGCCGATAACCAGGCGTTTACGGTGCCCAAGGCGACAGTGGATACGGCCGTTTGGAAGGCCTTGTGGCGCCAGCAGTATGTCGGCGCGCCGGGTGTGGAGATGGCGCTGTATAGCGCCTTTTTGATCTAGCTCTACAAAAATAACCCGGCCCTGGACGCCACCGACGCCCTGAGCCGGATCAGCGCCCTGCGCCAAGAATACGAGGCCGCCGTGACGCACGGCCAAGATGACACTTTCCGCCAAAACCAAGCCTACGATGAAATTGTGCGGGCGATGTTTGACGCAGCGCTGGATACACCCAGCCTGACCGCAGTCATCAAAAACACTTGGTTCATTTTTATCGATCAAGGCCGCCTCCCGGCGTTGGATTCGGCCACATCCATCGCCGCGATGGCGCAGCGCTTCGAGCTGTTGGATAGTTTGCACGAACGCGAAGACGCGCTCTTGCAGACCGCGCTGGAATTGGCTCAGCAGAACCCGGGTTTTGCAGCGGCCTTTGATCAGTTGACCGGCCCCGATCTGCAAGCCAGCATCAAAAACATCGACGCGGCCCAACTCTTGCTGGCTCATCCGGCGATTTATGTGCCGGCCCGGATACGCGACCACATTTTGCCCAATGGCACGGTCGTCATCTCGTTGGATGAATTGCGAGGCTTGAGCCGGCTTGAGTTCGACCAGCTTGATGCCTCTCTGACCAACCTGCGCTCGACACTCGTCACGATTGACGACAATCAGAAATCGCTGCTCGATTACGTCAAGGATCAAAAGAAGCGCGCCGAGACGGAGGCGCTGGCCAAGGCCAAATCGGAAGAGACCAAACTGGAATTGGAAGCCCGCAAGTCAGCCCTCTCAATCATCTCAAACTTGATCAGTGTATCCGACCCCAAATTGGGCAAACAGGTTAACACCCTGCTGACCTCTTATACCGAAATCGGTGATGCGCTCGACAAGTGGTTGGAGGCGACCGCCAAACTCGATGGATTGGACAAACTAGGCTCGCTCAGCACGATCGTAATGACTGGCAATATTTTGGGTGCGGTGATGAACATTGTGAGCCTCTTCAAAAGCGCCGAGCCGACGCCCGAACAGCAGATCCTGGAGAGCATTGGCAAGCTGCGCCAGCAAATTGACGACTTGCACAAGGACATGACCGGGCGCTTTGACCGGATCGACAAAGGGCTAAACACCCTTTTCACGACGATGCAAGCGCAGTTTAATTTGATCGATGTGCAATTGGGCCACCTGAATGCCAAACTGGATGACGTTCAGCGCAAGCTCGTTGGCATCGAATTATCCTTGAGCCGGATCGAACACAATAACTACGAGTTTCTGGATGTGGGTTTTCGCCGACCGTTGCTAGATGCCATCAACGGCGCCATCGGCTATCAGGCGCGCACCGGCACGCAGATGCCCTTCCAACCCGACTTCGTGAACAACGAAAATATCTTTCAGAGTTGGGGGACGATTCATGCCTTTGATGCCTTGAGCGCCGGTCCAATACAGCGCGACTTTAGCGATGGGCAGGTGCTGGCCGAACTGAATGCTTTCCCGCTGGATGCCAATCTCAACTATTTGAATGGCTGGCTGAGTGCGCACGGATTAGCCCCGTTTGCCAGTGATCGGCTGGCCAACCCGCGCGATTGGACCTTTGCCAGCCGGGCCTATGCCCAACTGGGGTTGGATTGGCCGCAGCACATCCAGCGCATCAATCCCCAACGGCAGGCGGATCTTGATCAGGTCGGTGCGAACTTGGAGGCTGCGCTGCGTCACATCTCCACTCTCGATACGCCTTCTGGCCCGCAGGGTAACACGGCGCTGTTTAGCGGGGTCAGCGCTTACTACAAGGGCAAGCTGGCCCAAATGGACGCCTCGCTGCGGGCCAAAGAAGATATCTTTCTTCAGGAAGTCCAGACCCTGCGTCTCAAGCGCGACACACCCTTCGATCTGTGGGGTGGGTTGGATCAACCGTTGGCCTATCATTCCCCCGAATTTGATGTGATGACGTGCGGCAACCCCAATGGTGTCAAATATGCCGGGGCCACCAATTTGCAGAGCGTGATCCCCAACCTGCGCCGCTACATGCTGGCCGATTACCTGAAGCTGGGCACGCTGGTCCTGTGCCTAAGCGGGAGCTGGGTGGACGAGAAAGAGACGTGCAACCCCAAGCTCGGCTGCACCACGTCCGCCACTTTTCAGATCACAATCAATATCGAATTTAACGGGGTTTCGATCGCGCAGCGCTCGGCCAAATACGGTGGGGAGCGGGAACCCTATCCTGATCCGCAGACTTATGCGATTCAACTGTGGCGCAGCAACGCAGCGTTTGCCAAATTTGTCGCGGACTCCGAGCCCGAGACGCCCTCGGATCAACTCAAACAACAGCGGATTGACAGTGATTTGCAAGCTGCGCTCGCGGCCTTGCAGCACGAGTTGTATGGCTTGGTGTTCAACGAATTGACGTCGGGTTCGCTGCACGCCGTTGCCCTCGAATTAGGCGGTGCAAAAGCGCTGCTCGATGACTTCATTACGCTGGGTTTGCCGCGTGCGGTGACCCAAGACGACTTGATGCGTTCGTTGTTATTCGGTGACCAGCGCGTTTTTGACGACAACTTGACGACGGATACCTATGCCCTGAGTTTTGTTCAACCCCTCACCCAGGTGCAAATCTTGACCGACACCCGGGTGGCGTTGAATCAGCTGGCCACCCAACGCATCACGGCGTTGGACGAACTGCTCGGCCAATATCTTGATGCAATTGG
>JANMVQ010000243.1:0-14532 GCA_031392845.1 Chloroflexota bacterium
TTGGAAGTGTTGGTGGGGATATTGCGGGCGACGGCATTTCTGAGCTTTGGGACGAGCGAGGCATTGGCGCGCTATCTTGAGAACATCAAGAACAAGGTGAACAAGCTGGCGGATGTATGCAACGAGTTCTCAGGCGATTTGTCCAAGGCGATAGGCGACCACAAGAAGGGCGACATTCAGGGCAAGCGTTACTTCGGCGAAGGCGTCAGCCGCTAAACAGATGAAGCCCATCTTTAATTTTTAAGATGGACTTCGTCAAATTTGGGAGGGAATCATGTCTTCACCACGAGTGCGGGGTGACTATGATCAACTGAAGCAAATTGCTCAAAGCTTTCGTAATCAGGCTGAACAGTCGCGCACTATCTTGCAATCATTGAAACAGCAAATGCAGACACTGCAAGGTGGCGATTGGGTGGGTAAGGGAGCGACTGCCTTTTATCAGGAAATGAGCAGCGCAGTGTTGCCCTCGATGCAACGGCTGACCGACGCGCTAGGACGTGCGGCCAGTATGACTCAGGAAATTAGCCAGACGGTGAAGCAGGCGGAAGAAGAGGCGGCTCGGGTGCTGAATGGCAGTGGCACATCTGGCAACATCGTCAGCGGCCCTGCGGAACGTCAGGCAGCTGGCGAAAAGCTGGGCGAACAAATCGGGCAGAAATTGGGGGGTGGATTCCTTGGCAACATTGCTGGCACAGTGGCCGGAGCTGTACTCGGGTCAATAGCCGCCGGGCCAACCGGCAGAATGTTGTCTGGTTTCGATCCCAAGGTTATGGCGCTGGCCGAGCAATCGCCGACGCTGACCGCACAGTTGGAACGATTGGAGCAACAAGGTGGCTGGACTATAAAGAATGACCCCAGCAGCTCTAGCTACTTCACCGATTTTGATAACAAAGTGATCGTTATCAATGGTGGCGCTACTCCCCAGGCAATTGCAGGCAAGTTGGCGCATGAGGTTGGACATGCTGATTTTGGCAATCAATTTGTCAAGCCAACAGACACAATGACGCGTGACCAGTTTACGCAACAAAATGTCGCAGCCAACATGCGGAGCGAAGGTGCAGCCCAGCTCAATGCTGCTACGGTTCGTGATGAAATCAGAAAGGCCGGGGGCGCCGATCCGGGCATCCCAGGTTCTCAAACGGCTGGTTATCAAGCTATATACAATGATTTCAAAGCGGGCAAAATCACACGGGATGAAGCCATCAACAAAATGGGTACCGTGATGGGCAACGAAGTTCCCAGCGGCTCAACCAAAAAATACCGCGAACACTACACAGAGGGTTTCCAGAAATATTGGGATGACAACGTTGCACCCGGGAGGAAGTCTCCATGAGCGACAAAACCATCAATCAATTGATCGAAGCACTGGCGCAAGGTGCGCCGGATGTTGAGCGCCTGCAAAGTACATTGGCCACGGCATTCAAGCAATCCAACGAGAATCCATATTGGACCTACTACGAGTTTGATTTGCAGAATAGCCCCTTTGTGCACGGAGAATATCGCAGAGGCAAAACGGGTAACAAAGCGCTGCTGAGCTTAATGCCTGTAGTCGATACACCGGTCAACGAAAATGACCTTGCCCTTGAACGCTGGGGAGAGGTGCAAAACTTTCGCATCAACCCACGTATTCCACCTGAAGGCACCGATACATTTATTTACCGCATTGATAATGCACAGGTGTCGTTCCAACTCACCCATACATCGCGACGGCTCCGTAGTGTTGTGCTGGAATGGGGTGTTACCCAGTCCGAGGGTTAATCATGCCCAGCCCCAAAGTCCGGTCCGACTATGAACAGCTTGCTGCGATTGCGCAGCAGTTTCAGCAGCAATCCGAGCGATCCAATCAAACCCTGCAAGCGCTGTGCCAAAACATGAACACTTTGCAAAGTGGGGATTGGATTGGCAAAGGGGCAACCGCGTTCTATCAGGAGATGGATTCAGCGATTGTGCCAAGTATGCAGCGCTTGGTAGCTGCACTTAATCGGGCCTCCATCAGCACTCGTCAGATCGCCCAATTGATGAAGCAAGCCGAGATGGAAGCCGCCGGTGTATTGCGTTATGACGGCAATACCAATGGCGCGAACTCCGGCAGTGGCACAGGCGCATCCGATGGCGGAGTACAGGGTAATGGTGGAAGCGGCGGTGGTGCGGGTGGCGGGAATGGGAGTAGTGCTGGCGGATCTGGCGGCAAGCTGGGTGATGTCAAAGTGCGGGTCAAGGTTGAACAGGGATCGTCCAAACGAGAGATCGGCGTCGACTTGGCGTCGGGTGCTGTCGCCAAAGGTGAGGCCTTGGATGGCGTCGCCAAAGGTGAATTGTTGGGGGGTAGTGCAGGCTTCAAATTTGGCCAAGACAAAGATGGCAAATTCATGGCGGGTGCCGCTGCCGAAGTGTATGCAGCCAGAGGCAAACTGGAAGGTACCATGGTCGGTGACAAAGACTTGGGCTGGACCGGCGGGGTGGAAGCCAAAGCACTTTCGGCCAAAGGCTTCGCGGGTATCAAAGATGGCTCAATTGGAGCCGAGGTCGGTGTTAACTTGATCTCCGCTAAAGCAGAAACAGGTGCAAACATTGCCGGTTACAACGTGGGCGTCAGCGGCGAAATTGGCCTAAAGCTTGAGTTGGGCCTGTCTATTGGTAAAAGGACAAATATCAAGCTAGGCCCGATCTCGTTTGGCTTTAGCTTTGGAGATGCCAAATAGCTATGTCAGAAAATTCGGGGACTGTGCGAATCTTAGTGATATTCATCGTCGTGGTAATCGCAGCCATTTGGTATTGGCGCAGCCGCAGCGCTAATCCGTCTAATTTATCTACGGCCGGCAGTTGGAAGACTTTTGCTGCCCAAGTGCAGGGTCAATACAGTGAAAATCCGTTGCAATTCCATAAACAAGTGGACATGCAAGTGGGCCAGTGGCGCTTGGTTCTGGAGCAATCCAGTACAGTTGATTACAGTCCAGCCGACAGCACCCACACTACGATGTGGGTTGCGTTTACGCCACGCAGTTCTTTTGAATTGTCATTGCAAGCACGCAAAGGTAAACCGGTCATACAGTTGCCACAGTCTGCAGGCGATATCGTGACGACGGGCAACACGGCCCTAGATATACAGTATGAGATTCGCAGCACGCAGCCCGATCAAGCCCGATCCTTGCTTAGCGAGCGTGCCATTAGTGATGCGTTGTTGGCTCAACCGACTGGCACTTTGCAAGTGGCGCCAAAAGTTAATGCGCTGAATCAACCCGATGGCAGCGGCCAGTGGCAAATTTCATACAGTAGCGAGGAAAGCATCAGCGATGTGCAACGCCTGCTCACTATTCGTCAATTGTTGCTGCTGCTATTGGCACAACTTGCCAAATAGAGCACGGATTAACTATGGAGATCATACTCAACCGATCCGAATTTATGGCGCTGACCGCACTGACACAAGCCCAAAACATTATTGGACTAGATGCTGAGCAACTGTTGCCGCCCACGCTCGAAGCGCGCCAGGCTATGTACGATGAAGGTGAAGCCAGCTTGCGTCAGCGTGATTTGCTGCGTGTAGAAGCGGGTGGGGTGGCTGTGCTAGAAGAGACATTGTTGCGCAACATACTGGTTGTAGCGCACCCCGACAATGCATTGGTGGTGATCAAGACCGTGCCCCATGTCGGCCAGCAGCTTTTCTTGTACTACGGCAAAGCGAATTTATTTATTGAGCAAACCTTGCCTACTCCACACCAACATCGCTTGGCTGATATTGGCCCGGAAGACGAATTGATTGCGCGATTGCAAGCTGTATTTCCATTGACAAGTGCTGTCGCGGGCACATCAGATGATTCGCTTCCCCTGACTGTGCCGCAGCAAACTGCCGTTGATGTTTTTCAGCGTGCCACACGCGGCGCGGTGGTTGAAGCGCGGGCGTTGTTGACCAGTACATTAACGACTAACAGTTTGCTGGCCGATGCGCTGGTGGCCGATTTTGCCAACAGCATATTCAGCGGCACGATCGCGATTTACCGTGGCACTGATAACAGCGACGTTGATACCCGTGAGATTGCGCTCGTCCAAGGACCATCGTCAGGCTGGCTTATCCTGCCCGATGCCGACGACCTTACAGCGGTGCAACTCGTACGTGCCAATACAAATGGGTTGGCCAATTATCTGGCAACGCTTCTGTGAGTTACTCAAACCCCACCCGCAACGAATACGGCGTAGTGGTGCTATAGGGTCCAGGCGGCGCGTAAAACACCCGCGCCAGATAGGTGCCGGCGGGCAAACTTTGTTTAATGGTGAAAGGTTTTTTAAACACGAACGCGATGCTTTTATCGTCGGCACTACGCAGCTGAAGCTGTACATTTACTGTGTTCTCTGCAACATGGCCTGCGATTGACAGTGTGACTATGCCATCGTGCGGCGTAACGAAACGGAAATAATCATTGGCATCGTCAGGCAGGCATAGATAGTCGGTGTTTAAGCGCAATGGGCCATTTGCGGCGGATGCTTGATCGTTGTCCTCACGCTCAAGCGATCCATCAAAATACACCGGGAAGTCGCGCAAGGTTAAAGGCGCATACACCAACCTGATCTGCGGTGGATCAATTTGCCCGGTGGGTGAGGGCGTTGGGTTTATTTGTGGCGTTGCCGTTGCAGTGACATTGGGCTGAGGTGTCGCGGTCGGGGTGTTGGGCAGAGGTGTAATTGATGGAAATGGGGTGCTGGTTTCGTCGATAGGTTTTGGCGTGACGGTAGTCGCAATAGCGGTAGGAACAATAATGCTGGTCGCTGTTATCGACGGCACCGGTGTACGCGTTCGACGCGGACGGGGTTCCAAGAAGCCTTCTACCATCGTCGGCACATAGCGGTCTGGCTCAACCCCATTGCCGATCTGACCGAATTCATCATTGCCCCAGCAGTGCATGGCGTTGCTGATGAGGGCACATGTCTGGCTGCCGCCTGCGCCTATGCCATTGATCGCGCCATTCAGCGATTTCACCTTTACCGGCACGAGTCGATTGATAAGAGTGCCATCGCCGAGCTGCCCGTAGCGATTGTCACCCCAACAGCTCATCTCGTTATTATTGAGAACGCAGTTATGAAAACGTCCCACAGTCATGCCACCGACATTGCTCAAACCGACGACATCTACGGGCGTAAGGGATTCGGCGATGCTGTTGTCACCCAATTGCCCATAGGCGTTGTTACCCCAACATCGCACGCCTGTGTTGCCAGTCAGACGCGCGCAGGAATGGGTTTCGCTGGCGGTCACTGACGCCGCGCCGCCCTGATCAAAACCAGTGACTGGCGCTGGCAAAATATGATCAATTTTTGTGCCATCGCCCAACTGCCCGAAGGCGTTGCTGCCCCAGCACTTGACAATGCCGTTTAGCAGACGTGCACAACTGTGGGCAGCCCCGGCGCTGACACTGGTGGCATTTCCGCCTAAATCTTTTACTTTTACCGGTTTATTGCGATCAATATTGCTGCCATCACCCAGTTGACCGCTACTATTGCTGCCCCAACATTTGATATCGCCTGTAAAGAGCAACGCGCAGCTATGCAAATCGCCAATCACAATTGACATGACTTCCGCACCGTTGATGCCATCAACAACTGTTGGGGTGAGACGATCAATATTGCTACCGTCACCCAGTTGGCCGTTGCTGTTGTTGCCCCAGCACAGCACTTCACTGGATGTTGTTGCGCAAGAATGCTTGCCATCCGACGACAACAAGATTACGCCACTGCTCAAACCGACGACACTGACTGGCGTAGTTCGATCGCGGCGGGTACTGTCACCCAACTGGCCATTGCTGTTGCTGCCCCAACACTTTGCTGCACCGTTGATACGGGCACAGGTGCTGTTGCTGGCTGCGACCAATGAGCCAACTCCGCTGGTTAAGCCCACCACGTCGACTGGCAAAGGATAGCGCCCGTCCTCGCTATTGCCCAGTTGCCCGTTGTAATTGCGGCCCCAGCAATTCAATCTACCATCAATCAAGCGGGCGCAAGTGTGGCGATTACCGGTAGCCACATCTTGCACATTGCCGTTCAGCCCAACTACTTTTTGGGGAAGAGATTTATCAACGGTAGTGTTGTCGCCCAATTGTCCGCTGCTATTGTCGCCCCAGCAATACAGCCCGTTGCTTAAAGTCGCCAGGCAAGTATGTCGTGGGCCTAGACTCAGGGCCAGTAGCGCGCCGCTGGTGTTGGTGACGGTGATGGGTTGGGCTTGATTGGCAAGGCTGCCATCGCCAAGTTGGCCATTGTTGTTGTGCCCCCAGCATTGCAAAATACCTGTGTTGGTCGCTGCGCAAGTATGACCGCCCCCTGCCGATAGAAACTGCACACCTGGGGCCAAATTGATGACGCTGGTTGAGCTCGCTGTTACGGTGTTAGGTCCATCGCCGAGTTGCCCAAAGGCATCGCTGCCCCAACAGCTCACGCTACCGCTTTGTAAGAGGGCACACGAGTGTTCGCTCCCAGCAGCCACGCTGATGGCTGATGCCAAATTAGGCACGAGAATCGGTGTGACGCTATCTGTCCCTGCGCTGCCATTGAGTTGACCAACGCTGTTGTTGCCCCAACAGTAGACGCTGCCTTGGTTTAGCACTGCGCAAGTGTGGTTTGCACCTGTGGCGAGCGCGATGGCAGGGTCGGGTAAACCGACGACATCAATGGGTGCAGATTGATCGCCGCTGATCGGGTTGCCGAGTTGGCCACGCTCATTGGCTCCCCAGCAGCGCACTGCGCCCGTGTCGAGCAGGGCACAAGCGTGGCGTTCGCCTGCCACGACAGCGCTGGCATTACCAACAATGCCAGTCACCAGCACCGGCAAACTTTGATCGATAAACGACCCGATCCCTAACTGGCCATTTGCATTGGCCCCCCAACACACAATATTATTGGCGCTGGTTAATGCGCAGGTGTGCGCATCCCCGGCGGCCATGCTGGCGGACTCAGACAGCAGACTGGCGGGTTGTTGGACTTCTTGAGCGAAGCTAACGACTGTTTGTAACGACAGCAATAGCGTAAGACATATGAAAAGACTAAGCACAGAAGATAGATTGAGCAAACGTCGCAAGTTTCTGATCCCCCCTTGAGATTGATAGTTACTGTCGCTCCACCCTATTATGGTACTGATACTCGACAGTCAGCATGCCACTGCTGACCATTGGCAGTGTGTGAGCCAGTCCACTATCAAGCGCCTTTGCAACTTGCACGATGTTGGCTGATGACCCACCACCAAGGCTGCAAGCAATATCAATAATGCCCTGAATCACTAAGGATACACTACTCGTAGCTGATACGGCGTATTGTTGCTATAGGGTCCGGGTTCAGCGTAAAAGATACGGACGTAATACGTTCCCGCCGACAAATTGGCAATGTTAATGCTGAAGGGTGGGGCGAATGCGTAGGTTATAAACTGATCGGCAGCGTTGCGCAATTGCAATTGCAATTTATTGGTGTTCTGCCCGATATGTCCAGTCAGCTCAATCGTGACTGGCCCGGCGTTAGCAACGTTGAAGCTGTAATAGTCATTCAGGTCATCTGGGAACCCGACGCAAATCACATTGGATTTCAAAAAACCATTAGCCGTGGCGATGGTGTTATTCGGCTCTACCTCTAACGTGCCGTTGAATGGTGCCACATAATCGCGCAGCGCGGCGGGTATGAAGATAGACGCATTTGGCGCATATTCAACCGCACCCACATCGCAACGGTCGCCTCTGGGTCGTGTGATATTACGTTGATCGACAGATGGGCAACTGTCCACTGCATCTACCAGTGGGCTTTTGCGATTGGGCAAATGGGTCAACGTCGCTCCACCATTGTCTTCGAGCGGGCCTAGTTTCAGATCCGGATTAACCGTGGCGTTGGCACAAGTGCTGTCGGTCGAAAAATTGGTGATGTCGGCAGTGATGTCGGTTCCAACACAATTAGCCGCTGCAACGCTTCCTACTGTATGACCCAATGCGGTGTTCTTCAACACAACACTGCCCCCATTGGTGTTGATTGCTCCGCCATTCGTTGCGTTATTTTGATAAAACGTCACGCTGTTTAGTTGGGATGTGCCAGTCGTGTTCAGAAACCAGATGCCGCCCCCATCAGCTTGGGCGGTGTTGCTGCTAAAGGTGGTGTTCGTGATGAGCGCAAGGCCAGAGACTTCCATGCCGGCGCCGTAATTGGCAATATTGTTGGAGAACTCCGAGCGCCGAACCGTGGCGGTGACGTTCTGACCAACCAGGATGCCGCCGCCATCAAACCCAACATTCCGGCGCACTGCTGTGTCAATAATATTGAGCGTGCCAGCCGAAATATCGATACCCCCACCATAATGCGCACTATTGCTGATAATGTTGGTGCGGGTAATGGTGAGCGTCCCGCCGTCGCTGTAAATGGCACCACCACGGGGCGGGTTAGCGGCTTGATTTGGATTAGTTGCTTGATTATTGAAAAGGATGCTGTCGGTGATGGTGAGCGTCCCATGATTCGTAATCGCCCCACCATTGAACGCATTTGAATTGTTGTTCTGGATTGTGCTATTGCTTATCAGGAGTTGGCCGAAATTGTCGATTGTGCCAAATCCATCCAGCCCACGCGCGTCCGACAAGATGATATTGTTCAGACCTAGCGCACCATTAAAAAAAACTTGAAACAACGATGTAGTGTTGTTGCCGCTCAGTGTTATTAAGCCACCGCCATCAATCAAGACGGCCTGTCCAATTTGCTTGTAAGTGGTGAAAACGATTTTATGCGGTTGGGCGCCGCAACTAAATGTGATGCTGCCACCTTGCGCCAGCGCTGTGTTTAACGCTGTTTCGCTACAACTGGCTGGGCTGCCATTCCCAACCACAACATGGGTTGCGCTTGGGTCGTGCGGACGTGCAGCTTGCGCTGGTTGTGTGGCTGCTATTACTAGGCTGAGCGTTAGACACAGAATAAATTTTAATTTCCTCATAAAAATCCTCATGCCGGTGTGGGTGCGGGTGCTGGCGCAGGTTCAGGAGGCGCAGCCGTGGGCGGTGGTGGAGGCTGTGGTTGCGGCTGCGGCTCAGGTTGTGAAGGCGGCTCAGGTTGTGCTGGGGGTTGTTGGTAATCGGGTGGTGATGTTGGTTGCACTACTGCGTTTGTGGGTTGTATCACCACGACCGGACGTGCAGTCGCGCTTGGCCGTGGCCGTGCTGTCACACGAATCACTGGACGTCGCGTGGCCACACGGGTGGGAATTGCTGTTGCTTTTGCTGGTGGCGAGGGCGATGCAGTGGCAGTGGGCGAGGGTGTAATCGATGCAGTCGCTGGCGCTGTCGGCGTAGTGCTGGGGGTTGCGGTTGTAAGGGTGGGTGTCGCTGTCGGCGTAGTCGTACTGGTTGATGTGGCTGTGCCAGTCGCTGTAGCTGTACTTGTGGGTGTTGGCGTAATTGTTGCTGTACTGCTGGGGGTCTCGCTGGGCGTTGGTGTTTCTGTAAGCGTGGCCGTGGCAGTGCTAGCAGGGGTGTTTGTAGGAGTGACCGTCTCTGTCGCATTGGTATCTAGCCCGATCACTTGGGTAGGGGCCAATGTAGAGGTCGCCTTGATGTTGGAATTGCGGGTTATTTGCGCAGTTTGGGTTGTTGGTGTGAGTGTGCTCGTAGCCGTTGGGGTTGCCCCTATTGGGTTGTTCGAAATCATGACACCGGCTGCGGCCACACTTGCTACGACCACGCCACCCAATCCAAATAGCACTACTGGCACACGTCGCACGGGCTTAATCGATTGCACCTGCGCAATTGCAGCGGCCATTTCGCCCGCAGTCTGGAAGCGATCCTGCGGCTTTTTGGCAATCGCTTTGTGCACAATATCGCGCACCGCAGGCGTAATATCCATGCGCAGCTTATGAATGGTGACTGGGTTCTCGCGGGTATGTTTATAGACCGTAGCAATCGGGTTGTCCGCGCTAAAGGGCACTTTGCCCGCCAGCATTTCATATAGCACAATGCCTAGCGAATACACATCGCTTCGGCCATCCACGGCCAGCCCTTGGCCTTGTTCTGGCGACATATATTCGGGGGTGCCGATGCTGCCGATGCCGGTCAATTGGCCGGTGTTACCGCCGGATTGCGCAATGCCAAAGTCGGTTAGCACAAAGCGCGCCTCATCCATCCACAAAATATTACTGGGCTTTACGTCGCGGTGTACGATCCGTTTGCTATGGGCAAATGCCAGCGCTTGTGCCATTTGGCGCGCAATAAGCAAGGCTTGCTCGACCGGCAGTTGCTTGGTCTTGGCGATCAATTGTTGCAATGTGCCTCGACTGGCGAACTCCATCGCCAGAAAATAGTAGCCGTCGAGCATATCCGCGTTAAAGACTTGCGCAATGTTCGGATGGCGCAGCTTGGCCATGGCCTGGCCCTCGCGCTGAAAGCGCGTCGTGAACTCGGCGTTGCCGGTGAGATGCGGATAGAGCAGCTTAAGCGCCACATCCTCGTGCAAGGTGCGGTGACGTGCGCGATACACCAGCCCCATCCCGCCACGCGCAATGTAGCCGCTGACTTCGTACGGGCCAATGAGTGTGCCTGTGGCAAGAGGCTTGATAGCGCCGATGGGATTTGTTGGATCTGTCATATTTGGGCTATAGGTCTTCAGATTTGAATCTGGAATAGACCTCCCCGATCTCATAGACCGGGGAGGTCGGCATTTCCACTTTTCAATCTGAATATCTATAGGTAGCCTTCGAGTAAACGAGTATATCGGTTTTTCACCATTGACAAATGCGTTACACCTATTTAAGATATGCGAGCTTTAAAAGCGCAGTTAGTAGTCAATTGAATACTTGTAGCACTCATCCAGAGAGGTGGAGGGAACGGCCCTACGAAACCTCGGCAACCTGATTCAAGGTGCCAAATCCGTCAGATTAGCTGGAAGATGAGCGATGCGAACACCGAATGTTCACTCGCCCTCTTCGTCTATATCTGACAAGAGGGCGATTTGCTTTTCTGGTGGTGATGCTGTGAATATTCAGCGAATTAAGAGAAGGAATCAATAATTATGAGCAATTATGCAAATCCCGATTCACTTGTTAGTAGCGAGTGGCTGGCTGAGCACCTGCAAGATCCCAATATTCGTATTGTGGAGTCCAACGAAGATATTCTGTTGTATGACACCGGCCACATCCCCGGTGCAGTCAAAATCGATTGGACCAGTGATCTAAACGATCAAGTGGCACGTGACTACATCAATGCCGAGCAGTTCGCCAAACTGTTGAGCAGCAAGGGCATATCGCGCGATACCACAGTCATTTTTTATGGCGACAAAAACAATTGGTGGGCAGCCTATGCTTATTGGGTGTTCCAGTTGTTTGGCCATACAAATGCCAAATTACTCAATGGGGGGCGCAAGAAGTGGATCGATGAGGGTCGCACCACGACCCGCGAAGTACCTAAGTATGCTGTGACAAATTATCCCGTTGTTCAGCGCGACGACACCAAGATTCGTGCCTATCGTGATGAGGTGTTGACGCATGTCAAGGCCAAGGGTGCGCTGGTGGATGTACGCAGCGTGCCTGAATACACCGGCGAAAAACTGCACATGCCTGAGTATCCGCAGGAAGGCGCTTTACGCGGTGGCCATATCCCCGGCGCGGCCAGTATCCCGTGGGCGCAAGCGGTCAAAGAAGATGGCACTTTCAAGAGTGCTGATGACCTCGCCGCTCTTTATAACGGCAAAGGCATCACCGCCGACAAAGACATTGTGGCCTATTGCCGCATCGGCGAGCGCAGCAGCCACACTTGGTTTGTGCTTACGAATCTGCTGGGTTACAAGAACGTCCGCAACTACGATGGCAGCTGGACCGAGTGGGGCAATGGCGTCGGTCTGCCCATCGAGAAATGAGCTGAACCTAAAAATAAACAACGCACCCAAGATGGATGGGGCAATGCAGCTGTGTTTGTAGTGCCAATCCGTCGAAGGACGTAGGCGAAAACACATGAAAATCATCACACTAAAGCACTAGTTTCGTCAAAATACGTCTCGTTTTGACGAAACTTGGTATGTTTCGACCAAACAGGATGCTACAACGTCGAAACCGGCCATGTTTCGTCGAAACATGACTCTGAAATGTCAAAACATGCTTCGTTTTGACGAAACTCAGAATGTTTCGACCAAACAGGATGCTGCAACGTCGAAACCGGCCATATTTCGTCGAAACATGACTCTGAAACGTCAAACCAATCCCGGTTTTGACGAAATGGAGCATTGCGATTTAGAAACATGACATGTTTCTCGTCAAAGTCGGCGAAGCTCTATTCTGCCAACAGCAGATGCTCACGCTGAGCCCAGCGTGCGAAATCTTCGAGTGCGATCATATCCTTGGTGTGTTTATCGGAGTCCGCGTCGTTTGATTGGTTGTGCACAAATGCCCACGTCAACTCATTTGTGCCACCGGCTGCCAGCCATTGGTCGGCCAACAGTTCAAGGCTGGCCCGATAGCCAGTGGCCAAGTGCGGACGAACATGCACTAGCAGCCTGTCGGAGAAAGGAACATAGGACGCGGATTTTCAGGATAAACGCGGATTTGAAGCAGACATTTATAAAGAAATCCGCGAAAATCAGCGCGCAAAGCGTCCGCGTCCCATTTGGCTTTTCAGTGGCTTCTTCGACAGGCTGCTAGGCCACTCAAGTAGCTATCGATAGCAACCTTTCTCCAGCATATCTATTGGGAAGAAGGCCGTGAAGTCATGATTGAAACCAACAGTCTGACCGTTGCCTATATCCTCGTTCCATGCTGCAAAGACCTGCTGCGAAAAGCCTTCGGGCAGTAGAAATTTATCTTCGGTGCTTGGAGCAATCGGCTTGAAGAACAGGGTGGGATCAATCGGTTCGCCAGCCTTGGTCAAACCAACACTGTCATTGGCAGACGTGGAAGCTGCCGCAGCAGTCCGCATTTCAATTGGGCCAGCTGCAGCGGCAATGCCGGCAATCGCCGCACCCTTAAACAATGAACGACGATTGATTCGATTGGCCAACAAATTATGCCAAATGCTGTTGTCTACAGACTTGGAATTGATCTCAGACATTCAAAACTCCTTACAAATAATTGATCACTTAAAAACTAGAAACTTCAGACTGACCTTCGGAGCTTTATGCAATGGATAGCTAATGAATAGCTATAGAAGGTCATGCACGTTGACGCACTTGCGGGGATCTGAAGGCCAGTTCATCACGACAATAAACATCTCGAAACATCTCGACGATACGGGCAATGTGTTAAGTAAAGATTTAGAAAACTTTAAGAGTGTTATCAAAGTCTGATGCGGCTAATTGGCGCTTAATTGATTGAGAGTTGAAAGTGAACTGTTGATTCATAAAGCTATACAAATACTTAACACATGCTTAAGTACGCCTTAATCCACCATCTCTACTATCTCAGTCGAAAGACAGGCTTTCATAATCCCCCCTGTTAGAGGAGCTAGAGACACAATGACTCGCATGACAATATTGACCAAGACAATCGTAATAGGCATTTTATTGACCGGTATTTTGACATCCATATCGCCTGCATCGGGCGCCGTCCAAGGCTTTGTGGCTGGTCGTGCATTCCTTGACGTGAATGAGAATGGCAAACGTGATGCCGGTGAAGGCACCGCATTCAGTCTATATAAAGTCACGAATGGCGGCTCTTACTTCAGCTGCGGATACACTGGTAAAGGCAGCACATTCGGTGTCCCAGTCAGTGCGGGCACTTATTGGGTCATGCCAATTGCTCCGAAGGGTTTCCGCACCACCACACCTATCATTAAGGCTGAGGCTGGCACAGACAAACCCAATATCGTCGAAATAGGCATTGTCCAAGATGTCTCTGCACCTACCGATTATTGTGGTCAATATTCACCCAAGCGAGTCATTCGCCAAAATGGGCTTGGCCTGTTGGAAACCGCGGGGGCTGCTGGGTTCAACACGCTGTTGATCGCAATCAACGCAGCTGGACTCACCGATGCTTTGAATGGCAGCGGTCCGTTCACGGTGTTCGCGCCAAATGATCTGGCATTTGCCAAGTTTACCGACGAGGAAATTGCCGCACTGCTGGCTGACAAAGTTGCATTGGCCAATATCTTGAAAGCACACGTGGTGTCTGGAAAGATCAGTGTGAACGATGCAGTGAATGGTGCAGTATTGCAAACACTGGGCGGTCAAACGTTGAAAATCGAACAGAAAAATGATGAGATTTTCATCAATGGTGCGCGTGTGGTGGCGACGGATATCAATACCGCCAATGGCATTATTCATGTTATCGATACTGTGATTGTGCCCTAAGTTGGCCGTCGACTTAAGAGCCTATCTCTAAACCGTTCACGTCTGCATCCCCGAAGGGACTTCGCTCAGGACGCTTTTGACTTCGCTCAGGATGCTTACACATAAATTTAGAGATAGGTTCTAAGGTCAATTCGCCAAGTGCGATCTGGAGGAACTATGGCGTTGCTAGAAATTAAGGAGCTTCGGCTGGTTTACCCCAACGGACATGAAGCCCTGAAAAACGTCAGCTTCTCCGCTGAGGCGGGCGACATTGTGGCCATCATT
>JANMVQ010000294.1:0-1684 GCA_031392845.1 Chloroflexota bacterium
TGACCAATGAATCTGGATAGCGCCCAGCAACAACATGCCGACCAACACACCAACCCACCGCAGTATCCTGAACCGCTGACGGACTGGATCGAGCCTAGCGTAAGGTTGTTCGAGGTCATCACTCAAGAAATACTCGGCCAGCATATTGGTCAACAGGGCTATGCCCACGGCAACAACCAGCGAAAGTCCGTTCATACGTCACATATATAGAGTCTGCGGGAAAGTGGCACGACCTTTTTCTCCCAGAACTCAGCTTTCATTGGGGATTTGCTCGTGCAGTAACCGACGTGCTTGGTTTACCGCGGTCGCAACCCGCTCTAGTTCAGCCAGCAAGGCGCGTATGTCATCGGGCGTTTGGCGCGCTAGATTTTGCTCGCTCAGTTGTTGCAGCACATTGTTCAAGGTGATACATCCGTTGATGCCACGCCGAAGGGAAGATGGCCGACCGCCATGTCCGGCCTTCGCACGCGCTCCAGACGCTGCACCCGTTTCGTCATCAGGATCGCCGGATTGAATCATGGCCGTAATCGCCTCAACCTGTCTGCTCTCCTGCCAGCGTGAAAGCGTCATTAATGTGCGTAGTCCCAAGTTGTAGGCACGGGCCAACGCCTTTGCCGCCGGGCTCAGTTTTTCAGCGATGGCAAGATAGCGGTATAGGTTGCGCCGCTGCGCGATGCGTCCGGTCAAACGTGTCATCTCATTGATCGTGAGCTGAATGGCTGCCTCACTGATCGATAGCCCTTCCGCTGCCGAACCGAGCTGGGCCAGATACCGATCTCGCTCACTGTCCAGCCTGACCAAAAAGTCCTCCCGAATGCGCCACACGGCATCGGCATAGTCCACCACTGAAATAGCCTCGTGATACAGGTTCGCCGCCCATTGTGCGCGCTGGATGTCATCGACGCTGTGGTTGGTATTGCTGATGATCGCCGCAATAGGCCCAGTGATTGTCTGCTCAACGTCAATTCGAAAATAGCGATACATCATTGCCCAATAGCGCCGCTCGCCGTCAACAATCTGATAGGTGGGCGTATCGGGATTACTGATGTCGGTTGTCACCCGAATGGGCTGTTGTAGTCCGACTGCGTCGATGCTTGCCGCGAGCGTCGCAATACTATCCAGATAGCCCATCGCCTCCAGATCCTGCGCCTCGGCGGAGTCGATCAACTCAGCCAATGCCGCAAACGCGCTTTGCCCACCCGCCGCAGCAGTGCGCCGAAACTCCGCAGGAAGATATTGCCGGGGCTGCTTTGGATCAATTCTGATAACGCCAAGCGGCAGCATACGCAACGTGCCATTCACTGGCACTCCATCGGTCTCCAATGGGTCAGTGACGTCTACGGGGATATGAATACCCATCGTTGCATCCAGCTGCTCGACCGGTTCAACATCGGTGCCGTCTTCTCCAAGTTTCGCCTTCCAATCAACAAGATTGGCCTTCAATGTTTCAGCCAAAGATTTTGTCATAACACACCTCACTATATTTTTATTCCCAGTGACACGCGTGTCACTGGCTAGGGTCAGCCGTTGGCAGCGACAGATGAACTTTGACAAACGCTTTGCAATCGCCACATTGCCACTTGTCATGGGTGCGGACATAGCTGCGCGGCACTTTCCAACAGCCCGGGCAGGCATCCGGTGCCAGCAAGGAGGTGCTGTGCTCAACCAATTTACGCCGACCCGT
>JANMVQ010000304.1:0-40343 GCA_031392845.1 Chloroflexota bacterium
CAGGGTGTCATCCTCAGCAAAATTGGGTGAGAAGACCAAACTGTTGACGCTCAAGTCGATCAGACCAAAGTTCCAGGCATACCAGGTCTCGCCACCATCGGGGGAGCGCAACACGCCATCGCGGGCTGTCGCGGCAAAAGCCAGGCCGTCCTGAGCAAAATTGGGCGACATGGCCAACCCGAATACGTGCGATTTGACAACGAGTGAGGCCAGTGTCCAGGTTGCGCCACTGTCTTTGGAATAAGCGATGTCGCCATTGGAGCCGATGAGCAGCGTCTCGCCGGCCGCCGCCACTGCGCTGATCGGCACTTGCTCAAATTGGGTGGCAAACGGCTGCCACTGCTTCTTTTTGGGGTTCCAGGCCCACAGGCCGCGGTCTGTGCCCGCCAGGCAGCCGCCATTTTGCAGCGGGGTCAGCGAAAACACGTTTTCAGGTTGAGTAAATTGCTTCCAAGTCATCGGGGGGTTAGTATCGCGGAGAATGGGCCAAAGAGCAATGTTGGGTGAATCAAATGTCACGAGTCATCTTGCGACTCATGGCTCATCAGTCTCATCCCTTAATCGCCCCACTCATCACGCCTTCGACCAGCTTGCGTTGGAAGACGAAGAAGATAATCAATAACGGGATGGTAGACATCACGCTGCCAGCAAAGAGCAGGTCATACATTGGAGCACGTGTGGATGCTGCCTTAAAGCTGGAGAGGAAGAGCTGCACAGTGCGCAAATCCGGCTTGTCGATAATCAGGCTAGCCAGCAGAAATTCGTTATATACCGCCACAAATGTCAGGATTCCTAATACCACCATTCCACCGGCCATGATCGGCATAACGATTCGAGTCGCGATTTGGATCTGCGAAGCACCATCAATGGTAGCAGAATCGATCAATTCATCCGGGATCGTCGATGCAATAAACTGCCGCATCATAAAAATACCGAAGGCTGTGGCTAGGCTGGGAATCCAAAACGGCCAATAAGTATTCTTCCAATTGAAGAGTACTGTCACTTCGAGATAAAACGGCACAAAGTTGATGGCAGTAGGTAGAAGCAAGGTAGTCAATACGACACTGAATAGTTTGTCTTTGAAGGGGAATTGACGCTTCGCAAAAGTATAACCTGCCAATGTGTTAAAGAACACTTGTAAGGCGACAGCTACGCCAGCCAACAATAACGTGTTGAATATATAACGAAGAATATTGTAGTTTTTGAGATTCTGTAGGTTTGTTGCTTTGATTTCATCCGGGCTAGCTAAGCCCAACAAAAGACGATATGCGGTGAGTTGTGGACCATTCGGAGGCCAAAGCTGCGGATATGATTTGAATAGCTCCTCTTTGGGCATCAATGATCCGATCACCATTGAGTAGAACGGGAACAGAAAGAAAAGTGCCAGTAGAATCAGTATGAAATACAGTATTCCATATCTGACAATATTACTGATCCGTGTAGGTTTACCGATTCGTCCATTTGCTGCTGAAATCGTCGCCATTTTCTGCTCACGTTGTTGAATATAGGGGATTCTGCAACCCTCTTATTTCTGAATATTCCCTTCTACTGTCCACCAACCACGAAGAAAGCGCATTTGAATCAACGTAATGATGAGAATGATGGCTCCCATAATAAAGCCCATGGCCGCGCCTTCACCTAGACGATTACCCGCAATCAAGCTCATCATCCTCATGAATAGTGTAGCTGTAGTATTTTGTGGGCCACCATTGGTCAGCATTTTTACCTGAGCATACAAGTTAATCAATCCAATCGTCGCGGTAACAATCATGAACAGCAACACCGGTTTAAGCATCGGCAGCGTAATAAAAAAGAAACTTTGCGTGCCTTGTGCGCCATCAATCTCAGCTGCTTCATAAATTTCCCGGTCGATGGATTGCAATGCGCCTAGAAAGATTAGGATATTGGTCCCGCTGCCCATCCAATGCAAAAGCAAGGTGATTGATATCTGGGCTGGCACAGTCTCAACTAGCCAGGGCACGCCTTTCAGACCAATCTGTTTCAGGAGTAGATTCACCCAACCATAATCTTTGTCTAGAAATTGCGAGAAAACAATTGCTACGATGACGGCTGAGGTGACAAAAGGCAAAAAATAAATCGTCCGAAAAACGCCACGTGCTTTAAGCTTGCGCGTATTTAGTAACACGGCGACTACCAACGCAAAACCCAACCCGGTTGGTAATATCCACCCCAGCAGCACAATCGTATTGATAAAGGCTTGGCCGAGAAATGGGTCGCTGGTCAGCAGACTAACATAATTATTCAGCCCAATGAACACCATTGGCTTACCGCCCCCCGGCCAACGCGAAAGGCTGAGATAAAACCCCCATACCATGGGGTAAATACCGAAGATCGCAAAAACAACAAAGAATGGCGATATAAACAGATAGTCAATGCGATGCTTCCACATCTCACGCAGCACGCTTCGCCACTTGCCCTGTGGTTGTGCAGAGACCGCACGGGGTTGAGAGATGACTTGGGCCATAAATGTCGCTTATCCTTCCGTGACCATGATGACTATAACTCTTCAGGTTGAAAAGCGGAAGAAATACCTGACAGGTTTCATGCTGCGCACCTGTCAGATATTTCTCCAAGTCTTCCGAAAGCAAATCTGAAGATCTATCACGCGTTACTTTAAGCTATCCATCAGTTTCTTGTTCTCGGAGCGGATCTCATCGGCGAACTTCTTGACCGAGTCCTTAATATCCATCTCCCCTTTCATCATTGGCATGAAATATTTGTCCCAGAGTTCACCACCTGCGATGCCAAAAGCTGGTCCGCGATAGAAGTCGGTGCGCATCTGACCGAGCGCCTCAACTACCGTATCTGTCCAAGATGCATCCATAAACAAGGTCTGCTTAGTATCCTTAAATGACTTATTCAGCCAAGGCAAATAAGGTGGAACAATTCCCCAGTTGCCAGTAACAGAAGCGCCTTCAACTGTGCAAAAAGTGAATTCCATAAACTTCTTCACTAAGTCTGGAACTTTAGTCAACGTGAAGGAGGACAGTGTCGCACCCCCCCACACATTGGTTCTGTTTTTTTCACCGCCGGCATAGCTAGGCAGAAGAGTTTCCTTCCATTTTCCGATACCCTGCTCAGGCCCTTTCAGTTGTGACTGATAAAAGCCTCGCATCCATGGCGGCGAGTAAGTGCCTGCAAGCTTGCCTTCACCTATTAAGCCCCAATATGGCGCAGAAAACCATGCTACATCAGCACCAGTCTTCGCATCCCAAGCCATCTTGGCGTACTCAAATGACTTGACGGCTGCATCGCCTTGATCAAACACAACCTCCTCACCGCTTTCATTAGCAACATTGCCACCCAGCGCATAGAATGGATCCCAGAAGTTCAGAATGGTCTGGCCTGCACCATCGCTGCCGAAGACAAACATGCTTGCATCGGTCTTTTCTTTTACAGTCTTGGTTATCGCAAGGAAGTCTTCATACTTCGTGTCTTTCGCGATTTCCTTAACACCTGCTTTCTCAAGCAGGTCAGGGCGATACCAATAGGTGACGGGCGTTATATCGCCGGGCATGCCATAATATTTGCCCTTTATACGTGCCTCAGCCAGCTTAGCAGGCACAAGGTCCTTTTCATACTGCTTAACTAGGTCGTCCACATCCAGCAATACTCCACGCAAGCCATATTTCTGTACTTCTGAAGCTTCCAGCCAAACCAGGTCAGGTGTGCCAGTGTTGGCTGCAAGTGCGGCTTCAACTTTTGCAGGCCAATCACCAAGGGGCACGAATGTCCACTTCACTTCTGTGTTTTTCTTAGAGAAGGCCTGGCCCGCTACATCAATAGGGTGATCGTCATGGCCCCAGAAGATCAACTCACTTTGCGTATCGCCACTGGCAGCTGCGGGCGCATCGGTAGGCTTGGGCGCATCGGTAGGCTTGGGCGCATCAGTAGGCTTGGCGGCATCTACAGCCGGCTTTACCTCTGCGGCAGGAGCCTTTGGCGCAGTCACTGGGGCGGGGGCACAAGCGGCCAGCGTACCGGCACCTGCGGCAAACAGCGCTGTTTGCAGGAAACGTCGTCGACTTAGGTTTTTGTGTTCGGACATCTCGATCTCTCCTTTAATGTTAGGTTTAGGAATTAATAAACACAATCAAATTTGCCGCACCTGTGAAAACACTGTGCAGCAATAAAAAGGGTTTGTATTACAGGCGTGGCAATATGTCAAATCAATTCAGCAAGGTTGTCATTCGACAAGACCGAGGTTTCAAGGGGAAATAGCTGAAGATAAGCCACGAGTCACAAGTCATGTTCTGATTGTGATTCGTGACTCCTGCCCAATTCATGGCTTCACTGCCGTCGTCGGCTTCTTGTGATGAACCACCGCGTCCGTGGTCAACACCATCGCGGCGGTGCTGCCCGCTATGCGCAGGGCTTGCTCCAGCACTTCCAGTGAATCCACAATGCCCGCCTCAACCATATTGACTAGCTTCTCACTGCGCGCATCGACCCCATGCGGCGCACCGGCTTTTTGAATATGCACCACCCACGGGCTGGCATCGTATCCAGCGTTCTCCAGAATGGCCGAGAACGGCGCGGCCAGCGCGGCGCGCACGCAGTTCACACCCATCTGCGCATCAACGGACGACATATTCTTACCCTTCAAAGCCGATTGGCACGCCACAAACGCTGCGCCACCGCCAGCTACGACCCCTTGGCGCAAGGCGGTCTGCAACGTGCGCACATAGCGGCGGGCCTGGTCTTGGCGGGCTTCGGCCTGGCCACTGGTGGTGCCGCCCACCCGCAAAATAGCCCAACTGGCCAGCAAACGTCCCAGCCGCTGCTGCAACTTGGGCAGGCGATCCAAATCGCGCAAACCGGTGATCTCTTTACGCACCATCCGAATGCGCTCACGCAAACCGAGGCCATCGCGGCGGCCACCGATCAGCCCGAACTTGGAGGAGTTGCACCACAACCGACGCACCTCGCCTACATCTTCTGGCTGCACGGCCGCAAAACCCTCGCCGCCGCCCACAATAATACGCGCGCCAGTCAACATCGAGATGTCTTCCAGCGTAATCGCGCGATCCCCTTCTACAAAAGGCGTCTTGATCAGGGCTAACTTCATCATGCCCCGATGATGGGCCATATTGAAAACCTGCATGGCCTCTTCTGAAATATTCTCGGTAATAATCGCCACGCGCTCATGGCCAAACGAGTGCAGACGCTTCAACCCCTCAAACGCATATTCGCCAGATTCGATCTGACTATCGACCAGCAACAGTGCGACATCGCTGAGCTGGGTGATCGTGCGTCCGGTGTCGGTCGAGAATGCCGCCGAATGCCAGGGTGATTCCCACATCGAACCTTCGACATACTCCCGGTCGATGCGGCGCGGCTCGTGATTCACGACCTGCACCACGCCTTCGGGGCCAACAAACTGCACGACCTCGGCCAGCCGTTCGGCCAGCTCTTCGTCCGAGCATAGCGCGTAAGCCATGCCTTTCATCAGGTCTGCGCCGCGTTTGCCGCCGGGGACAGTCTGCGCTTGTGCGTGCAGTGCGACACAGGCTCGCTCAATTCCGGCATCGATCCCTTGGCGCAAGATGGCGGGGTTCGCACCCGCCGCAATCGCCTTCAACCCCTCGCGCACTAGGGCTTGCACCAGTACCGCCGTCATTGCTGCGCCGTCGCCGGTGGTCTCATTCATCCGCCAAAGGGCGTGGCGCAACATCATCGCGCCCACATCGGTCGTGGGGTTGGGCAATTGCACGACCCGGCGGGCCAGTGTGGCAGCGTCGTCCAACAATTCGGGCGCTTTGTCCCGCGACATCCGCTCCATCGCCACATGCCGCGGCAATGGCCCTAGCGTCGGACGCACCATATTTGTGATGACGTTAATGCCATCGAGAAGATCGGGGTTAAAAACGACCGAAGGCCGTTGAGAAAGGCGGGCTTTTGGGTTTGAGTTCAAGCTCATGAGCGAAGGCTAATTTAGCACAGACGAAGAAAATTAAAAATTCAAAAGGCAGAATTAAAAAAAGAAACGTTCGAACGTATTTTTATAATTTTGCCTTCTTAATTTTAAATTTCCCTAGCTTCTATTTCTTGTTGGCCTGTTTCCACTGCTGAAAATCGGCATTGATCGCGTCGGTCCACTTGGAGTCGATTTCGCCGGGGGTGTATTTGCCGTCGGCCAGCATCTGCTTGCCCCATTCGTCGCGCACTCGAATTTCCTCGGAGAATTCGACAACTTCCTGCACCAAGTGCGGTGGGATAAATAGTAAGCCAGTCGGGGTGCCCAGCACAACATCACCTGGCATAACCGTGCAGCCGCCCAGCCGCATCGGGATGTTGATCCCGGCCAGCGTTACATCGGCAATCGCGGTTGGGTCCATGCCCCGGATATAGAAGTTGCAATCGGTGAGCTGCACCAGCCCTTGATAGTCGCGGATGCCGCCATCGATGACCGCGCCCACTCGGGTGCGGGTGCGAACAGAGGTGCCCAGGTTGTCGCCCACCACCGTGCCATCTTTGATCTTGCCAAAGATATCGACCACCATAATGTCATTTAACTTAAGCGTGTTAATGATCCAGGAGTTCTGGCCGCCGCTGCTGCCGCGCCCCTCGGATACGCCCTTGTTCTGCACAACATCATGGTAATCCGGGCGGTGCGGGATGAATTGGGCAGTTACGGCGCGCCCGACTGTAATGGTGCCGGGGTGGGTCTCCTTCCAGTTGCCCTCAAATTGGCGATGGTAGCCGTGCTTGTGCAGCACACCCCAAGCCTCTTCGGTCGTCACCAGCTTCATACGCTCGATCCACTCGTCTGGCACAAACGGTCGGCCATATTCGTCGCGGCCCCATGGGTTCAAGGGGGTCATTTCGATCAATGATTCTTTAGAAGGTGTAATTTGCACAGTAGTTGACAGTATATAGAGGGCTGGGCAAAGTTGCCAGTTTTATCAGAGGAAAAAGCAAACGAAGGCGGCTAAGTTAACCGCCCTCTTACGTCAAATCAAATATTCAGTTTTCGACATCCTATGACGGACATTCACGCAGGCCCGTTCGCGATCGAATTTCGCCGCTCAATATGGCCTCCTTGCGAATCTTCCATATGCGTGCAATGAACATACTTCGATTGTACGCACCTCTACAAATGCATCGTCGCCACAACTATAGTCGACGGATTATCGGTCTCTATAGTCGTTCATCCTGCAGAATGAAACGCCAGAATCAGAATCAGCATTGGCTTAAAAAAGATTGTAGACCTTTTAGCGCATTTTGCAATAGCTATATTTGGCTAATTTGGGGGAATCGCGCTGGGTTTCTTTTATGTCATTAGCTATATTGCGTCAAGCTTGAGAGGGTGTCGCAGTCAGCTTAACCCCAAGCGCGTGTAAGAGTTTTAGCACGGTGTCGTAACGGGGTTTTGCGCCGGGTGTCAGTGCTTTATAAAGACTCTCCCGCCCAAGGCCGGTGTCTTTTGCCAGTTGCGCCATGCCGCGTGCCCGTGCCACGTCGCGGACGGCAATTAGGAACACATCTGGATTAGGGTCTTCTAATGCGGCAGTCAAGTATTCTGCGATGGTTTCTTCACTGTCGAGATAGTCAGCAGCATCGAAGGGGGCAATTTTTGGCATTGATCACTCCTTAATAGAACGAATGCGATGAATGATTCGAGCTCGCGCAATCTTGTCTTTGAGAATTGAAAGCCAGTGATCGAATTCTTCCGATCGTAGAAAGGTATTCACACCAAGATTGTATCCAATTGGATACAAAAATCAAGCTCCTGGCTAATCTTGGATGAACGTCACTATTGTGTGAAAAGCTCGAAGGCTAGGGAACGCTGCCGAAAAGGTATTTGCAGCTCTGTTCCAGCAACGTTATATTTTGGGCCATGGCTAGCGATATAGAAGAATCCGATTATCCACACGCGAAACAAAGAGTTGGCCGATGCATTTGATGACCTACGCCGATCGCGGGCGAGCTTTCAGTTGTGGCAAATGCGCGATCTGGGTCTGCTGACCGAGGCAGAAGTGGCGCGGTTTAGTGAGGAGTTGCAGGCGAGAACTACGACCACGTAGCTAGCCAGCGCGGCTAGGTCTTCAATCACGATCATCGGCCACCCGGATAGGGACGGGGTCATTGGGGGTCATTGTCCGAGTTTTGCGTAGACAGTCTTTGAGTTTATTGATTTTCATTTTGTCGATATGCGCTGTTCTCTCTGCTTTTGCCGATAATCCAACACCTTCCTATCGAGTGTGTCAAATTCAAATGGTGTTCCGTACTTCCACGTGTTATCGCACAAGAAAATCATGTCAGCATCTGGACTTGGCGCACTGTCATGGGTATAGAAGTAAGGATGTGTTGCTGTAACAATATGCTGTATAGAGTGGCATTCGTAGTCCAGCTTACCTCCTGGACTCAGCGTGATTAGATCTGTTCTGGACAAAATATACTTAAACATAACTTTTGTCCCATTCCAACTTCTGCTTCCTTGCATTGTGACACCAGTTGGAACAATTGCATCGATATGCCCCAGAGCAAGATGAAAGATCGGCGCTATCTGCCCTTGCTTCATCCGGCGCTGCCAAGCTGTCGTCATAATGTAAGACACAATCAAAGGTGTCGCCACAATCGCAATATTCATGAGTTGATGAACAAGGCTGGGGACAGCTACATATTGCGGTCTAGGCGTTGTATAGACCACAATACCAAGAAACAGCGACCCAATCCCGTCCCAATAGATGTACTGACTCGATGACTTCAGCGCCAGCTGATTTCTGCGTATATGCTCAAAGCAAAGATGGTTGTAGAGCCGTAATGTATGCTTTGGGTTGTTGATGTTCATGATGCAACGATGATAGAGTGATAAGTTACCTTGCTACCTGACAAATCAAGCTGATTGTCCGGACAACTTTACTATTGAGACTTCAACATTTACTGCTTTTGGTGTTTCAAGGTAACTATTCAGTCCAAATTTGGTTTTTGTCCGCGAATAACGCTAATTTACGCTAATTTTATTTGCGAAGATTAGCGTGATTAGCGGATTTTAATTGTGGCTGAATAGTTACGTTTCAAGTGTTATTACAGAAGTTGTCCCACTCATTTCTCAACGCCTCCAGATTTCCAGTAAGTTTATCGCAACGGCGCTGTGCCCCAACACCCGTTACAATTCCATGATCAGGCCATCACAGCCAACAATAACAAACTACACAAGGGGCGACACAATCAAGTGACCCGCCTATTGATCTCAGTCTAGTTGGCCGGTAGTATGCGGGAAGCACCACCGGCCTCACTTTGGAGAGCGCATGAGTATACTCAACGATAACCCATTGACCTATGGCCCGGGCCTCGGCGGAACAAGGCCGATCGAGCCAACCCTGACCGACGCACAGAATGCGCCTACACCCCGACGGCGCAAGCCCCTTAGCCAGATTTTGTTCACCTTCAGCGTGATGACCGGTGGCGGTGAGAAGCAGGTCTATCGATCAGCGTTTGAGGCGATGAAGAAGCAATGCATTGAAGGGGTAGCTGAGGATGCCAATCTGGTCGCTAAGGTGCAGTATGGCAACCAGATGGATGCGCACCATGCCATGGACGACAATCAAGGCATGTGGCCCGGCCTGATGAAAGCCTGCGACTGCGCGGCGATTCAATTGGATTGGCAGCCGCAAAACAGGGTCACCTATGATATTTTGGTCGAGGTGAGCCAAGTAACGGAGGAAAGTCGAGAAGGTGAGTTAAGTTTAGATTGAGATTGAGATTGAGATTGAGATCTGCTTCGCTGTCCTGACCAGTTAGATATCAAGTCGCCATAATGAATTATGGCCGAAAATGCAATAACATAGCGGCGATTCCTATGATTTTGCAAATTCAACCTAACAGCAAATTGCTGATGATCGGCGACTCCATTACGGATTGCCAGCGTGCTCGTCCCATTGGTGAAGGCCTCTTTGAGGCGCTTGGCAAAGGCTATGTCAGCCTGATCGATGCCACCCTGACCGCGGCGATCCCGGCCCACCGCATCCGCGTAGTCAATATGGGCACCTCTGGCAACACTGTGCGCGATTTAAAGGCGCGTTGGCAGACCGATGTGCTCGATCTACAGCCGGATTGGCTCTCGATCATGATTGGCATCAATGATGTGTGGCGGCAATTTGACACGCCGTTGCAAACGGAGAAGCATGTTTCTTTGACTGAATATGCCAACACGCTCGAAGAGCTGGTGGCGCTGACGCACCCACATTTCAAAGGGCTGATCTTGATGACACCCTACATCATCGAATCCAATCGTGCTGATGCGATGCGGGCGATGATGGATGCTTATGGTGCGGCCGTAAAGCAAGTGGCCGAGCGTCACAACGCTATTTTTATCGACACCCAAGCAGCCTTCGACGCCGTACTGGCGGACCTACATCCTATGTCGCTCGCTTGGGATCGCATTCACCCCAATCTCACCGGACATATGGTGTTGGCTCGGGCGTTTCTGTCTGCGGTTGGGTTTAATGCCTGACGTATTTATTGGCAAACGAATGTTTCGTGTCGTGCGAATGAATGCGCAAATAGCGCTGTATGTCGGCACTTAGGGCAAGACACACCCTGAACCGTTGGCCTATGGCACAATGCCCCACAAGGAAAGCTAAAAAATGTATGTAGGTTACGACCCCCGTTTCGACAAAATGGCCGATGTGCTAGTGAACTACTCCATCGAAATCAAGCCCAAGCAAACGGTCTATGTGTGGAGTACAACGTTGGCCCAGCCACTGATGCTGGCCATTTACAAGCAAATTCTCAAGGCGGGCGGCAACGCCTTTCTGCGGGCCGATCTACCCGGTGCACAAGAGATTTTCTATGAATATGCCCAGGCTGAACAACTGGATTTTGTCTCGCCAGTGGACATCGCGTCTGTCGCCGAAGGTCAGTTCGATGCGTATATCAGAATCGGTGCGGAATACAACACCCGCCGCCTGAACAATGCGGATTCCAGCAAGATGCAGCGCCAACAGACTGCGCAACGTGCCATTCTGAACAAGCGCATGACCCGCAGTGCGGAGGGCAATTACAACTGGGTGGTGACTCAATTCCCGACGGATGCCTACGCCATGGATGCCGACATGAGCTTGGAAGAATACAAAGAGTTCATCTTTAGCGCCTGCTTATTGAACGAGCCTGACCCGGTTGCGTTGTGGCGCGCTATCGGCAAGAAGCAGGAGCGCTACACCAACTACATGAAAGGTAAGCGCGAAGTAACGGTGCATGGTTCGAACATGGATTTGAAATTGCGTATCGATGAACGTATTTGGAAGAACAGCCACGGCCGCCGTAATTTCCCCGATGGCGAGATCTACACTGCCCCGGTCGAAGACAGCATGAATGGCTGGATCAAATACACCTATCCAGGCGTTCACAATGGCCGCGAGGTCGATGGGATCGAGCTCAAATTCGAGCAGGGCAAAGTGGTCAAGGCCACCGCCAAGAAGAACGAAGACTACCTCAACACCGTGCTAGACACGGATGTCGGTGCGCGTTTCGTAGGCGAGTTCGCTATCGGCACCAACTATGGCATTACCAAGTTCTCCAAAAACATCCTGTTCGACGAGAAGATCGGCGGCACGATTCACCTCGCTCTCGGAGCCAGCTACCCTGACACCGGCGGTAAGAACCAAAGCGCCATTCACTGGGATATGATCGCCGGCGCTCAAGATGCCGAGATTCGGGTCGATGGCGAATTGTTTTACAAGGACGGCAAGATCATCATCTGAGAAGGCAGAAAACGGAGGGCAGTAAGCCGCAGACATTCTGTCTGCTCTCTGCTCTCTGCTGTCTGTCTACTACTTACTGTCTTCATGGACCAAATCAATCTCGCCACGCTCCCACTCCTGCTGCTCGCAGCCTTCATTGCTGGGGCGATTAACGCCGTGGCTGGCGGCGGCACACTGTTTTCATTTACTGCGTTGGGGCTGCTGATCCCATTAAAAAATGCCAACGCCACGAATTCAGCGTTGCTTACGCCGGCGTCCCTGATCAGTGCACTGGCCTTCTTAAAGGAGCTGCGTTCGCAGTGGCGGTTGTTTCTTATCCTATTAATTCCGACGCTGCTGGGCTCGTATGCTGGCGCAACTACGCTCATCAATACCAGCGATGAAGCCTTTCGTCGCACCGTGCCGTTTTTGATTCTATTTGCGGTAATGCTGTTCGCCTTCAAAGATCAGATTACCCAAATCGTTAAGCAAATGCGCGGCACTAATGTGGCAACGACATTTAATGAAGTGGGTGAGCCGCATATCAGTCCCTTGGGCTATGTATGGGGGATCGGGTTTCAATTTATCACCGGGTTCTATGGTGGCTATTTTGGCGCGGGTATCGGCATCTTAATGATCTCATCGTTTAGTTTGATGGGTTTGCGCGACATGCATCGGATGAACGCGCTCAAGAATCCACTGGCCTTCATGATCAATGGCGTGGCTGCTGTCCGGCTCTTTCTGGATGGATTAGTGATCTTGCCACTCGCCATCCCCATGTCCATTGCCGCTATGGCTGGTGGTTATATCTCTGCGCGTATGTCGCGCCGAATTAACCAGAAGTATTTGCGCCGTTTTGTCATCATTTATGGCTTTGTGATTGCCATCTATATGTTCGCGCGCTATTGGCTGGGATGGCTGGCGTAAGAGGTTGGAGCGTTCTGAAAGTTCTGAAGGTTTATAAGGTTTGATGTTTGAGGCGATGCACTATACAAAACCTCCAATAGTTTGTTGACATGACTCGCGTTCTCAAGCTAACCCCCGACAATTTTAATCGCGTCATCGCTAAGGCCGCGCAGGTGATTCGGGCCGGTGGGCTGGTGGCCTTCCCCACCGAAACGGTCTACGGTCTCGGTGCAAACGCGCTCGATGCGCAAGCCTGTGCTCGCATCTATGAAGCCAAGCAACGCACCCTCAACGATCCCCTTATCGTTCACATTGAACAAAACAGCACCCCCGAAACGCTTGTCCAAAACGGTTGGATCACCTTTGAACCTTCTAACATTCAAACCGTACGAACTTTACGAACCCCACAAACCTTACAAACGTTAGAAACCTTCCGAACCTTACAAACCCACTTCTGGCCCGGCCCACTCACTCTAGTGTTGCCGCGCGGCAAACACATCCCTACCATCGTGTCGTCTGGGCGAGACACCGTTGCCATGCGCATGCCCAACCACCCAGTGGCGCAAGCGCTCATTCAGGCCAGCGGCGTCCCCATTGCCGCGCCTAGCGCCAACCGCTTCGGCCATGTCAGCCCGACGACAGCCCAGCATGTCCTCGACGATCTCGACGGTCGCATCGATCTCGTGTTGGATGGCGGCCCCACCCACATTGGGGTCGAGTCCACTGTGCTCGACCTCACCTCGCACCCCCCACGCATCCTGCGCCCTGGCGGCATCACTCGCGAACAAATCAACGCAGTGCTGAGTGCTGAGTGCTTGGTACTTAGCGGGGAAGTTGTCAGCCTTCAATCCTCAGCTGTCAGCTCTCAGCCGATGCCTGCGCCGGGGATGTTGGAGAAACACTACGCGCCAAATGCCCGACTCATCATCACCAACGACATCGATGACTTACTGGCGCGCTACTCAGCGCTTAGCACACAAGACGCAGCACTTAAGATTGGCTTGCTACTGATGGTCCAGCATGTCGGTTGCTGTCAGCATATCAATGGTCCTACATTTGTGTTAGGAGAGACATTAGAGCAAGTAGCCCAGCGCCTATATGCTGGCCTACGTGTGCTGGACAGCGCTGAAGTTGATGTCATACTCGCCGTCGCTATCCCCCGCAGTGGCCTGGGCGAAGCCATCGCTGACCGGCTGCAACGTGCCTCAGCGAAATAGCGCCCTATGTCCTTTTCCCGCTATGTGCCAAAATCAAGGCAGTCTATGGACAACAGCGTGCCCCTCCCGCTCTACTTGATTCCGCTCATCATTGGCGGTTTTATCGCGTTCTTTGTTCTTTTATGGAGCTTTGTCTGTCTGCTGATCTCGCTGATCGGTGGCTGGTGGCGACTAGCACGGCACTATCGCGCCACGCTGACGCTGCCTGGCAAGGACCACAGCGGGGTGTGGGGCATGATTGGCTTGGCCTCATACAAGGGCACTCTCAATGTGCGCACCTCTCCGCAAGGCTTGTATCTCAGCGTCAACCCCCTGTTCCAAATCGGCCATCCACCGCTATTTATCCCTTGGTCGCACATTCGCGCCAACGGCACAGCCCAGTTCAGATTATTTAACCTGACCCGCTTTGAGGTCGGCCAACCCACCATCACAACGCTCAGCCTGCCGGGGAAGGTATTGGAGGGGCGGAGCTGAGAACCTTCGAGAATTCAGAATGAACAAGATGAGAAGTGAGAAGTGAGAAGTGAGAAATGATTAAATCCGATTTAAGTGCCCACATCCAATCGACCGTGCTGATCGACACGCACGAACATCTGTGCAGTGAAGCCGACATGACCCAAGGGGGTCCGGATATTCTGCAGGATTTGTTCAACTGGTATACGACCGCTGATCTGAAAACGGCCGGTGCATCGCAGGTCGCTATTGAACGTCTGACCGACAAAAAGAATCCCGACCTGCGTGCTCGCTTCAATGGCATCAAAGATGCCTGGGAGCGGACTAAACATACCGGCTACGGCGAAGCCACCCGGCTGGTGGCGCAACATGTGTATGGCATCATGGAGATCACAGCCGAGGCCATCGAAACCGCTGCGCCTAAAGCCGCCGAGCTGAACAAATCGGGCGAACGTAAGCGCATCCTCAAGGAGATTGGCAACATCGATCATGTGCAGATCGACAACTTCTGTTGGCCCTGTCTGCCCGACCCGGGTGGCGTGGATTTCTTTCTCTATGATTTATCCTGGATGGGATTTACTTGTGGCGATGCCAATCTTGCTGAACTCCACACAGAAACTGGCGTTCAAGTCAAAGATTTGCCGACGTTGCGCGAAGGCATGGCCGCCCTCTTTGCCAAATATGGGCCACAGGCGATTGCGGTGAAATCACAGGCTGCCTATCAGCGCACGCTGCTGTGGCAAGAGCGCAGCGAGGCCGATGTCGCCCGCGCACTCAACAAAACCGTAAATGGTCTCGATCTTTCGGGCGAAGAAAAATTGTGTCTGGGTGATTGGTGCTGGGCGCGCGGGGCGGAGTTGGCCGCTCAATACAACCTGCCCTTCAAGATTCACACCGGCTATTTGGCGGGCAATGGCAATATGGTCATCGATCCGGTGCGAGCCGCGTATCTCAGCGAACTCATTCGGCGCTACCCGCAGACTCGCTTTGTCTTGATGCACACCGCCTATCCATACGGTGGCGAGTTGGCCGCGATGGCCAAGCACTACGCCAATGTCTATGTCGATTTGTGCTGGGCCTGGAGCATCGACCCGCACAGCACGACTGATTTTGTGCATCGCATGATCCACACCGTGCCCGCGCACAAACTCTTTCTGTTTGGCGGCGACACCTATTGGCCCAATGCCGCCGTGGCATTCGCCATCCAAGCCCGCGCTGGCCTGACCCGCGCCCTGCAAAGCGAAATCGATCAAGGTCAACTCAGTGAACGCGAAGCCATCGCCCTGGCCACCCGTTTCATGCAAGGCAATCAGCGCGAGTGTTTCGATATCGAAGGTGTGCGCTCCCGTTTAACCACAGCAGGGTGAACGGGATGACGTCCATCACCTCTTCACCACTTCACCCTCTTCATCCCGCCACTGGCGTTCCAGCCAAAAACAATCCAAAATAGCGCCATGACCACAATACATGACCTTTCGACTCCGGCACTGTTGGTCGATATAGACAAGCTGGAATCGAACATCCGCAACTGGCAGAGCGAGATCGGCGCAAATGGCGTCGCGCTCCGCCCACATGTTAAAACCCACAAAGTGCCGGACATCGCCAAGATGCAATTGGCCGCCGGCTCACCCGGCATCACCGTCGCCAAACTGGCCGAAGCCGAGGTGTTTGTCACGCATGGCTTCCGCGATATTTTTGTGGCGTATCCCGTCATCGGCCCAGACAAATGGGCACGCGCCGCACAATTGGCTGGCCAGATCAAATTGATTGTAGGTGTAGACAGCGAGACTGGCGCACGTGGCCTGAGCGCCGCCGCTAGCGCCGCAGGCAACACGATCAACGTGCGCGTCGAGATCGACACCGGGATGCATCGGGCTGGTATCCCGGCTAGCAGCGCGCTCGATCTATGTCGGCTGGTGCAATCGCTGCCAGGGCTGATGCTGGATGGCTTGTTCACCTTTCGGGGTGCAGGTTTTGCTGGTTCCGAGGGTCGCTCGGCGGAAGAAGTTGGCCTCGAAGAAGGTCAAATCATGGTCGATCTGGCCGACGAGTTGCGCAGTAACGGCGTGCCGATTCAGAGTATCAGCGTGGGCAGCACACCCACATCCAAATACGCCGCACGGGTCAAAGGCGTCACTGAGGTGCGACCCGGCACGTATGTCTTCAGCGATTACATTACGGCAGAAAAAGGTTATGTGCCCTATGAGGATGTCGCACTCTCGATTGTCTGCACTGTGGTCAGTAAATCCGCGCCGGACAAATTTACGATTGACGGCGGCTCGAAAACATTTTGCGGTGACATTCCTTACATGCGGATGGGCATGAAGGGCTATGCCAAAGCCATCGGCATGGAAGCCTACCTGGTAAGCATGTCCGAGGAACATGGCGTGGTGCAAATCGAAGGTGAACATATAGACGTCAAAATCGGCGACCGCATTGCCTTCTATCCCATTCATGTCTGTACCACGGTCAACTTATCTGATGAACTCATCGGCGTGCGCAACGGCCAAATCGAAAAGACCTGGCCGATTCTGGCCCGTGGCAAAAGAACCTAATTCAGTGCTGAGTCCTTAGTGCTTAGTTTTGATCTTCGCTACTAAGCACTAAGCACTCACTACTAAGGACTTCCAATTGGCAAAACAAGCTATCCAAACCAACAAAGCCCCACAACCCGGCGGTGCATACTCGCAGGCATGGCGTGCGGGTGATTTCGTCTACACCGCCGGGATGGGAGCCAATGACCCGGCTACTGGGGCGCTCGTCGGCAGCACCATCGAAGAGCAGACCCGCCAAACGCTCGACAACATCAAAGCCGCGCTGGAGGCCGCCGGAGCCACGCTGGCCGATGTCATCAAGGTCACCACTCACCTGAGCGACCTCGAAGACTTCGGCGGCTACAACACCGTTTACGCCACGTATTTCTCAGATCCCCGCCCATCGCGCACTACTGTCGGCAGCCAGCTAGCCAACGGCATGCTGATCGAGGTCGACGTGGTGGCCTATCTGGGTAAGTAGTAAAACGCCGCTTCGGAATTTATAAACCACGAATCACACTAATCTTCACGAATCATTCGGAAGAATTAGGGTATTTTCGTTGTGATGCCATTAGAGTCAGTGAAGTTGTCTTCAAAATCTGAACAGACTTGCTAGACAAACTCTACTGACTCACGAGGAAAGTGAAAATGGCAGAACTCATGTTGAAGGAAGAGGCTTATAAAATTATTGGGGCAGCAATGGAGGTCTACAACACCTTGGGACATGGCTTTTTGGAGGCTGTTTTTCAAGAGTCGTTAGAACTTGAATTTGCAGCACGAGGAATTTCATTTCAAGCTCAACGAGAAATCTCTATCAGTTATAAGGGCAAAACCTTGCGCAAGGTCTATGTTGCAGACTTTTTAGTCTTTGACCAGATCATTGTGGAAATCAAATCGATCAGTAAGTTGACCAAGATTGAAGAAGCACAACTGATGCACTATTTGAAGGCCACTGGTTGCAAACTTGGCTTGTTGATCAATTTCGGGCATCCTGAATTCTTAGAATCCAAGCGATTGGTGAATTAGACAAAATTGGCTCTCCCGTATTTAGCGGGAAATGAACCATTAGAGCGAATTCCTAATTGATATACGACCAAGCACCCTGAGCGGAGCGCATTCTTATGCGCGAAGTCGAAGGGCGATCTCGTAGGCCATTCAGGAATTCGCTCTAATCTGACGAATTTCGACGAATTATTCGTGAAGATTCGTGGGATTCGTGGTTTATTAAAAAAGGCACCTACGCCTTTCTTATCAGTGACAAATCACGGCTGTTTGTGAATGTTCGCAAACCGGCTAAAGTTAATCACAGTTATGCGAATCCAATCCTACGGCCATATCGGCAAGAACCCGGTCGATCTTTACACCCTCACCAACAAAAACGGCATCGAAGTCAAGATCACCAACTACGGCGGCATCATCACCTCTTTTCTCGCGCCAGATCGCAACGGCAACTTGGGCGATATCGTGCTGGGCCGCGATTCTCTCGACGACTATGTGAAAGCCAACCCTTTCTTTGGCTGTCTGGTCGGACGCATGGGCAACCGCATCGCCAATGGGCGCTTCACATTAAACGGCGTTGACTATAAATTGCTGCAAAACGATGGCGCCAATCACCTGCATGGCGGCAAAGTCGGCTTCGACAAAGTGGTCTGGCAAACGCATGAGGCCGGCCCGAATAGCCTCGCCCTCACCTATCTCAGCCGCGATGGCGAAGAAGGCTATCCCGGCAACCTATACGTCACGGTGATTTATGCACTCAGCAATGACAACGCGTTGCGCATCCACTACACCGCCAACACCGACCAAACCACCATCCTCAATCTCACCAATCACACTTACTTCAATCTGTCGGGCGCGCCGACGATTCTGGATCATGATATGCAGCTCTTCGCCAGCCGTTTCACCCCCGGCGACAAAGGCCTGATCCCCACCGGCGAGTTGCAATCGGTCGATGGCACTCCAATGGATTTCCGCCAATCCACCCGCATCGGCGACCGCATTGATGCTGATTACGATCAACTGAATTATGGCGGTGGCTATGACCACAACTACGTGGTCGATGGCCCTATGGGCACCCTGCGCCCTGCCGCGCGCGCCAGCGACAAATCCACTGGCCGCGTGTTGGAAACCACCACCACCGAGCCCGCCATCCAGTTCTACGCCGGCAATTTTCTAGATGGCAGCGTCACAGGCAAAGGCCGCGCCTACAACAAACGCAGTGGTTTCTGCTTGGAGACTCAGCATATCCCTGACAGTCCTAACCAACCCAGCTTCCCAACCGTCGTGCTCACGCCCGAGCAAACTTACACGAGCACGACTGTCTACAAAGTCAGCGTCGCTTCTTGATAAAGAGGTGAACGGGTGAGCGGGTGAGCAGGTGAGCGGGATGAAGAGGATGAGCGGGATGATTTTCATCACCCCTTCATCCCCTTCACCCCTTCACTTCCTCAACAGCTCTTCGAAAACGCTCTCCGTCAGTTCATCGAGCGAGTGCACCACCAGATCAGCGTGCAGATGCGGGTGCGAGGTAAGCACGCCGATGCTGGCCATGCCTGCCCGCTTGGCCCCTTCCACCCCGGCAGGGGCGTCTTCGATCACGATGGAGTGCATCGCAGCCGCGCCCACCCGCTGCGCCGCAACCAAATACACCTGTGGGTCGGGTTTACCGCGGGTGACATCCTCGGATGAGGTAATCGCGTCGAAGAATTTACGAATGCCTACCGCATCTACAATCGCATCCACATTAGCCCGCGGCGCAGCCGAGGCCACCGCCTGTTGCCAACCATTGGCCTGCAAATAATTCAACCATTTGAGCACACCCGGCAGCGCCACAATGCCCTTCTCTCGCACTAACCGTCGATATTCGCTCTCCTTAAAATCGGCGACGCGATTGATCTCGTGATCGGGATAATCTGGCCCAAAAATATCGTGCAGCACTGTATCGTTACGCTGGCCAAATGTGCGCACAAATACGTCATACGTGAGTTCGTAGTTCTCCTGCGCCAGCGCCATACGCCAAGCCTCATGGTGATATTCCGCCGAGTGAATCAGCACGCCGTCCATATCCCACAGCACAGCACGAGTCAGTTGTGTCTTCATAGTCGCCGATTATCGCCTCTCGACTTAGCTACTGATACAACTTTGGGCCGATGTATTTGCCCGTAAACTTCTCTATCCTCCTTTTGTCTCAGACCATCTAAGACAAAACACTGTAATTTCAAAGTCGCATACTTCGGGGGAACTCAATTGATCGGACTCAAATCGCAGACTCACCAGATCAACAAGCCGACAACGGCCGTAAAGCCTATATCGACATCTGTCGTCGAAAGCATGCTCGTTACGAAACAAGCGGCCATTGACATTTCATACCCAATTTGGCCAGATTCCGCTGAATCAATTGCAACAATTTCGCCAGAAGGGTCGCAGCAGGTCTCGATGGAGACACAGCGTCTGATCAAGGATTTACTGTCATACAAGTGGAATTTGGACCGCGCCCTTCGAGCTGCCGCCAAAATCGGACAATGGAGTACGCCAGGGCAGCTTAACGAAATGCGCAAGCTCCTGCAGGAAAGTGATGGTTTCGTAGCCTCCGCCGTAGCAGAAGTAGTCGCCCGTCATGATGGCATAGCTGCTCTATCGTTGTTGATGCGTGCCATGCGGCGCTGCGAGCAAGATGGACGCGGTAGCGACAAATTGATCGTGCTGATTGCCCAGCTCATCAAGATGCACCCTACCCAAGCCAGCCGCGTGCTACATCATATGGCCGCCGATCATGCTCCTCTAGTCCGTCGTGATGCTGCTTGGGCCTTAGGTTTGCTGAGCGAAGAATACTCTGAGTCATCCTTGTTGCTTTTGCTCAATGATGCTCATCCCTCAGTGCGGGTCGCTGCTGCAAATGCGCTCAAGCGATTCAAGTCCGAAAACGTCGCTAACGCATTGGTCACCTTGATGCGCGATCCAGAAGCACAGGTGCGTGCCGCTATCGTAATGGCTTTGGGTCACATTGGCAATTTCTATTGCCTGCCTGCACTTCATGCCGCCATCAATGATCCGGCCGAAATTGTGCGCACCTTGGCCGCCGAGGCCTTGAAACGCCTAGGCTTTCAATCCCCCGCCAACCACGCTACGATTAACCGAAATAAAGGTCACAAGTTCAGCTTGTTTGGCGCGAGTCGCAATTAATGGAAAAACAAAACCGAGGCGATCTCAGAGACCGCCTCGGTTTACAACACCTACCTTTACAACTCACTCGCGCAAAAAATCACGCAGTTTGCGGGCGTGGGCCGGGTGACGCAATCTGCTAAGCGCCTGCGCCTCTATCTGCCGCACCCGCTCACGGGTAACGCCCAGTTTGCGACCCACTTCTTCCAGCGTATAGGTCTCACCGTCCAGCAAGCCATAGCGCAACTGCAAAATGCGCACTTCGCGTGGCGGCAGCGTGTCCAAAATGTCGCTCAGTTGCTCACGCAACATCTGCGAGGTGACCATTTCTGCTGGGGCCGGGCTGTCGTCATCTGGGATGAAGTCGCCCAACACACTCTCTTCTTCGTCGTCGGTTGGCGTTTCTAGACTGATCGGCCGTCGCGCGACCTGAATCATCTGTTCAGCTTTACGCACCGTGACGTTGAGTGCCTCAGCCAACTCCGAGACAGTCGGATCACGACCCAGTTCTTGGGTCAACTGGTGGCTGGCGCGCAGCAATCGGTTGATCTGGTCACCCATGTGCACCGGCACACGAATCGTGCGACCCTGATCAGCAATGGCACGAGTCACCGCTTGGCGAATCCACCATGTCGCATAAGTACTGAATTTGTGGCCACGCCGCCAATCAAATTTCTTGGCTGCACGGATTAAGCCGATATTGCCTTCTTGAATCAAATCTAAGAAGGGCACGCCGCGCCCAATATATTTCTTGGCCACGCTAATAACGAGGCGCGAGTTGGCATTGATCAAGTGCTCACGGGCAGCCATGCCATCGTCAGCTTGCCATTCCAGCCGCTCGCGCTCTTTCATCATGCCGCGGGCATTGGCGATAACCTCATCACGAGCGGCGCGACCGCGTTCCATGCGCTGGGCCAGGTCAACTTCCTGGGCAGCCGTGAGCAAGGGTACGCGCCCAATCTCTTTGAGATATAGACCCACCGTGTCGTCGGCCTCAATGGCCTCCAACAGGTTTTCATTGTTGCGCTCGTTCCACTCGTCGTCGTCATCGTCGTCATCGTCGACCATCTGGTCGGCCGCCTCATCCTCGCTGGCGACTACGGCGATGTTGGCATCGGATAGACCGGCGAATACATCCTCCATCTGCTCGAGATTTTTCTCGGCATCCGGGAAGAGGCCCAAGATATCGTCGTAGGTGACAAAACCTCGGTCACGACCGATATTGGTTAACTGCTCCTCAGCAGTCAGCTCATCAACGGTGATTTCTTCGATTGTCCCAGGGACAACGTCCGATGCAGCCTGCGAGGTGGTCGATGAAGACGACTCGCGAGACATAAGTGCATTACTCTGCGCGACAGCAGCAAACGCGACCGGAATATAAGATTCGATCTGCGTAGGTTTAGCATTGACTCGGCGAGTTGACTTGGGTGTGGGTGTAATGAGGCGCTTTGTCTCAGGATTTGTAGGATTTACGCTCTTCTTGACAGCCATTGATACATAAAATGTACGCGATTTAAGTGAGATTGGTGTTAACAGCCGACCAAATCACGTCAGATTTGTGCTGTGGGGCCACAGCATTTGTTTATACTTTACTTAATGCAAAGAAGATGGTAGTGACCGAAGCGAGGGTTGTCAAGCACAAAAGGATGAGAATCTTGATATCTAGTACGTAAAACTGGCTACGACCTTGCCGGTTTCGTCCAAAATTTCAATAATGCCATGCTCATTTGGATATAAACCAAAAGGAGGCAAGGTTGCTTGAAACGATCGTTGCCCACACCAATTGTAGGGTGCCGGGATCTGTTGGGTGTTGACATTTGATGTATAGATGCGGCAACCTTGCCCGGCCGGGATGGCAAAATTTTCGCTGTCAGCGGCGGCATTGCCCGGAAGGAAATAGGTCGCTACCCCATTCACCCGCAGCTTCCAGCGTGCCATAGAAACGGTTTGCGTTTGATTGAGATTGAGTAAGTCAATGTATTCGTCACCCTCATTGAAGCTTTGATCACCTTTGACTTTGATATCGCTGATTTGAATAAAGTTGGCAAGAATGACGCTACGCCCAGGCTGGCCGCTGGGGGCAGTGCCGCTAAACACAACGGTTTCGGTGGGTGTGGGCGATGGGCCAGGTGTGATCGACGCGATTATGGATGATGGCGTGATGCTGGCGGTGGCTAGTACTGTGCTGGTTGGTTGCAGGGTGCTCGTAGGGTTCGCCGTCGCTGTGACCGTTGCCCCAGAAACCACGGTGGGGGTGCGGATGGGTGATGAGGCACCAAGCGTGGTCGCTGTCAGCACGATAGCGCGGGTTGCCGAGGTTGGGATAGGTGTGTTTGTGGCTGGGAGGGCGGTTTCGGTGGGTCGATTGACTGGTTGGGTTACGGGCGGCGGACGAGTGACGGTGCTGGCATCCACTGGCGGTTCGGGGGCTGTAGTTGCCAATAGGGTTGGTGTTTCGATTTGGACAACCAGTGTCCCGGTCAGCTTCTGAATGTCACCAGAAATTTCTGCAGTAGCGGTAATGTCGCCCGTAGATGACATAAGAATAGTACTTGTGACGGTGATGGTTTGGGTAATCTCAGAGGTAAGCGACTTGGAGTAGGCTGCCTCGATCAAATTGCGCGAGGTCATGAGGCTAGGGCGGATCGCCAGCACCGACCCAATCACCCCCAGTAATACACACAATGCCAGCAGCGACAGAATAATCGGCAAAAAAACGACGGCAGGCAGTGGACGGGTCGTCAGTGCGAATAACTGCTGTCGCGAGAGCCAGTTTTGCTTGAGGGTGCCTTCGATATCGCTAAAACGTTCGTCATTAACAGAAACCGAGCTATATCTTATGCGATTGGTCTGAGCATCCAGTTCGGCAACACTAGTGCAATTGCTGCAGCGTAGTATGCCTGCGCTTAAGGTTAGCGCACGCTGGCGACACAATGGGCAAGTGTCTTGCGGAATATTACTCAGATCGATGGGAGCGTTCATTACTTAGTTTATGGGCATCATCATGCGGATAGGGCGCGGTTTGCGATCTACTTCCCACGGGTAAACGATGTAGGAATTTGTGACAGCCGCGTAATAAGTGGGTTTGTGATTGGGAAAGAGGGATGCCGATGGTTTGTAGTGCAAAACTGCCGTTTCGACGCGCGCACCGGTGGATTCAATGCGTCCACGCACTGTCATGATATGACGGCCATGCGTCCATACATCATCTACGATTAATACGCGTTTATCACGAGTGAGTTCTTCGTTGGGAAATTGTAAAAATGTTGGCCAGGCTAGCAGACGTGGTACATCGCTGGACGGGAACTCGACTGCGGCAGTCAGGATATTGCGAATATCCAGCGCTTCCGCGATTAATCCGCCGGGGATGATGCCACCGCGGGTAATCATGACGAGCGTGTCAAATGTGCCGATTGAGCCGGCTAAGCCGGTGATTTGGGGCAACATTTGATCGATCAGGGCATCGACATCGCCCCATGTTAGAACTTCCTGCTTGGGTGATTCTTCTCTGCGCATACTTACCTTGTTATTATTTACTAATCTTTGCCTTTTGATTGTTACGCAGTATAGTTAAGTTCTATGGATCGTCGCATACTCATCCCAGCTTTTTTGGCCTTTATAGTCGGCTTAGGGATAATCGGGAGTGTCATTTACTTTTCTCCACTGCGCGGAAGATTGCCTTTGGGTGTCCAAACCACGGCCGGAATGGCCCAGCCGGACAACAGCACAAATGCAAGTGCACAAGCAGCTGCACAACCGACACAACCTGTCCAGCCCGTGCAACCAGTGCAAACCGCAGCGGTGTTACCAACCGCTGCGCCTGTCGCGACAGCCATTCCTGCACCGATTAACATCACGGTTGTGCCTCCTATTGAAGTGCCAACCATGGTGGCCCCAGTGGCACCGATAGTTCCCGACGTGCCAAACACCGCTAACAATGGTGGTGGTGGTGGTCCTGACATCGATTATTCCAACACCCCGTGCAACACGCGTGTTACGCACACGGTGCGGGCAGGGGAAAATCTTTTTCGGATTGCCTTGCGCTATCGTACCACGGCTGCGGCGGTAGCCCGTATGAATGGTATTACCAATGTGCGACGGGTGAGTGTCGGCCAGCGATTGCGAATCGTGGCTTGTGCTCGGGGTTACAACAATCCCCGCGTCTCACGCGGAGCCAGCTATATAGTGCAACCGGGTGACACCATCTTCCGCATTGCGCTGCGCTACGGTGTCAATGTGCAGTATTTGTGCAGCGTCAATGGCTTGTATTCAAATCTGATTGTGCCTGGGCAGACACTTATCATTCCCTAGAGAAAACTGCAAATCCCCCAGTCGCACCAATGTGATAATTGCTTTCTTATTTATTGGGAGCATCCAGGAGCATCCAGGAGCATCACACTATAGAACTCGAACAACGCCGTGAAGAGGTCGTCAAACTAGTTGCTGCGCAGGAGCTGGGCCGAGCCACGGCCCGCCTGCAAGATCTGGTGCGCGATTTTTTACCCCAACCAACCTTCTTGACCGAAGCCACTGCTATTCGTCGCCAGCATAACTTGTTACGGGGCGCACCCGCCTCGGCAACCCCAGCTCAACCCAGCCCAGACGTTGCGCTAGCGGTGTTGGATTGTTGCGAACGAGTCTGTGTCCAGGCGCGTCAAGTTCAACATCCCTTTCCGCCGACTGATCTGGCTTGCGTGACCCAGGCGCTTGAAAAGACGTATCGGCGCCAGGCGGACAGCTTTCGCTTACACCCGCTCGATCTAAACTTGCGGCTAGGCGAGGTGATGGCCGTGGTGGGTGAAAACGGCAATGGCAAATCCACCTTGCTCAAGATCATTGCGGGGGTGCTCAGTCACAGTCGGGGCGTGCTCACGTATCCATTCTTCGGCATGTTTGGCGAGGGCCGACCGGGCCAGGCAGTCGATTTTTATGCGCTAAAACAGCAGATCGTGTATATCCCGCAAGAACTGCCACGCTGGAAAGGGCTGGTACGTGAAAATTTGCATTTCACCGGTGCGGTGCGTGGGCTACAACCGGCACTGACGTTGGCCGAAACTGAATTTATCATCAGTCGTCTCGGATTGGACAGATATGCGGATGCCTCGTGGGAGGAATTGTCGGGCGGTTACCGCATGCGTTTTTCGCTGGCACGGGCCTTAATTACTAATCCGAAAATGCTGGTTTTGGATGAGCCGTTGGCTAACCTGGACGTGAACACCCAACTGTCGTTCTTGCAGGATTTGCGTAACTTGGCAAATTCATTGGCACGTCCGATGTCGGTGATCGTCAGCTCGCAGCATCTGCACGAGATCGAAAACATCGCCGACCGGGTTGTATTTTTACGTGAAGGGAAAGCTGTCTACAGTGGTCTACGCAGTGAGTATGGCGCACAGCGCGCGGAGAACGTGTTTGAGTGCGCCTGCAACGCCCCGCGTGATAAGCTAAGTGCGGTACTGGCCGAACATGTGGTTGGACTGCATCGAGTGGATGCGGTGGGCGACAACGTCATTGTGCACGTCCCCATTAGCACTTCGGCGTCTGATTTTTTGTTGATGCTGTTGGGAGCCAATATTCGGATCGATTATTTTCGCGACATCAGCAAATCGACACGCAAACTTTTTGATCAAGAAGCCTAACAAATCATCATGCAAAACAAACTCATCCAAAGAGTCCCTGGGCTGGCCGCGTTTGATCAATTCTTGCTATTGAACTTCCCGCGCCTTTGGCTCAGTCGGGTGCACATGGTGGTGATAGGCGCGGGCGCAATATTTGGCGTGCTGTTGTTGTTTACCCTGCTTGTCATTCGCCCGATGGTGCAGCCTAGTTACACAGCACTCACCAGCGGCGGACAGGCCTATGAATGCGCGCCCAAACCCACGATGCGCGAACAGGCCGAATGTGCGATTCCCGTGGCCTACCGCGAGTTGAGCAGCGGTATTTCTACGAGTCTCATCTTGATGGATGTGGCGATAAGTGTTCTCGGCGTGTTGGTGGCGATGCTCTGGCTGCGGGCACAAGCGCGCTACAGCGTAGAGGCCATGCATGGGCAAAATCACTGGTATAGCGCCTGGGTCGAGTGGGGTTGTTATGCCCTGTGTATTGGCCTGATTTTTGGGGCGGGCTGGGTCATCCGGGTGGGGCTGACACCCAGTCCAGCCCAGATACGAACCTTTGATGAGGTCGCCGGACAATACAGAGCCGAACTGTGGTCGTATAACCTGCCGGCGAACCTGCATTTCCCTGTCCGGCGTGATCCAAGCCCACCCCGATCAGGCTATAGCGACCAATGGTTAATGGATGTGGCCCCTGGTAGCCCGGAGGCCGCGCATTTGCAACGAATCGCCGATACGGCGTATGCCTCCGCGCTAGGGGCGCGCACCGAAATAACCGAACAAAAGGAATATAACGGAGACGCCCCGCTGCTGCTCCAATTTATTCCATGGCTATTAATTGTAGGCTATGGCGCATATATCGTGTATGCGAGTAAGCGCCAGCGGTGGGTGCATGTGTTTATTGCCTTTTTGCTGAGCAACGTACTCGTGTTTGTGGCCTTTTTTATTCTGGCGCTGTTTGCCAGCTTGCTCTTCGCAATCTTCAATGGTCGGCAGGGCGAAGAATTCCTGCTTGGTTTAATGGTGATTGGCCTGTTGGCTGGACTGGTTGTCACGGCGCTTCAGTTGGGGCGTGCGCTAATGATCCGCCGATTTAGTGTGGGCGCAGCCTTGGGTACGATTGCACTGCCATGGGTGGTGGCATTTGTGCCAATCGTGCTGCTTGCAACGACATTCTCGAACGCAACGCAATCTTGGCTGGGCTGGCATTGGAAGCCACAACAACAGTCTGACGCCGTGGCGTTTGCAGTGGCGATCGCACCCTATATCTCGGTGCCATTTCTGCCTTTGATCGACAAAGCGCTGGTGCGTCTGGGTGCACTGCCCTCCAACTAGAAGCCCTATACAATCACACCCACACTTATGAGGAAAGCGCTCTACCCCGGCAGTTTCGATCCCTTTCACAATGGGCATTTGGACATCTCAAAACGCACCCTGGCGTTGTTTGATGAACTAGTGATCGGTGTATATGACCATGGCCCCGTTGCGCGCAACTTATTGTTTTCGACCGAACAACGCGTGGCGATGATCACAGAGGCTGTGCAATCTCTTAAACATCCCGCCCATATAAAGGTACAAAGCTATACCGGGCTGACTGTTCATTTTGCCAAAGCCATAGGCGCCTCGGTCATAGTGCGCGGTTTGCGTAACAGCACAGATTTTGACTTTGAGCTGCAAATTGGACAGACCAACCATTGGCTGGCCAGCGACATCGAAAGTTTGTTTTTGTTCGCCAATGCCCCCAACCATTTTCTGAGCGCCACTTTGGTTCGCCAAATCGCCACGTTAGGTGGCGATGCCAGCGAATTAGTGCCACCAAATGTGGCGCTGGCATTGAAAGAATTTAAACGATGAGTGGTTGAAACTGCAATTGCGCTTATTTATTCAGTGAGGACATGCAACATGGGCGCAATATTCAAGGTCTGACCCTCCTCAACCCATTTACGGCGTAGATTTAGCCATTTTTTACCATCGTCAGTATCTGCGACAATGTAGAGGCTAGAGAAGTTCTACTATGACCACAACCCAAGCTTCAGGATCAGAACGCCGGGCGTCACGCCGGGCCGCACGCAAGCGTTTGCCAATCGAGTCGTTGCCCTTTAAGGCGCTCTACAACTTTCTGCCACCGGTGCAGATGTTGAGCGAAGATCAGATCGAGCAAATCCACCAGGCCTCGATGCGCATCCTCGAAGAGGTGGGCATGCGCTTTATGGATGCTGAGGCACTCAGTATTTGGGAGCAAGCGGGCGCGAAAGTTGATCACAAAACTCAGCATGTATGGATCGACCGCGGGCTGCTCCTACCGCTAATCGATAAAGCACCCGCAGAATTTACCGTGCGGGCGCGCAACCCCGCCAAGAACATCCCAATGGGCGGCAATAACACGGTGTTCGCTACCACCAGCGGCGTACCGTTTGTCAGTGATCTGGATCGTGGGCGGCGCGACGGCAGCGTGGCGGCCCTGCATGAATTATGCAAAATCGCGCAGATGTGCCCGCCCATTCATGTGATGGAAAGCCAGGTCACCGAGCCACAAGACGTGCCAGTGTGGCAGCGCTATTTGGAGCGCGGTTGGGCCATTTTCACCCTAACCGACAAACCAGTGGCACAAGCTGCGCATGGCCGCAGCGTGGCAAATGATTGCCTGAACATGGCTGCGATTGTCTTTGGCGGGCATGACGAAATTAAGAAACAGCCGGTCATGGTGAGTGTGGTCAATGCAAATAGTCCGCTAACGTATGACACCAGCATGCTCGAGGGGATTATCACGTATGCGCGGGCGGGCCAGCCGATCGTGATGACGCCGTTTATTTTGGCAGGTGCGATGAGCCCAATTACGATGGCGGCCGCCGTAGCACAACAAAACGCTGAGGCTTTGGCCGGCATTGCCCTTACGCAGTTGTGCAACCCCGGTGTGCCAGTGATTTACGGTGGCTTTACGACCAACACCGATATGGCGACTGGTTCGCCTGCTTTTGGCACACCCGAAGGTGCCTGGGCCTTTTTCGCCGGTGCGCAACTGGCTCGGCGCTATGGCGTGCCGTATCGCGGCAGTGGCGGACTCAATACCAGTAAGGTCGTGGATGCGCAGGCGGCTTACGAAACGCAGATGAGTTTGTGGCCGACAATCATGGCCCACACCAACTACATCATGCATGCGGCGGGCTGGCTGGAAGGTGGCTTGGTTTGCTCGTACGAGAAATTTATTCTGGATGTGGAAGGGCTGGCGATGATGCAGCATTTGTTCCAGCCGGTTGAAATCAGTGACGCGACGCTGGCGCTGGACATGATGAAGGAGATTGGACCGGGCGGGCATCACTTTGGCACCTCGCATACCTTGGAGCGCTACGAGAATGCCTTTTACCGCAGCACGATTGCGAATCGGCAGAACATTGGCGTGTGGCAAGACCACGGGGCCTTGGATGCAACCCAACGGGCCAATAAGGTATGGAAGGAACTGCTGAACAACTACGAGAAACCGCTCATTGACCCGGGCGTGGAAACGGGCTTGCGCGATTACATCGAAGGGCGCAAGCGAGAGATGGGGGTTAAGAGTTAGTCGAAAATGGCATTTGCCCATCTTGTCGTTCGCGATAACCTGCGACGATGAGTCCGGGGCGACCAAAGCTCTGCCCAGCCACTTGTTTGTTCAGCGGATTGCGATAACCCACTCGTATCAGACGACGCGCTTGATCGGTGCTGTTGATATGTGAGCCGTGAATGGTGTGAATCGAAAACACCACCAGATCGCCTTTTTTGGCCGGTACCGGCACGGTGCTTTCAAGCGAGTACTGTTCGAATGGCAAGTGCGGAGTGCATGGACCCTGCTCGGTCTGGGTCACATGTTTGAGCGCACCGAGCTTGTGCGAGCCGTCCAGAAAGCGAATTTCGCCGTTGGCATGTGAGGTGTCATCTAGGTGGACCAATATGTCGGCATATTCACCATTCTCGTGCTCATAAAACGGGTTATCCTGATGCATAGGAAAGGGATGTCCAGTCGAGGGTGGCTTGACATGCATGGTGGAATGATGCAACTCCACGTTGGGCCCTAGCAGGTCGCTCATGGCTGCCACCACCTTGGGATGGGTCACCGCCTGCATCCATGGCGCGGAGTAGAAATGCAAATCGTGCATGGCCGTGAGCTTGGACTTTTTTTCGGTCGCCGCGTCCATATAATCGCGCCGCCACGGGCCAGTCCAGCCTTGGTTTGTGGTCGCCCATTCACGCATCAGGCGATTCATCTCACCCGACAGCGCTTCGGTTTCACTCGGTGTAAATACCTGCGGAATATGCAGGTAACCATGTTCACGATAAAAGGAAATTTGAGATTCAGTCAGCATCGCTCTATGCTATACCGGGCAATCTTTAATGTCTATAGGCAAATCGGACAGACTGTTTCGTGAAACGGACATGAAGAATCTTTTATCTTTCATTTCTCATTTCTCATTTCTCATTTGTCTCCGTCAAACGTCATGCCTAACCCATTTCTTCTTTTTTAATTTTGCCTTTTTAATTTTTAATTTCTACCCAACGTGTCGCGGCCCATTTGGATCGTTAAAACGTGTGCCACGCTGTTGGCGGAAAAGCGCTGGCGTGAGGCCAGTTCGACGTTTGAAGAGGGTGGTGAAGTGCTGCACATCGGGGAACCCTACTGACTTGCCAATTTCCTTGATGGCATGGTCGGTGCTAAGCAAACGTTGCGAGGCAGCCTCGATCCGGAGTGCCAACACCTGCTCTTTGATGGTGACACCGGTCGCTTCATGATATAGACGGCTGACATGCCGCTCACTGAGATGCACCTGTGCCGCGACATCTCGAATCGTAATAGATCGATTGAAATTGTCATGCAGATACTGATCGATCTGTTTGAGCGTTTGTTGGTTTGGGGTTTGTTCGGAGAAGATCGACTCAGCACGTATAGGCACGAATGTGGGGGTTACTGCCCGGGCTGTGTCAATGATGAGTTTGGCGATTAACCCATCTAAATTGCGCTGATAGCCCGGTGCGCACACAATGACTTCATCGGTCAGCAACTGACAAATGTTTAGCATACCCGTGCTGCCGTGTCGACTTACCCAGCGCTGGCTGTGGCAAAAAGCATGCAACAACGCATCGATCTCCTGCGTCTCTTTATCTACAGTGTGTGTAGCAGGAACGATATTTGGAATCAGGGTGTATGACCAGAAATAAATACCCAAAGGCGCGGACTCGGATGAAACAATCTCATGAGATTCGGCAGGTTTGGCGACAAACACATCGCCTGCTCGCACCTCATAATCGTAATTGCTCACGAGAAAATTTAAGGTATGGGCAAACAAGGGATATGACTGCGGCGCAAAAATGGTGGTAAAACATAGCGAGTGGAGCAGCAAACGATAGAACGGCTGAAAGAAATGCCACGCGAGGAATTGAAGTTCGCTTGATAGATCGTCGAGTTCGCGCCAGCGTTCCGATTTGTCAGCAGCAACAGGCCCGCCATGGCCGATATTTTTTGAACGACCCTTTTTTACAGTTCTACTACCGCTTTATTGCCCCTAATCGCACTTTGATCGCCCAAGGTCTACTGATAGCGCTCGAACGTGAATTCCGTGAACAAATGCGTGCATTTGTTGGCGCAGCGTTTGAAGAGCTATGTCGGACCTGGACCCTAGATCAAGCGCAAAAGGGGAAACTACCCATGGTTCCTGAATATATTGGGAGCGACTGGGGGCCACAGCATCAAGCAGACGTGGTGGCAGTGAATTGGCGTAGTCGTGAAGTACTCATCGGTGAGGCCAAATGGACTGAACATGCGATCAATAAAGGTGAATGGGAAGAATTCAAGGCACGAATAGAGCATGTATTGGCACGATTGCGAGCCGCTGAGTCAGTGGCAAGTAAAACGGCTAGTACTGACAGACCCGATTGGAAGACACACTTATATTTGTTCGCACGCCGGGGTGTAACTGCGGCGACGCAGAAAGCCTCAGCATCAATGCAGGTGAAAATCATTCCGTTTGCAACTATGGCGCGTGATCTCGAACGCTCAATTACTAGTGCTGATTCTGCTGAGTTTGCCATCTAATTAATAATATTTTTGTTCAACCTTTTGAAGATATGAAGACTCTCGGATAAATAAAACCCGTACTAGACTAAGTGTTTTTGTGAATCTGCAACACCAGTTTCCATTTAATTTTTCAGGCAGTAGACACAGTACGGCAAGGAACGGTCAGTCGATGATTAAAGGCAGCCTGAGTCCACGGTAGTGTCCAGTAGCGCGCCCACAATCCGCTTCTACTCGGCGCTGGTTTCGATCACATTGACATTCCGATCCCCTGGCTTGGCAAGCGCTTACGCTTTCAGTTCGGTTGATCTATCATCCTGCAAACCCTTGTCATCATGGAAAGTGACATGAGTCTGCTTTCTTAGGCGATTACCCCGCCGTGGGAATCTAGGCTGGTGTTCTATCGCTATATCGTATCGGGCTTGTCGGCGGGTGGGATCAAAGGATAAGTTCGGCTAAAAACCTTTGAGTCGCCTAGTCACTCGGCCGATCATGCTAGGTGTTTGCAATCGACGACGCAAGTGAGGAAGATTGGCATCCTCAGGATAGGCGCGTTCCAACATGTCCAGCCAGCTTTTGGCGCCATTCGTCTCGCCTTGAGCCATAGCCAGCTCAAAGTTAGCCACAGCAAATGCGCTGTATTCACTGGTGTGAAATTTACTTCGGGACAATAGTGGGGCCAACAATTCGCGGGCCTCGGCAACGTACCCTTCCCGTGCCTTTAGACTAGCTAATGCTGTCCGCGCAAATAGGTAATCTGGGAAGCGCCGGTGAATCTCGTGGAGAAGGGAATATGCTTCCTCGGTTCGACCCTGTACCTCATACGCCTTGCATAGGTTGTTTAAGAGGTCAGGGGCATCAGGTTCAAGCGCAAGCGCCTCTCCCAAAATTCGCTCAGCTTGTTCGCCCCGATTGGCGCGGATTGCGTCCCGAGCTTGGGAGTACAACTTTTGCACGTGTGGGGTGTGCAAATTCTCTATAGGCTCAGGTGAGATTTCGACTCCCGTTAATTGCAATTCGCGCCATTCCCCGGCAGACCACATGCGAATAGGGCCAGGCGGCAATATCCCGCCTGCGCGGGCAAACGTTGCCGCCTCCATGCGCAGTTTATCTGGCCCATTGCGGCTTAGGGCAAAGTCGTGGGCTGCCGCTAAAAGCGCTGGAGCTTTGCTATATCGGATGATCATTAGAGCTGTCTCTCTGCCGTGTAGGTCACCACGTTCAAGCAGAATGGGCACTAAGGTTTGCACCTCAGGGTATTTCGCCAGAACATTGTCTATGGCGGTGCCCAACGCAATTTCCTCGCTGACTGCTGATTGCTTTTTAGTCGCGACTTGAATTGCTGTTGCGAGATCATCAATCACTTGTCGGCGCACCCAATACAATAGTGGGAAAGGCCATGCACCTTGTTGTTCACCAACTGGGCGCGACAAGTCATCTAAATTTTGCTGCGCCAACTGAAAACCCGGACTGACAGCGAGTGCGCGTTGCCAAAGGGCTTTAGCACGCTTTTTGTCACCTAATCTCAGCGCAGCGACAGCACCCAAATGCCAGAAGAAATGCGCGCTGGGTAACACACGCATGAGGGCATCACCGTGGTTTTCAACCCTGTTCAGCACATCCAGAACGGATTGGTCGTCGCCGACAAAGCTGTGCGCTTCGACCTGTTTGACCGGTACATGGGTGTTATTGCCATCGTCATCAGAAATAGTGTGCAGCCGAGCTGCCATTGCATGGGCTTCAGCGGTCGCACCGGTCATTACATAGAGGCGGGTAAGATTGCTGAGCGCATGCACGTTATTGGCATCCAAGGACAGCACCTGTTGTGCGGTGGCGATGGCTTTTGTAAAGAGCCCATCAGCCAAATACAGCAAGCTGAGGTTGTTGTATGCCTGGACAAGGTCGGGCTTGACGCGAATCAGTTCCTCGCACAGACGGCGACCTTCTATATTTTTGCCTTGTGACAAACACAGTTGGGTGCGCTCTAGTTTTTCTGCTAATTCTGTGCGCTGTGGTTCACTCACACTCAAATCTTCAATTTGGGTAATGACTTCGGGTTCTAGTTCCGCGATAGTCTTGCGCACTTCGGCGGCTCTTGGGTGGGTAGGAAACGACTTTAGAAAATGGCGGAACTGCCGCAATGCCAGCATAGGGTGCATCAATCCCAAATATGAGCCGGCCAGGGTCAAGTGTGCTTCGGGATGATTCGGTGTGACCCGGAGCAGTTGCTCGCATGCCGTGGCGATCGCCAGTGAGTCATTCAACGCAATATTGACGTTGAGTAGCTCGATCAGCACATCCTCTCGTTTCGGATATAGCCGGTTTAGATCTTCGAGTACGGCGCGCGCCTCAACAGGTTCCTTTTTTGATGTCAGGTGATTGGCCTTAAGCAAACCTTCGCGCACATAACGCGGCAACATCGTATCGGAATACAATTCGGGTTGCTTTCGCTGGTGTGAATAATCTGAGCGACGACCTTTTGGCATTTGCCTATGATAGCGAAAATACCGCGTTTGGGTATGTCAAAACCGGAGGACTTTGTTGGTTTTATTTAGTCGTCGAAATCACCGAACTCTGGATTGATGACGTTTAAAGTGTATGCTTCAAGTTTAAGAATGAAACGTGAGTGAGAGCAAAGAATTATTTCAGTACCTACTTCTTCCCACCCTTCCCTACTTCTGCGGCCCCCACCACCCTATCTACCAACACCTTTAACTCCGCGCACACCGCCACCGCCTCTGGGTCCGCCGCCAGTTGCTTGACCGTCGACTCTAGCGCCCTACCCTTCAGTTCGCCAAAGGCGCGCCGAGCCGCCTTGAGATTGCGCAGGCCGATCTTGACCGTATCGGCAGGTTTGCTGCTGGCCGGCGCGCTGGTCACCACGCCGCGCAGTCGGGCCAGCGTTTGCATCACATTCGATGAAGTCCACACATACACATCTTCGGTGTCGGCTTGCTGGGCCAGCGTTTGCAAGACCTTCATCCGCATCTCCGGGTCCATGCGCGTGTTGCTCATCAGCGTGCGCAGGGTGCCCTCGGCCACTCGGTGGGCCAGCGCGATCTCCAAAAGCCTCACGCGGCAGATCGAGCAGCTGGGTCAGGTAATAGCGCAACTGGGTGTGTAAATTCAGGTCTTCTTCAACCGCTTTCCATTCCACAAACCCGTGCCGGGTGGGCATCTCGTCGCGCACTTGACGCATATAGTCGAGCGTTTTCGTATCATTGAAGTCCGGCACGTCCTTGCCCGATAGCTCATACAGCGCCTGACATACGCTGATCATTTTCTCCACACCGCTTAAATCCTCGCGCTCGACGTTCTCAACATACTTGCGGGTGTAATCGCGGGTCGTGCGCTGGCAATCGTCGCTGGGATCTCGTCGAAGTTGCTCTCGCCGCAGGCCAGCAACCATGCATATGCCAGCACGCGCGTCTCGCCCACCTGCACGGTATAAGTGCCGTCGCCGTTGTCGTTCAGCGTCACCGACTGAATCAGGCCGTGCTTCTTGATGCTGGCTGCGCGTTGGCGGATGGCCAACAGGCCGCGATCTATTGCGCGTTGGTCGGAATCAATCGCAGCCATCAACGGCGTTTTGCTTGCTTCGGCCCAGGCCCGCATCACGTCAACCAGACCTTGTCCCTGTGCAATGTGCTCGCGGATGCTGGCCGGAATTTGCTTACGGGGCTGGTTTAGGTCGAGCTTGATCAGCGCCAATGGGACCGCCAGCGCGCCCGTCGGTCGCCCAAGTTGCAGATTGACCGAGCCGACCGGCGGCGTGGTTGGTGCTGCTGCGTTGTTGTTGGCATTAGGACTTGCCACGCTGTCGATCAGCCCATTAAAGGACATCTTGGGTGTAGAAAATTTCTTGCTCATGCGCGCTTATCCACCTCGTTTTTTGTATGGCAATATCTCTAAAGCAAGCTCCGTTCTGAGAGGCTCGTATTCAGGGTCTTTATGCAACAAAACAGCGTTGTGTTCTAGGGCATAGGCTGCAATCAACGAGTCACCTAATGATAGGCGATGTGTAGCTTTGAGTCGCGCAGCCGTGAGTAGCGTAGACTCATTTACTTGCCACAATATCTGGGTGCCAATTTGCTTGAGCAACGCATAGCGCATATCAGCTTCTGCTTGCCCACGCTCACGCAAGGTGATATAGCGCAATTCCAGAACAGCCACAAAGGGGACGAGTGTCTCCTCCTTTTTGATGACAGTGCGTACCCGCTCCGCCCCTTCTTCGGCTTCAATCATGGCAATCAACGCGGATGTATCCAGCACAAAACGTTTCTTCTTATCACCGCCGGGTGTGCTATCGCTCACTAGCCCGCTCCTTCTTTCGTTCGGCCAAGAGCTTTGCATTCAGACCTTCACCCTTACCTCGTCCAAATAGTGCTTCGAGCGGATTGGCCGGCACAAGGACGACCCGCAGAGTGCCACCATCATTAATCCAAGTGAGTACATCACCTGCCTGAATTTTGAATTCGCGTCGGACCGCTGCTGGAATGACTGTTTGCCAACGGCTGGTAACAGTGGATTGATTCACTTTCATGATTGTGATTATACAAGTCGAAAATAGAAATCCGCTTGTTTATACAGATTCCAGCTTGTTTTCTTCCAAATCAACGGTTAGCACCTGCTCAGCCATCTCCGACATCGCCCGCGTGACATCCGACCAGTTGCTGCTTTCGTAGGCGAACAAATCCATCTGCGCCTGCGCCGCCTGTGGCACCACCGTACGATCTGGCACCGCCGTCAGCACCATATTGGGGTAGGCCTTATTCAACGCCTCAAGCGCCTCGCGGTGCATGGTCAGGTTGCTGCGAAATTTCACTGGCACAATCCCGCGCAATTTGAGCGGCACCATGCGCGCCGCTTGGCGGGCCTCACTTACTTGCTCCATCATATTGAGCAGCATTTTCATGCCCACCATTGCGTATGGCTCCGGCTCAACCGGGATCACCAATTCATCTGCCGCCATCAACGCATTGATCTTGATCAGATTTTGCGAGTCGGGCAGGCAGTCCATCACCACATAGTCGTAGCGATCTTCAACCTGGCGCAACCAGTTGGCCAGCTTCAGCTCCCGCCCGAGCATGTTCATCAGCGCTACGTTGGCGGCTTTCATACTCACATGCGAGCGAATGAGATCAACTGTAAATTTGCTGGGCTTGCGTTGATAGCGCAGTGGCACGGTCTGGATCACATCTTCAGGTAACACGTTCTTCTCGCACAACACGTGATAGAGCGTTGCGCCGGGGTCGTTGCCATGCGCGGCCTCAAACCCAATCCAGGCGCTGGTGGCATCGGCCTTTGGGTCGCAATCTATAAACAGGGTGTGGCCATGCATACGAGCCGCCCATCCGGCGATATGCACCGCTGTGGTGGTCTTGGCCACCCCACCCTTGTCCGACATCACCGCGATCTTTTTTTCAAACGATTACTCCCAGCATCTCCGATAGAGGCTTATTAGTTTACGGCAAAGGGACGATCCGAATACGGTCATTTAAAATCACAGCGAATAAGCCACGCCAATCTGCCCGACTCTCTATGGCGCGCACCAGAGTGTCGGTCAACTGTTTGGGAGGTAGACCGCTAAGTCGACAAAGAAGGATGCCGTTCTGTGCTGAGAGTCCTAGGCGAAATGCCAGCTCGCCAAAGTCTTTATCAAATGTAATGACTGTGCGCTGTTCTGCTTGCGCGCGGACAAGCACTTCGCTATCACTGATATTTGGCGACTCTGTAAGAATCCACAGTACATCATGACCACGCGTGCGAAGTTCACGCACAGCATCGCCTGGGAAATTCTCGTCGGCGCATAAGCGCATGGTTTAAGCAGGCAGCGGATACACACGTTCGGCGTGCAACACTTGGCTGGCATATCGAAGGCACGCTTGAATATCTTCGTGAGTAACTATGGGATAGTTGCGCAAAATCTCCGTTTCCGTCCATTCGGATGCCAGCAGATCGACAATAAACTCTACTGCTAGTCGCGTTCCTCTGATAACGGGTTTACCGCTCAAAATGTCAGGATTGATCGTGATCTTTTCTTGCCAGTTCATTAATCTTTACTGTTTGATGTGTTTAAGTTCTGTTGGATTAACGAGTGCCCAGCAATCTGGTAGCGCCGTCGCATGCGGCAACCCATCAATCAAGTCTTCGCCCACTGTGGGGCATTGAAAGCGCATTCCCTGCGGCAACAGCAGGGTATCGCCGTGGCCAACTTGCCAATGACAGTTCGCTTCACGCCGACCCGCCGCCAGATTGGACGCTACTTCAGTGTCGGTCTGCCCAACCAAACGAAACTTGAAGCGCTGAGCCGTCGGCGAGGCCAGCACCTCACGCTTGATCTGATCGGTGGCAATGATCAGGTTGATGTTGGCCGCTGCACCATAGGTTAATAAGGCAGGGCGCAACAATAACCTGATTGAAATCGACTTGCGTAAAGCAGGGCCATGAGGGTAACTGTAGCAATGACAGATAGCGGAATGGTAAAAGGGTTGGGGCTGAAGTATCAAGTTCTGCGTGGTGTGTTCGATGAGCGTTCACGACGGCAGTGGGCGGCGGCGGAAGCGATGAGCATAGGAAGGGGCGGGATCAGTGCATTGGTGACAGCAACTGGAATGGCGCGCAACACCATCAAAGTTGGGATTGGAGAAGTGAGAGATCGGCTGTCCAATCCAAAGGCAGAGATAAGTAGTCGGATCCGAGCAATAGGTGGTGGTCGAAAAGCATTAACGACAGTAGATTCAGAATTGGCAAGTGAATTGGATCGATTGGTCGATCCAGCCACGCGCGGACATCCAGAGACGGCACTGCGTTGGACGAGCAAAAGCACATCGAAGTTAGCGGGGGAGCTGAGTAAAACAGGACATCAGGTGAGTGCTCGAACAGTGGCACATTTGCTAAAGGGAGCTCAATACAGCCTGCAATCCAATCGCAAAACACAAGAGGGGAAGAGCAACCCGGACAGGAATCTGCAGTTTGAGCATATTCATAGACGGGTAAAGTCATTTCAAAAACGCGGTCAACCAGTGGTGTCAGTAGACGCGAAAAAGAAGGAAATTATTGGCAACCACAAAAACGCTGGACGCGAGTGGCAGCAGAAGCATCAGCCAATGCAGGTCAAGACACATGACTTCCCTGATCCAAAGGTTGGCAAGGCAATTCCATAGGGTGTCTACGATTTGAGTAGTAACGAGGGATGGGTCAGCGTTGGGATCGACCATGATACAGCTCAGTTTGCGGTAGCAAGCCTGAAATGTTGGTGGAGCCAAATGGGGCAGAAGCGTTTCCCAGAAGCCACAACACTAATGATCACTGCCAACGGCAGTGGGAGCAACGGGCATCGCAATCGGCTCTGGAAGATATGCTTGCAAGAGTTTGCTGATGAAACCGGACTGAAATTAACCGTCAGTCATTTCCCACCTGGCACGAGCAAGTGGAACAAGATTGAACATCGGATGTTTTGCTACATCACAAAAAACTGGCGCGGTCGGCCGCTGACAAGCTACGCGATGATTGTGAATTTGATCGCGAATACGATGACCGCAAAAGGATTGACTGTGCAATCAGGACTCGATGTAGCACTGTATGAAAAAGATATTAAGGTAACCGACAAAGAGCTCTCGAAAGTTCGGCTAATTCCTGACAAGTTCCATGGAGAGTGGAACTATGTAATCAAGCCAAGGCAGTCGTAATGGTCAAGTTATTATTGC
>JANMVQ010000349.1:0-10934 GCA_031392845.1 Chloroflexota bacterium
TTTGATCATCTGCAGCCTAATTTATGTGCTGTGGGATGTGATTTTGGCCGTGCGTGCTCGTTCCTGGCAGCCCATTACCTTGTGGTCGCTCTATTTTGTGACTGGCAGCGCCATGGGCATGCTGACCGGCAAATGGGGCGCCGGCCCAGCCTATCTCATTGCCGCCATCGCCGTGTCGTGCATCTGCACGGTAGGGTTGATCGGGCGGGTGGGCGGGTGGAGCGAGGAGCGAGCGGCGAGGGGCGAGGGGCGAGCAGTATCGCCTCACGCCCCACGCCCCTCGCTCTACCTACTCCTCTCCTCCCTCATCTTCCTGGCCCAGGCCAGCCGGAATATCCATCTGCCGGTGACGGGGCGGGTGTTTGGGCCATTGGCGCGGCTGGTCGGTGTGGCCGATCAACCATCGGTGTATCCGCCGTATCCGTATTACGATTCAATTGGCTACACCCAGTTGGGGCATTTCGTCGACCCCGCCGATATCGAGAATGGCTGGGCTTTAGTCCATCGTTTGCAGCAGGTCAATGGGCCGGTCTTGAGCGAGGAGGCTATGCTAACGTTGTGGGCGGGCAAAGACGTGGTCAGTAACCCGACCCAATTGCTGAATTTATATAAAAATGGCACGCTGGACACCTCGCGCATGATCGCCATGATTCGCGCTCGTAAGTTTGGGGCAGTGGTCTTTCGGGCTCAGTTTTACCCGGGTGATGTCAAGGAGGCGATTGTCGAAAACTACGCCTGGACGCATATGTATCGCATCAATGGATTTGAATATTGGATTTTGCTGCCGCCCTAAAAAGTCCGATTACAATTGCAGCCGTCTACAAAAGATAAGTGATCAAAGCTTTAGCCGAAATACTCCCCGTTTCGGCCGAAGCGCTCAGATAACATCACTTTTTAACAACAGTTCACAGCTATTCATTATCACTGGAGGATCACGATGAGCAAGATTTTGGTAACAGGGGGCGCGGGCTTTATCGGCTCGCACGTCACACAGGAACTTATTGCACGCAACCACGACGTCATAGTTCTAGATGACTTAAGCGGCGGTTTTGTCGACAATATTGTCCCAGGCGCACGTTTTGTTGAAGGCAGTATCAACGATGTGCCACTGATCGATTCGCTGTTTGAGAAGGAACGCTTCGAGTATGTGTATCACCTTGCTGCATATGCGGCAGAAGGGCTAAGTCACTTCATAAAGCGCTTCAATTACAACAATAATTTAATTGGGAGCGTCAATCTAATTAACGCCTCGATCAATACTGGCGTGAAATGCTTTGTGTTCACATCCTCAATTGCGATCTATGGGGCTAGCCCGGAATTGCCGATGACCGAATCGACCATTCCCCATCCCGAAGATCCTTACGGTGTGGCCAAGTTGGCAGTCGAGCATGAGTTGGTCGCGACTAAGGCGATGTTTGGCCTGGATTACATTATTTATCGTCCGCACAACGTGTATGGCGAGCGTCAAAATATTGGCGATAAGTATCGCAACGTCGTCGGAATCTTCATGAACCAGATATTGCAGGGCAAGCCCATGTCGGTGTTTGGCGATGGACTGCAGACGCGCGCATTTAGCTATATTGGCGACATCGCGCCGATCATGGCGGATTCGATCAATGTACCTGCGGCCTACAACCAAATCTTTAATGTGGGCGCGGACCATCCTTATACTGTGAATGAATTGGCACAGGCCATTAGCGTGGCGATGGGTGTGGAACCGAATATTGCATATTTGCCTGCCCGTAACGAGGTGATGAGCGCCTATTCCTCGCACGAGAAAGAGCGCCGTGTGTTCGGCAACCGCAAGACGCATACCCTCGCAGAGGGCTTAGCCAAGATGGCTACCTGGGTCAAACAGCACGGTGCACGTGCCAGTAAGCCCTTCTCTGGCATTGAAGTCACTAAGAATTTCCCGAAGGCGTGGCTGAGCTGAAGAATTGAGAATGGAGAAGGCAGAATGCAGAAAACAGAAATGTTACGCTCAGCTTTCGGCCTTCAGTTTTCTGCATTCATAATTCTTAATTCTCCATTCTTAATTCAAGAAAGATCATGAAGCAACCACTCGTCGTCACCGTCATCCTCAACACCAACAAGCGCGCGGACACTTTGGCGTGTTTGGCCTCGTTGGCGCAGAATACATATGCCAACCATAAGATCATTGTGCTGGACAATGCCTCGAGCGATGGTTCGCCTGAGGCGATTCGCAGTGATTATCCGGATGTGCAACTGATCGGCTTGACCCAAAACTTGGGCTATGCCGGTAATAACAACGTCGGCATCAAGGCTGCCCAAGCGCAGGGCGCGGACTGGGTGTTTGTGCTAAACGAAGACACCATACTTGCGCCGAACTGCATTGCCGATTTGGTCGCAGCTGGAGAGCGCAATCCTAAGATCGGCATCGTTGGCCCGCTGGTCTATCACCACAACGAACCGGAGCTAATTCAATCAGCAGGCGGGCAGATGGATCGCCATCTCAACATCTGGCATCGCGGCCAAAATCAGAAAGACACCGGTCAGTTCGCAACCACAGACACGATGGAATGGATTTCCGGATGTGCCATTCTGCTGCGTCGCCAAGTGATCGAGCAAGTGGGCATGTTGGATGAGCGCTTCTTCTACTATTGGGAAGAGACAGAGTGGTGTCTACGCGCACGCAAAGCCGACTGGCGGATTGTGCATGTGCCAACAGCCAAGCTCTGGCACAAAGGTGTCCAACGCGACTATCAGCCCAAACCTTCGGTCACGTATTACAGCACGCGCAATCGTTTGTTAATGCTCAGCAAACACCATGCATCTATTTCGACGTGGGCCTATTCGTGGGGCCAGATTGGGCGCACGCTTGGCAGTTGGACCTTCAAACCGCGTTGGCGCGAGATGCGCAGTCACCGCGATGCGATGTGGCGTGGCGCGGTCGATTTTGTTTTGCGGCGCTGGGGTAAGGGGCGGCCGGCATAGTTGTCAATCCACATGAACATATTGCATGGCCATACGTCAAATCAATTGTTGTTGTCAGAGCCACAATCGCTGAACTTGGCCAGCCAAGCGTTGACTGAGCTGCCCACGACATTGGCTGTAATACGTGATCTGGAAGCGTTAAATGTGGATCGCAACGTGTTAGCGGCGTTGCCAGATTGGTTGGGTCAACTGCGAGCACTGCGTTGGCTTAGCCTATATCACAACCAGCTCACCGCGCTGCCGGAATCGCTGTGGGCGTTGACGCAACTGCGTGTGCTGAACGTCGCGGACAACCGGCTGACTGCATTGTCTGAAAGGGTGGGGCGGTTAACGCAATTGCAAATGTTGGATATGGGTCACAATGCGTTGACGCAGTTGCCCGACGCCATCGGCACATTGAGTCAACTGCAATTTCTGTATGCCAGCAACAATCAACTGAGCGAGCTACCTAGGTCTATAGCTGGCCTCACCGGCTTGCGCTACCTCAATGCGACGGACAACCAACTTGAGCGATTGCCCACCGGTATCGGCCAACTTAGCCAATTGATCGAATTGCGCCTATACAACAATCGAATCACGGCGCTGCCCGATTCAATCGGCGATTTATTTGGGTTGTTGGAACTGCATGCCATGAACAACAAATTGGCCCACTTGCCGGACGTGATTGGCCAGCTAAAACACCTGCGCAGGCTGGACCTGCAAGGCAACCCAATAGCACAATTGCCTGAATCGATAGGCGACCTGGCCGCTTTGGCTGAGCTGAATCTGCGCTTTTGCCGCTTGAGCAATTTGCCTGCCTCCATGCACAACTTGCAGCAACTGCGCATCCTCGATCTGCGCGCCAATCAACTCACCCAGGTGCCACTGGCCGTGCGCAGTCTGGACAAACTCGAAAAGCTTGATTTGCGCTGGAACCCCTTGCAAACCTTGCCGGACTGGATCGATGAATTGACCCAGCGCGGTTGCGTGGTGTTTGCTTAAGAACGCTTGTTCTATAATTTGGATAATGCTTATTGAATGGAGGAGTTCCTATGGCCGACGATGACGATGCTGTGCGCGCACTTTATTTTGGTTCTCCCGACTTTGACGGGAAACTTGTCATTCCGAACGCAGTGAGGAATCCCCGACGCGTAAATTGCACACGATTCGCCATTGGGATGCTTCGCTCTGCTCAGCATGACAACGCTATTTCCCGCTAAACGCGGGAGAGCCCCTATTTTGAAATGCTCAAGCAATGGAACCAACGCAATGCTAGGGCCATTGCCGAGCTGTATGGCCCGCAGAGTTTGCAGGTTGGGTTTGATGGTAGTCAGATGATTGGTGCCGCCGAAATTGAATCCACCCTCGGCCAGATTTTCGCGCATCACGCTACCGCGGCCTATATTGGCAAAGTGCGTAGTGTGCGATTGATTGCGCCCGATGTGGCGTTGCTGCATGCGGTGGTCGGCATGCTGCCACCGGGCAAAACCGAGATCAACCCGGCGGTGAACGCGATTCAGACTTTGCTCGCCAAGAAGCACGATGGCCAATGGCGCATCGAGCTTTTTCATAACACGCCTGCCGCTTACCATGGTCGCCCAGATGATAGCGCCAAACTGACCGAAGAGTTGCAAACCGTATTGTGCGAACGCGATGCGTGAGATTGCTCTTGCTTTGCCAGCCAGCGACACACTTGTCAGCGATATCGTCCTTATAGCCGAGCGCACTTGCATTGCTGCGGGTCTCACCCGGACGCTACGCGGCACGTTGGCCCGTTACCCCGGCTGCACCCACTGGCACTTCAAAAAAGGCAAAGAACACGGCACATTAGAGCTGACCTGGTGGCCGCAGGGTCATCGGCTGTGGTTTAAGATTGCCGGTAATCGAGCGGCCCCGTGGGTCGATGAATTGCTTCCACGTTTGAAAACAGAACTTGAACAACAGTTGTCCTAAAAATGGCTGTATCAACTCAAACCCTCACCCTGCGCCAACTTAATCGCGCCACCCTGGCTCGCCAAATGTTATTGGCTCGCGTGGATACAAATGCAATCGATGTCGTACAACGACTCGCGGGTATGCAGGCGCAACAGCCACGCCCGCCTTTTATCGGACTTTGGACACGGATTGAGAGATTTCAACGCGACGAGCTAAACAAGGCCCTGCAGGAACGCAAGATTGTCCGGGTCACCGCCATGCGGGGCACTCTGCACTTGATGAGCGCGACCGATTACATAAACCTGCGTCCAGCCATACAGCCCGGGCTGACCAAAGGCATGCAATCGATCCTGCGTGAACGAGCGGTTGATTTGGATTTAGAAGTGTTGCATCGGGCGGCAACGCAATTCTTTGGTAACGCGCCAGCCTTGTTCGAGGCGTTGCGTCAGCACTTCAAAACGCTCTATCCAGATGGCGATGAACGCGCCATGGCCTATGCCATCCGCATGCATTTGCCGCTGGTGCAAGTGCCCATCGATACGCCGTGGGGCTTTCCCGCAACTGCCGACTTTGCGATGGCCGAAGCTTGGCTAGGTAAAACACTCAAGCGTGGGGACGCCCCAGCGCATGAGCTGGTACGCCGTTATCTGGCTGCTTTTGGCCCGGCTACGGCTGCCGATGCCCAAGCATGGTCCGGGCTGCAAGGGCTGAGCAAAGTATTGGCGGAACTGCTCGCTGCTGGTGACTTAATCGCGTTCAAAGACGAGCGCAAGCGCGAGTTGTTTGATCTCCTCACTGCGCCCCGCCCGGATGCAGACACGCCCGCGCCAGTGCGCTTTGTGCCGGATTTCGACAACTTAGTGCTGGCGCATGCCGACCGCACCCGCGTGATTGATGACGCTCATCGAGGCGCGGTCGTCACCAAGAATCTGTTGGTGCGCGCCACGTTTTTGGTGGATGGGTTTGTGGCGGGCACTTGGAAGATCGAGCGCAAGAAGAAAACCGCCACGCTGCTGCTGGAGCCATTTGCTCCATTGGCCAAGAAGATACTCGCAGCGCTGGAGAAGGAAGGCGAAGCCCTGCTGCGCTTTGTCGAAGCAGACGCGGAGATACGCGAAATGAAAGTTGCCTGATTGACTCACGCCCAAGTTATTCAGCCATCTGCTTTAATGGCTTACATGAGCAAAATACAGCAATCTGTCGCTTGGTGGTGTTTTGTGCCTGCCAAGCTCTCGCCTGAAGCATTTATTCGTGCCGTAGCCGAGGCGGGTTACGCCGCAATTGAGCTGGCCCCACGTGAGTATTGGCAACTCATCAAAGATCATGGCCTCAAATTGTCTGGCATTGGCGGCCATGGCTCGATTATTGATGGCTTGAATGATCGGGCACAACATACGCGCATCGAAAAAGAATTGCGCGCCAATATCGCCGAGGCGGCCCAGTGGAGCATCCCCAGCCTGATTTGCTTCAGCGGCAGTCGTCGTGCATTGAGCGAGGCTGAGGGTGCCGAAATCACCGCCGAGGGGTTTCGGCGGGTGAGTAAGGTGGCTGAAGATGCCGGCGTGACGCTGGCGTTGGAGCTGCTTAACAGCAAGGTCGATCACCAAGACTATCAGTCTGATCACACGGCATGGGGCGTAAAAGTTTGTGAGATAGTCAACTCGCCGCGGGTGAAGCTACTCTACGATATTTATCACATGCAGATCATGGAGGGCGATCTGATTCGCACGATCAAGCAGGCGGCCCCGTGGATCGGTTATTACCATACCGCTGGCAACCCTGGTCGCCACGAGTTGGACGAGACGCAGGAGATTTACTACCCGCCCGTCTTACGGGCGATTGTCGAGACGGGTTTTGCAGGCTATATCGCGCACGAATATATTCCCATGGGTGAGCCAGTGCCGGCGCTGCACAAGACCTTTGTCGATTGTGCACCCTACTTGGTGTAGAGAATGGCTATTTCCCGCTAAAGTCGGTAGATCCTAGATAATTTATACCAGTTGCCTCGATCTCAGTGATCGAGGCAACTGGTTTGTCATAATAACGACCCTCAAGAGCAGCATGCGCGAGTCGACCCAAAGTTAGGGTTGACTTTTAGCCTTGACTAAATTATCCTATAGTCTAATTTAGCCGCACCTAAATTATAAGGATATTGATGTTCAAGAAATTAACCCTACTGGTGGTAGCAGTGCTTCTTACGAGCTGCACACTGCCATCCAATAAAACAACCCGCACCGATGGTAAAAGAGAGGTGCTGACCACGTTTACGGTGTTGGCAGACATCGCCAAAAATGTAGCCGGCGATGCAGCCAATGTGCAATCGCTCACGGCAGTCGGCGCAGAGATTCATGGTTATGAGCCAACTCCTGGCGACATTGTGCGTGCCCAAAAAGCCAATCTTATTCTGGACAATGGCTTGGGGCTGGAAAGGTGGGCCGAGAAGCTCTATGCCAGTATCCCCAATGTCGAGCATGTTACGGTGAGTGACGGCATTGTGCCGATGAGTATTGTTGAAGGCCCCTATCAGGGCAAACCCAATCCACACGCTTGGATGGCTCCTCGGAACGCGCTAATCTATGTCGAAAATATCCGCGCAGCGCTGGTGAAACTAGACCCGCCAAACGAGGCAATCTATAACGCCAACGCCAAAGCCTACAGTGACAAGATCAAAGCGATTGATACCGAACTATTAACTGTATTGTCCAGTGTGCCAGAAACACAACGCTATTTGGTCAGTTGCGAGGGCGCATTCACCTATTTGATCCGCGACTACAAAATGAAAGAGTTGTATCTGTGGCCGATTAACGCCGATGCGCAAGGCACTCCGCAACAGGTGGCGCATGTAATCGACGCGGTGAAAGCCAACAAGATCCCAGTTGTCTTTTGCGAAAGCACTGTCAGTCCAAAGGCCCAAGAACAAGTGGCGAGCGAAGCTGGTGCCAAATTCGGGGGGCTACTCTATGTGGATTCGCTCTCGGAAGCCAATGGCCCGGTGCCGACCTATTTGGATTTGCTGGAATACAATGCCAAAACTTTGGTAAAAGGGCTGACCGGCAAAGATTTTGAGGTGGGCAAATGATTGCCGACGCAAACACACACGCCAGTGTGTATAGCATTGATGCTGAAAACTTGACCGTGGATTACAACGGCAAAGTTGTCTTGCATGATGCCACATTGAAGTTGCCCACTGGGGTTATCTGTGGGCTAATCGGCATGAACGGTAGCGGCAAAAGCACGCTGTTCAAAGCGCTGATGGGCTTTATTACGCCGGGCAAAGGCACAGTGAAAATTCAAGGTAGATCCATGCGCGAGGCACAGAAGCGCAGCTTGGTAGCGTATGTGCCGCAGTCCGAAGATGTGGATTGGAATTTCCCAATCAGCGTATGGGAAGTCGTGTTGATGGGCCGTTACGGATTGATGAATCCATTGCGCATTCCTTCGGCAACGGACAAAGCCGAGGCCGAGCGCGCCTTGAAGCGGGTAAATCTGTGGGACTTTCGTGGCCGCCAGATTGGCGAGCTAAGTGGCGGGCAAAAGAAGCGCACGTTTGTAGCGCGAGCATTGGCCCAGCGCGCAGCCATTATGCTGCTTGATGAACCATTTGCCGGTGTGGACGCGCAGACCGAGCGGGCGATGATGAAACTGATGCTAGAGCTGCGGACAGAAGGCACAACCATGCTCATCAGTACCCACGAGCTGACCAGTGTGACCGAATTCTGTGATCATGTTGCGTTGGTGAAAAAGACTGTGCTGGCCTATGGCCCAACCGAAGAAGTGTTTACCCCAAAAAACCTGGCCCTTACGTTCGATGGCTTGTTGCACAACCTTGCCATCGGTGTGAAGCCAGATGCGATGAAGGCCGAGCGTGAGCTGGCTAAAGAGCAACAGGAGGCCGCGGCAGCGAACATCGCGCCGTAATTTATGGATATTCTTACCTGGTTTACCGAACCCTTGCAGTATGCATTCATGGTCAAAGCCATCGCGGTCAGCACCGTGGTGGGGTTGGTGTGCGCAGTGCTGTCGTGCTATCTCACCTTAAAAGGTTGGAGCTTGATGGGTGATGCCGTATCGCACGCTGTGCTGCCCGGGGTGGTGTTGTCCTATGCCGTAGGTGTGCCCTTTAGCATAGGGGCATTTATCTTTGGCTTGGGCAGCGTGGTGGCCATTGGCTTTGTCAAAAGCCGAACCCGCATCAAAGAAGACACCGTGATCGGTGTGGTGTTTACTGCGCTATTTGCGTTGGGCCTAGTATTGATTACGCTAGTGCGCAGCAACATTGACCTGATGCATGTGTTGTTTGGCTATGTACTGGGCATCGCGGATAGCGACGCAATTCAGACCATGATTATTGGCGGGCTCACCTTGCTAGCAGTGATTGCTTTGCGCAAAGACCTATTGTTATTTTTATTCGATCCCAGTCACGCCCGGGCCATTGGCCTCAACATCACCGCGTTGTATTACACCCTGCTGATATTGCTCTCGCTCACCATTGTCGCGGCATTGCAGGCAGTGGGTATTGTGCTGGTGGTCGCTATGTTAATTACCCCTGGTGCAATTGCGTATCTGCTGACCGATCGGTTCGATCGCATGATTGTGTATGCCGCCATTGTGAGTGTGATCTCATGCGTGTTAGGCGCATACCTTAGCTATCATCTGGATATCTCAACCGGTGGCAGTATCGTGGTGCTGCAGGCTGTGGTATTCATCGTTGTGTTTGTCCTGGCCCCTAAACACGGGTTATTGGGGCAGTGGCTGGCCCGTCGCCGTGCCACCGAAGTTGCTGGGCAAATTGGCCCGGATGGAGAGACAACGGTCGCGCCCGAGTTTGCGCGCATCCAGCATATTGCCAAACGGTAAGGTCAATGAGTGTCGAGTATCACTGCTGCAATAGTCGAAGCTCACACCGCGCCACTCACCTCGCTCAATCGCACCCACTGACCACACTCTACCGAGCGGACAATCGCCACCAGCGCCCGCATCGCGGCGATGCCATCATTGATATCCGCCCCATGCTGCGGCGTGTCGTGCAAAATCGTGTCAGCGAAACCCTCGATTTGCAGCTTGTAGGTGTAGGCATCTTCGCCCAGCACTCTTTTATATTGCCGATCTACGCTTGAAAAGCATTCGACTTCGCTCGACTTGTGATACCACGGCAAATACCCACGTGCCTTGATGCTGCCGTGTTCGCCAAACACCTGAAAGCCTTCCTCAAAATCGCCCCGAATCGGCACAATTAAATCTAAATGGCCTAGGCTGCCATCGCCAAATTCAACCGACACAAACCAGCCATACGCTTCAAAGCGCTCAATCAGGCGCGCCTGCACTTGGATGATCTCGCCCGCCAGGAATCGTGCTGTGTCGACCAAGTGGCTGCCGTGGGTGAGCATAAAGTAGCGCTGTTTGTCGGCCTTGGGATTGCCAGTGGGTTTGCGAGCATGGGCGCTGCTCACTGGGATGGGTTGCAGGTTGTCGGTCATGGTGTAGCGCAGGGTAGAGTCGTAATACCATGCCTTCAGCGCCATCAGTTGGCCAATCTGTTCGTGGATAAAGCGCCGCGCAAACGCCACCCCTGGGTCAAACCGGCGATTGTTACCGATCTGAAAGATCAATGATTTATTTTGTAGCTTATCGCGCAACACCTCACATTCTTCGATGTTCACCCCCAACGGTTTTTCGATCAGCACATGCTTGCCCGCCGCAATCGCCTTGCGTGCCAGTGGCACATGAAACTGATCGGCCACGCCGATGATGACGGCATCGACGTTTGGATCGCTCAACATCGCTTCAAAATTCGTGTATGTCTTTGCCGGCTGATGGATAGCCGCCATGCGCTGCAATAAATCTTCTGCGGCGTCACAAATCGCGTATAATTCGGCGTTGCGTGCCTTGCGGGTCGCATCAAAGTGCGCCGCTTGCGAGATGGGGCCAGCACCTAACACACCGATGCGCAGCAGACGATTATCTTTTTGGATCATGCTTGTTTTATACCGCATGGCCCACGTCGGACAAACACCGATAGCACCGTCGAACTGAATCCTCTAGCATCAATCGGCATGACTGACATC
>JANMVQ010000360.1:0-13200 GCA_031392845.1 Chloroflexota bacterium
GATTCGTGCGATTCGTGGTTAAGTTTTCCCTGAATGACGCGACTGGCTGGCTTAAATACCGTCGTGACCGGTGGTAGCAGCGGCATCGGCCAGGCGATTGCACTGGCGTTTGCCCGTGAAGGCGCAACTGTGCTTTTCACCTATCGGTCGGCTGCCGATGCCGCGCAACAAGTGCTGAGCGAGATTTGTGCCCTGGGTGGACACGCCTACGCGCTGCAAGCCGAACTTGGCACAGTGGAGGCCTGCAATGCGCTGGTCGCACAGGCGCAGGAGCGCTTGGGACGGCTCGATGTGTGGGTCAACAATGCTGGCGCTGATATCTTGACGACTGAGGCCGCCGATTGGGATTGGTCGCGTAAACTCGATCTACTCCTGGCGGTGGATCTGCGTGGCACGTTGGCGTGTTGTTATGCGGCTGACAAAATCATGCAACAGCAGCCACTGGGTGGACACCTCATCAATATGAGCTGGGACCACGTTACGGTGGGAATGGCTGGCGAGAATCCTGAATTGTTTTCTGCGGTGAAGGGTGGGGTGCTGTCGTTTAGCAAAAGCTTGGCGCGTTCAGTCGCGCCAAAAGTGCGGGTCAATGTGCTGGCACCCGGCTGGATTGAGACCCGCTTTGGCGCACAAGCCAATCGCGAGTTCTACCAGCAAGTGCAAGCCAATACCCCGCTGCAGCGTTGGGGCACCCCGGAAGATGTCGCCTCCGCAGCCGTGTATCTTGCCTCGCCTGCCGCTAAGTTCCTGACCGGACAGACAATCAATGTCAATGGTGGTATTGTTTAAGAGTGCTGAGTGCTGCGGCACCTGCGATTTTGTGCTAAGGACTAAGCACTTAGAACTAATGATTTACTCCTCATATGGCAGACAAACCTAAAGTTTATTCCCTTGACGAAATCCAGGTTAAATTGATTGAGCTTAATCTGACCGATTGGTATATGGAGGATGGCTGGCTGCGCCGCAAATTCAATACGGACGGCTGGCAAAGTACGCTTATGGCCGTCAATACGATTGGCTATTTGTGCGAAGCGGCCTGGCATCACGCTGATCTATCCGTCACCTGGGGCAAGCTGTGGGTGAAGTTGAACACCCATGATGCGGGCGGTATCACTGACAAAGACTTTGAGCTGGCTCGCAAGATCGAAGATACCGTGTTGTGGCGACCCGCTTCGGGGGGTGCGCTGGAAGGCACACCCAATAAATTTGTGTTCAGTAAGAAATGAGTCAACGAATTGAAACGAATAAACGAATATTTTCAGTAACGCAATTCGTTTATTCGTTTCAATTCGTTGACCTATCTGTTTCATGCCCGAAAAATTTCTCTTCGTCACCGGCAAGCTGGCCGCGCCTGCCCTCAGCGCGACATTGCGCAAGGCCAAGTTGCCGTTTGACTATGACATCGCGGTGATGAAGATCAGCGTGGCGGCGCTGATGACGCCGGAATGGATCGCCAAATTTTTGCAGGTGCCACCGGATATTACCCGCATCATGATTCCGGGTGCGTGCGAAGGTGATCCGCGTCTGTTGGTCGAGAAGTTTGGCTTGCCAGCGGAGAAAGGGCCGACGGATCTGAAACAGTTGCCGCGTTACTTTGGCAGTACGGTTGCCCCGGACAAATACGGCGATTACGACATCAAGATTTTTGCCGAGATCAACAATGCGCCGCGCCTAAGCCCAGAGCAGATTTATGGCATGGCCGTTTATTTTCGTGACAATGGCGCAGATGTTATTGATTTGGGGATGTCGCCGGATCGGGTCTGGCTGCAAGATGGGCCGATCGTCATTGCCGAATTAAAGTCGCGCGGGTTTAAGCTCAGCATCGATACCCTCAATCCTGAAGAGATTCGCATGGCGGATGCGGCGGGGGTGGATTATGTGCTCAGTTTGAATAGCGGCAACCGCTTTTTAGCAGAACAATTGCGCGCCACGCCGATTTTGATCCCAGATGCGCCCAATGATCTGGCTTCGCTCGATGCCACCATTGCCGAGTTAGACCGGTTAGGCAAGCCCTATTTGCTAGACCCGATTCTGACTCCGATCAACTTTGGATTTGCCGATAGCTTGGCCCGCTATCACGCGGTGCGCCGCAAATATCCCAATGCCGAAATGTTTATGGGCATCGGCAATATCACTGAGCTGACTGAGGCTGATACGACGGGCATGACTGCGCTCATGATCGGCTTTTGCCAAGAGCTGGGTATCCGCGCTGTCTTGACAACTGAGGTGATTCATTGGGCCAAGGGCGTGGTGCGTGAAACGTCGATTGCCCGCGAGCTCATGCATTTTGCGCAGCAGCAATCCAGTATTCCCAAACACCTCGATAGCCGTTTGCTTACAGTGAAGGATGCTGAGCTCACCCCTTACACCGAAGCCGAGTTGCGCGAGTTACATGCTCAGGTGACTGATCCAAATTACCGCATTTTCGCTGATGCCGAGTGGATTTATGTGTTTAACGCCGAGCGCTTTGTCAAAGGCAGCGACATTCAATCGATCTTTGATCAACTAAATATTGACGAAGCTACCCACGCGTTTTATCTGGGTAAAGAGCTCATGAAGGCCCATATTGCCCGCGCCCTTGGCAAGAATTATCGCCAGGAAGAAGCACTAAACTGGGGTTATCTGACCGTAGAAGAATCGCGCCGCGAGCATGTGCGATTAACTGCGAAGAGCCAACGAGATGCGTGACTCGTGACCTATGATTCACGAGTCACCACTAGATCTATGAAAAAAATCCTAATCCAACTTGATACTGATAAACATGCTAGTGCGTTTGATCGCTTTGTGGCGTTTGATGCAGGCGCGGACGAAGTGCTGAGCTACAGCGGCGTGACTCCAGCAGACGTGGCGAATCTGGTGCAAGGGGCGATGTTTACCCGTGCCCCGCAAGACTTGAAGAACACTGCCGTTTGGATTGGCGGTTCGGATGTAGCGCTGGGCGAGCAAATGTTGATTGAGGCGCAGAAATGCTTCTTTGATCCCTTTCAAGTGTCGGTCATGATCGACTCCAACGGTTGCAACACGACCGCTGCTGCGGCGGTGGCGATGTTGAAGAAGCGGCCTGAATTGGCAGGCAGTAAGGCTGTGGTGATGGGTTTGGGCGGTGTCGGACAACGTGCGGCTTTGCTGTTAGCTCGTGCAGGTTTCCAAGTGGTGGCGACAACTGTGCCGATTGCCATTCTGGGTGATCGCTACACGCCTGGGCGCGGCATGCGCGGCATCATCAACTTGCGCAAGCTGGCCGAGCGCATTCCCAATTTACAGGTTCAGGAAGTGCCCGAATGGTCGATGTTGGAACAAACACTGGCTGACGCCAAAATTGGGCTGGCTTCGGCCCCCGCAGGTATTCAAGTCCTAAAAAAGGAGTTTTGGGCGGCGCATCCAGCGCTGCAAGTGCTGGTCGATTTCAATTTGGCCGAGCCCGTGGGGATCGAAGGTGTAAAGTCCAGCGACAAATTCAAAGAGCGTGGCGATCAGAATCGCAGCAAACTCACCCTTGGCCCACTTGCGATTGGCAACCCCAAGATGAAAGTCCATAAAGCCTGCATTGCCCAACTCTTCGAAACGAACACGCAAGTGTTTGATACGGAGAGCATTTATCAAGTCGCTGAAGGAACAGTCTAGAAGTGCTTAGTCCTGAGTCCTTAGTGCTTAGCTGTCGATTCTTGAGCGTTCTCCAACTAAGGACTCAGAACTAAGGACTCAGAACTCAGAACTTTCAACTTTCATCTTCCGATGCGCACCTTAGGCATAGACCCCGGTACGGTTTCATTTGATTTGTGCTGCCTAGATGACTCTGGCGATGGGATAGGCAAGATCGTTTTGGATGCGAGTATCGCTTCGCCTGAGTTGGGAACTGATCCTGCTCTTTTGATTGACGCAGTGCGCGCTTGTATGCCGTTCGATCTGGCGGTCGGGCCAGCGGGCTACGGCGTGCCGTTGCTGCGCGGCGAACAAATCGGTGAACATGAATTGGCGCTGATGATGTTGGTGCGCGATGATGAGAATAAAAAGAGTGTGGGTATCGGTGGCCTCAAGTCGTTGATTCGCGCGCTGATCGCAACAGGCGCGCCGTTTGTTTTTCTACCCGGGGTGGTGCATTTGCCAACGGTGCCTGCCTACCGAAAAGCCAACCGGATCGATATGGGCACCGCCGACAAGGTGGCCAGCGTGGCGCAGGCGATCGTCGAGCAGGCCCAGCGTTTGCAAATCGACTATGCCGAAACATCCTTCATCATGCTCGAGTTAGGTGGGGCTTTCAGCGCGGCCATTGCAGTGGAGGGCGGCCAGATAATCGATGGGTGCGGCGGATCGTCTGGCCCGATGGGTTTTCGTGCCGGCGGTGCGATGGATGGTGAGGCCGCCTATTTGCTCGGCGAGACGCTTTCCAAAGACACGATTTTTAGCGGTGGTGCGCGCGACATCGCGGAGCGCGATACTGGCCTTTTGGCCAAAAAAATTGGATTTGACGAATGGGCGCAGCATCCTCAACTCCGTTTCGGATGGCTGGCCTGGCTGGAAAGCGTCGTCAAGCACACCTTTGGATTGACTGCCGTGTTGCCCAAGCCGCGTGAAGTGTTGTTATCGGGTCGATTGAGTTTATTCACGTCTGTTGAAGCCGCGCTGACCCAACGACTATCGTTTGCGCCGGTGCATCGGTTGATGGGATTGCGCAATCAGCACGGGGAATATCTGAAATCGAAGTCGGCGGCTCAGGGGGCAGCATTGATTGCCAATGGGGTTGCTGGAGGACGTTATCAGGCGCTGGTTGACGTGATGGAACTTCGTGGGGCGCGGGGTACGGTTTGGGATCATTTGTATTTGCGCGGTGCAGTCGCGGTGCGGCAGGCATTCGAGTGAGTAGTCTTTCATTTTCACAGCACCCCATCCTTCTGGTCGGCTACACTGCCCGCATGCTGGCTGAGTTGGCGGTGCGCGACGGTTATACCGTGACGGCACTGGATTATTTTGGCGATAGCGACCTGCGCGCATTGTGCCCCAGCCACTCATTGTTGCGCGACTATGCCGACAAGGCATATAGCCCGCGTGCGCTGGTCACTGCGTCGAAAAGCGTGGCTGCAGCAGCCGTGACGTATGGGGCGAGCTTCGAGAATCACCCTGATTTGGTTGAGGAATTAAGCGTTGGCCGGGTGTTGCTCGGCAATACGCCTGAGACGTTGCGACGGGTGCGTGATCCATTTGAATTGCAGCGGATACTGGGTGAGGGTGGGTTTTCATTTCCGGAGACGTGCTTAGAAATCAAGAGTCATGAGTCACGAGTCGTGCGTCATTTAGCGCAGCGGTGGTTGTGGAAACCGCTGCGGGGAGGTGGCGGCACGCATGTGCGGTGGCTCGGTGATGCCGATATGGGCGAAGGTATCGTGCAAGAATATGAAGGTATCGTGCAGGAATATATTGAAGGCATGGTTTGCTCATTTTCGTTTGTGGCCAATAGACAGGAGGCCAGAGTCATTGGCGTCACCGAGCAATTGATCGGCTTACCTGAATTTGGTACGGGCGATTTTCGGTGGTGCGGCAATCTGTCTCCGCCGCGCGTGCCAGAAGCTGAGCTTGATGCAATATGGCAGCAGGCCGACCCAATCGCGGCATACCTGACGGCACATTTTGGCTTGCGCGGACTCAATGGCGTTGACTTTGTTTGGCGCAATGAGCGCATTTGGGTGTTGGAGGTCAATCCACGCCCATCGGCGTCGACGGAGTTGTTTGATGGGCCCTTATTCGACTGGCACGTGCGGGGTTGTTTGGGTGAACCTATCAGACCGAGTTGGTCTCTGAGACTGACTCGGTCTGTGGGGAAAGTCGTTGTTTTCGCTCCTTATGACCTGACGGTTGGCGACACACAGCATTGGCGCAGCCACGAACTGCGCGACATTCCGCATAATAACGAACACATCCGCCAAGGGCACCCTATTTGCACGGCGCTGGCAACGGCTGCTACACCGGTGGATTGTCTGCAGCAGCTTCGGGCACAGGCCGAGCTAGTGCGACAATGGACAGAATAAATTAAGAATGGTCGACTACCACACCCATACCCTTTTTTCGCAGGACAGTACTGCCCCGATGGAGGCACAGTGTCGTGCCGCGCTTGCAATGGGCATTCGACAGATTGCCTTCACCGAGCATGAGGACTACAACCCTGACGATAGCACCAGCTTTTTCTTCCGGCACGAAGACTATCTACAGGAAGTGACGCGTTGCCGAGCACTGTTTGGCGACACGCTGATCATTAGGCAAGCCATTGAGATCAGCGAGCCCCATCGTTTCCCCGACCGTGCCAGTCTTGTGCTAAGTGCATATCCATGGGACTTTGTGCTAGGGTCGCTGCACTGGTTAAACACTTGGATCAATACCTTTGAACCGGCATTTTTTACCTATTGCGGCGATTGGCGGCGCAGTTTCCGCGATTATTTCATCGAGATGGCCCAATTAGCCCGCTATGGCGACTTCGATATTTTGGCGCATATCGATTACCCGTCCCGCTATGGCCTCAAATATTTTGGCGACGATTACGACATTACAGCATACGAAAAAGAGATTCGCGAAATACTCAAAATAATTATCGATCGGGGCAAAGGCACCGAGATCAACACCAGCATCTTGCGGCGTGGGCGAAAAGATTCCAATCCGCCCCAGACTGTCATCAACTGGTATCGCGAGATGGGCGGCATGATCCTAACGATTGGCTCGGACTCGCACAATCCGGAGCACACCGGCCAGCACATGGATGTCGCACTTAATATGGCTCGCAGCGCAGGCTTCACCCAGATTGCCACGTTCGAACAAAGAAAAGCGACCTTGATCGATATTTAAACAAAGAGTTGTTTCACTAGAAAACCACGAATCTCACCCATCTCCACTAATCATTCGTGAGGATTCGTGAGATTCGTGGTTCAAACTCATGAGCACAACAGACGACCTGACTAAGAGAGTTGAACGTATGGCGGGCAAGCGGATCGCGCACCGTCGTAAGCCCAGTGGTGGCTATAGCACTGCCACCCGCGAGATCATTACGTTTGATGACGGAAGCAGTGCCTTCATCAAAGCTGGGCGCAATATCCCAAACAGTGCCTTGGCCACTTGGATCCGGCGCGAGCATCGGGTGTATCAGACCCTGACCGGCGATTTTCTGGCCCGTCTACTGGCTTTCGACGATGATGGTGAAGAGCCGATCTTAATGCTCGAAGACTTGAGCCACGCCCATTGGCCGCCGCCGTGGCAGACCCCACACATCGATGCGGTGCTGGCCGTACTGAAGCAAGTCGCGCCACAAGATTTTGAGGGCGCGCGCCCAATGCGCTATGCCACCCAACTTATTCACAGTTGGCAAGTCGTTGCGGATGATCCCGGACCGTTTCTCTCGCTAGGGCTGGCAAGCGAGGCCTGGTTGAATGCAGTGCTCCCCACCCTCCTTAATGTCGATGGCGAAAGCGCTATCGACGGCGACGCGCTATTGCATCTGGATGTGCGCAGCGACAATCTGTGCCTGTTGCCCAACCGCGCGGTGTTGCTGGATTGGAACTGGGTTAGCACCGGCAATGCCCAATTCGACATCGCTTGCTGGTTGCCCAGTCTGCACGCGGAAGGTGGCCCACCGCCCGAAACAATTTTGCCAAACGCACCAGAGTTTGCCGCGATCTTAAGCGGTTACTTCGCCGAGTGTGCCGGCAAACCGCCCATCCCACAAGCGCCGCATGTCCGCGCGGTGCAGCTGCAACAACTCAAGACCGCGTTGCCGTGGGCGGTGCGGGCGCTGGGGTTGCCGCCGCTGGATGGGTCACGGCAAAATGTGTAACTGTGCCACAAACAACGTTGCGCTCATTAGATCGGCAGTGGTGCCAGGGTTCAGGCGATTGCCGTTGGCGCGCAGATAGGTATCGAATTGAGCAATAGCCAGGCGGCCTGAGTCCGTCGTGACACCCCCGTTGGCCACAATTGCGGCAGCTTGCGCAGACACGCTTTTCGCTGCGGACCAGTCGGCTTTGCGCGCAATCAGCGTGTCTGGCACTACCGCTAATGTTTGCAAATACGTTTGTAGCACCGCCGCAGGTTCGCTTAGCCCTTGCGCCAGCGCAGCTTGATATGCGGGCAAACACTGTTCAAAGACAATTGCGTAATCGGTCACATATTCCGAGGCGATACTATCGCGCTGGGCGGCCAAAGCCATGGCCGCATGCAAGGTGATGGTTGGCACTTCGGTGCGCACATCATGCGCCTCTACCGGCTCGTTCATGCCACCGGGCACGGCCAATCGAATGGCCTCGTAGGTGGTGCGGGCGTCATCCACTGTTAACTCGCTCAGCACACGGTGGAGTTGGGCGCGCAAAATTTTTGAAGAAACCACCCCGCCCGGATACTGAAGGGCGGCCCGAGCCAACGGAGCCAATAACAACACGATCCCCAGATTTGTATTGGGTCGTACCCACCGCTTGGTAGCCTGAATGGCCGCCAATATCGTCTGGCCGACACCCCGTGTGCCTGCTTGCGCTATCTCCGGGCCAATCGCCACCGCGCTATGCAAAAAATCTTCATAGCACATATCGTGAAAGGCATGGGATGGGGTGACATTGCCGGGTTTCTCGGCGCTGGCCTCCAGCAAACAGGCCATCTCCGAAGCGTGGCGTATTGTTTCGGGGTTAATCATGGTGTTGTTTGCTTTGTAAGTGCGCTACTTGCGTGCCTTCAAGATACCCTACGATTTCGTCAGCTACATTGAGGCCGGTCGCCTGTTGCAAGCCTTGCCAACCGGGAATGCCGTTGACTTCGATCACGTAGGGCTGACCTTGATCGCTGATGAGCAGATCAACACCCGCATAATCGGCCTGAACAACCTGAGCGGCGTGCAGACACAGCACCTCTTGGTCAGGCGACAATGTAATGGTCTGCGCCTGTCCGCCGCGCGCGACATTGGTGCGCCAACTGCCGTCGGCGGAGGTGCGTTCGATGGCCGCCAGCACGCACCCGTTTAGTACAAATGCACGGATATCCCGCCCGCCGTGAGGAATGGTCTCCTGCAAGTAATACACTGCCCGTTCTAATTCAAGGGCTTTGAACACGCGATAGGCCACATCGTCACTTGTAATTCTAGTCATGCCTAACCCCATTGAGCCAAACAGCGGCTTGACGATGACATCGCTTCCCAATTGCGCAAACGCGACCAGCGCGTCATCACTGCGTTCGCACACGATGGTGCGCGGCGTGGGTAACCCAGCTTGAGCCAGCAACCCCGAGGTGTAGAACTTATCGACGGTGCGCTCGATACACACTGGCGGATTAAACACACGCATGCCCTGGGCCGCTAACAAATGCAGCGCATCCATGCGAAAAATCACCTGCTCAAGCGAACCGCGCGGGATGATGCGGATGAGGAGGGCATCGTAATCGGTGAGTGACAGGGATGAAAAGGATGAAGGGGTGACGCTTTGCGAGTGGGGGGGCGATGAGGAGATGAGGAGATGAGGCGACGCAATGGTGGCGATGAGTTTGGTGATGGGGAGCAGCGCGCAGGTGTGACCGCGTTGAGTGAAAGCGCGTTCTAGCTCAGCGTTGTGCCAACCTTGTCCGGCGCTAAGGATGGCGAGGTTCATTTTTTGAGACCATCTAGATAAACGATGTACGCAACACTTCACCATTGATACGACCGGCCCGGAAGGTGCGGCCAGTGCGGACATTGGTCATGGCAATCTGCGCCGGGCTGAACAGCAACGGGTCGATCTTGTAGAAGTCAAACTCAAAGCGCTTCAATACATCGTAAAACGGGGAACCATAGTCCGATGAGGTGGACGCCGGTACGCGCAGAATAAGCGGCTCAAGCTCGGCATCATCTGCGCGCACATTTAGATGCACCTGGCCGCCATACAGCATCGCGTCATTGGTGCGACCCAAAGCGCGCCCGTCATTCTTTGCAATCGGCGGGATGGGCGCGACGCCCAGGCCATTGATGATTTTTTCGATGGCAAAGCCCAACGTATGCAGCTTGTGCAAGGCGGTCTCGACAACGCGCGCAGCAATTTGGATGCCACCGACTGTGCTGGCTGTGGGCGCTACCAACACCGTGAGCTTGTCGGTCGGCACCCCTGTCTTCTGCGCAATGTAATCGGCAATCTCTGCTGTTGGGAGTAGACGGGTTTCTAAACACAACACCGCCACATCGGACTGCTCTTTGTGATGCAACTCCTCAAATAGTTTTTCGGTGCGCACCAAACCCCGCGCTGGGCCACTGCCCATGGCAAAATATTTCTCGCGCTGCACCGACCAACCCGCGTATTGGGCAGCCAGGCAAGCGGTTTCGGGGTGATCGGTGTAGACGGTCACGGCCGGGATGGCCCAATCGTCGATCTGCATCTGGCCAAAGGACACCCGCCCCAATCCGCCCATACAGATCTCGGCGAAGATGCGTCCAGCTTCATAGCCGCCCGCCACGTTCACCCCACAGTCGATCAGACGAGTGCCGTTGGCCAATACTTCTACCGACACGCCATACGCCTCGGCATCGGCCGTCAACTGATCGGCTAAGACCCAAGCCCGTTTGTTTAAAGATAAAGTCATTAGATTTTTAGAATTCAAAAAGACGCACTCAATCACACCATCGACAAAATTTCGCCTCGTCCCAATTCGACCATGTCACCACTCCAGCGGTGATATTCGCCTGCGATCTGTGCATCGGTGATAGGCAACCTTAACGCCCGTAAATGCTGCAAATACAGGCGTAAAAACGTCGGACGATAACGGCAATCGAAATTGAATGTGGGCAGCAAATGTGCTGGCTGCATACTCACGAGGGTGCCGCGTTTCATCCCGGCCCCGGCCCGCCAACCCATCTTGCCCAAAACGATGATCGTGCCAGCGAGCATGTGCACGCCGCTAAAATCGCCGCTGTTGCTGCCAATGGCGATCAGTCCACGACGCATGTAGCTGCCGATTTCGGCGCCGGCATGGCCATGCACAATGATCTCGCCGCCCTGCATGCCCGTGCGCGCACCGCGATAGGCTGCGCCCACCAAGTCGCCGGCATTGCCCTTGATGATGAGGCGACCGCCCTTCATCTGCGCGCCAGCCCAATCACTGGCATTGCCTTCCACAACCAACTTGCCCCCCCGCATGCCCGCGCCGACATGCATCCCGACGTTTCCCTCGACCAACAGTTGGCCTTGGGTCATCCCTTCACCGATACGCTTTACACGAGTAAGATCACCTTCGATAGTAATTTGAGTTGTCTTTGAATTTGCAACATTGAAGAAATCACCGACTGTCGCAGGTTGATTGCCATGCATGACTGGTAACCCAGCGACCCCAGATTCAGACAATCCGACGAAACGGTCCGGCGTCAGTGACTCGGCCTCGAGTGGCACTGCTGGTTGGGTATGGAGCGTAAGATGCACAGCCATGACGGTTAGGCGCTGCGAATTGTGTGACGTGCTGGGAAATGCAAGTCGAACGGCTCTTCAATCGTTACGGGTGCCTGATAAGTGCTGATGATTGTGTAACGATCCGCGCCGGTGAGATTGGGTGTCGAGGCGTGCAACAGCAAATCTGAGAAGAAGATGGCGCTGCCACGCGGAATTTCGCAGATCACTTCATCATCGCGCGACCACTGATTTGGACGTACTACAAGGTTGAAGTCCTGAGCCTGATTGATGCCAGTCGTTTCCTGCATTTCCCAAGTGCGTAGATGGCTGCCGCGCACGACCAATAGCGTGCCATTGTCATGGGTAGCATCGTCCAGCGGAATCCAAATCGACAATTTCGAGCGTGTGCCTGGCCAGTACTGGGCGTCGGCGTGCCAGGGTGTGGCAGCCTGCTGGGTGTTGGACTTAAACACCACTTTGTCACTCATAAAGGCAACGCCTTCAGGCATGAGCGCGGACAAGATATCGACCAGCCGCACATCATCTGCAAACTGACGAAAGATGTCACTCACGATGGACGCGCCGACATAGACTGAGCTAAATGCGCGTCCATATTCAGCGACCAAACGCTTTGCCTCGGTTTTGAGCGAAGCGCATTCGTGAGCATTGAACAGATTGGGCACAATCAGAAAGCCATCCCGCTGATAGGCCGCGTTCAGTGCCGATAAATCGCGAATATCTATTGATGAAATAGTTGAAGTGCTCATAGCAATTTGTGCAAGTGAATATGAAACTGGCCGAGTTTACCGCCATAGTTGCCCGCCGTGATATACAACGCCCCCGACTGCGCCGCAGCTCGCATGCCTTGGCGAGTCGCTTCTTCGACAGCAGACAAGTCTAGGCCGTTGATCACGATTTCGAGCACGCAACCCACTTCGGTGGGCAACTGGGTGTTGGGTGAAAAGCCGCGCAGGGTGGGGCAATAGGCATCATTGGTTGAGGCGAACAGGGTCTTGTATTTGGAACCGACCTTGCTGCCGCTGCGCACAATCCCGCCTGGGAACGGCATGATCACGCCGCGTACCTCGCGCATGGCTGCGACTGCCGCTTCGGTGGCCCGTAAGGTATCGGCAGTTGCACGACCTAGGATCAGCAGGTTGCCACCACCCACGGCGCGCTTGGCCCCAAACAACTCTTCGACCAAAAATTCGCCATCCATCACCGGCAAGCGCCAGAAACGCCTGTCCCCCAGCACTTTGCTGATTTGAAAACCATCGCCAAAGTAGCGCAGCTGCCCACCCACATCGATCATCTCTTGCGCGCCCTGCTCGATAGTGAGGCCGTTGTAGCAGGCTGTAGTTGGGCACGTCAGAATGCACTGTCCGACTCGTTCCAGCAGGCGCTTGCCCATGTCATCGGATTTGACGGTGAACAGCAGCACGCTTACGCCGGGGCGGCCATCCGGTGTACCGTCGGGAGAAAGCTCGCACTCGATGCCGGCCTCGCATTTGCAGCCGATAATCGACGTGGCAAAACCGGTGATTGACTGCGCTGCAATCATCGCCCAGTGGGCCGAGTCCGCCGTGATGATCAGGCGGGTGCCCCACATCTTGAACGCCTCGGCAAAGGTGTCTATGACGACGGTGGATTGAATCGTTTGAGTTGACATTTTAGTAGCGCGTCATGTGTCCGCAAAGCGCGTCAAACGTCATGCGTCAAATTGACGTTTGACGCATCACACAACCACTTCATGCTCCTGCAAGTACTCGTCACCCACCGGATAGTTCTCATACTCAATCGAGTAGAACTCTTCGAAGAAAGGCTTGATCGTCTC
>JANMVQ010000385.1:0-4908 GCA_031392845.1 Chloroflexota bacterium
GGGTGGCCGGGCAGTGATCTTTGTGCCAAATCGTTTGTATTTTTTCGAAACGCACGGCGTGTATTGGCGCGGGCAGTATTACTTTGGTAACAAGCCATTTGTAAATTGGCTGCCAGATACGTTGCGCAATAAGCTGGCTCCACATGTGCGCGCTTACACCGGCAGCGGACTCAAAGCTTTATTTGCAGGGTTGCCCATGCACATGATTGAACTGCGCCAGATTTATGGAGGCTTTGACAATATTGTGCGACGCTATGGCAAGCTAGGTCAAGTGATTCGCGGTGCGTGGCAGGGGTTGGAGTCTACGCCGCTGAGCGTGTTTGGGTTGGAGCATTTGATTGTGCTTGAAAAGACAAAATGATGAAAGTGAATGAGATGCTGCAAGCTTATTTTGTTAGCGGGCCAGTTCACCCAGCCGCGTTTTCAACGATTGATGCACTGTTGAATATAGCGGATCATGAGGATGCATGAGTTGCTTTATGGAAACCACTTGGCCCGAAGTGCATCATAGGTGCCGTCAGTTTTCATGTCGTCCAGGGCTAGGCTGAGTGCATCGCGCAGGGCGGAATCATCGATGGCAAGAGCAATTCCCGTGGGGGCGGCAAGTTGCCCATTGAGCTGGGCGATGCCACTGTCGGCGGTTGGTGAGCTGAAATCCATGATACGCTCGTTTTCCTGGGTACGTTGGATCGCACCGATCGCGAGATCGATTCGCCCTTCAGCCAATTGTTGAGCAATTTGATTGGGTTGTAAGGCGAAGAACTGAGCGTTGCCATCATTTTGCAATAGCCGCCGGGATAACTCGCGCACCAGATCGGCCTCTAAACCAGTCGGTTGCCCGCCTTCATCCAACTGCACCAGTTGCGCTAGCACTCCACTCGGCAGCGCATAGCCCACCCGCATTTGCCCGCCAATGCGCATTTGGTCATACACCTGTTTAGGTGCCAGTGTTGATGATAGCTCGCCGAGCTTGGGTTGGGCTTTGCCGGGTAAGTACCCAATTGCCTCCGGTGGCGCACTCCACCATTTTTGATAAATCTTGGCGTATGTGCCGTCGATGACCATGTTGCTGAGGGTGATATTCACTAGGTCTGCCCAGCCGGAATCATTTTGCGGCAACATGATGGCCTGCAGCTCACGACTAAACACTGTCAAGACTTGATATGCTGGGTCGCGTTGGCTAATGAGTTGCAGACGGCGAGTGCGTCCGAGTACACCCTCAGTTTGATTGGAAAGGAGTGCATTGAGTGCGTTGGGATACGACACCTCGGACTTGACCGAAATAGTCACGCTTGCACTTTGCTGGGCCAAATTAAACCTGGGCAGCGATTGGGCATCGATGTAATACACCTCTTTGCCGTTCATGCTGGCTAGATCGGGATAGCTGTTGGTGCGGATGAGAAGCGCCTCACCGTCGCTGGCGTAAGGTAGGCTGAAGTCGATATCGGGTTCCAATACCCGTGCGACGGATAAGCCGCCCATAGCCAAATCGACCTCGCGATTTTTTACACGGCGAGGTGCTGAGAGTGACGTGACTTGCACAAATGAGATACGGCTGGTATCACCCAACCAACGTTGGGCAAATTCGCGGGCGATGTCCACATCCATGCCTTGTAACTCACCTTTGTCGGTAATACTGGCCAATGGCGGGGCGTCATATCGGATGCCAACTTTGAGCATGCCTCGTTCGAGGACTGCGGCTGCGGTGGATGTCGTTAAGCCCGCTGGGGCAGGTGCTGGTTCTGTAGGCATGACCGGTACGGGGGTCGATGACAGGTCAGATAGCGAATTAAAGCCCAAAACGCGTCGAGTAATTGTGTTTGTATTACAAGCAGATAACAAGCTCGCAATAAGTATCAGGATTACAGCATTTTGCAAGGTTATTCTCGACCCATTTGTACCGCTCTTCATTCAGTCCACTCTAACATATAGGACTAAAATCCCTATTGAAACCAACCGGTTGGCTAATTCACGAAAGCATAGGTATACGGTCTACTCATGTAACCAAGCGATGTATCATCTGATGCGGCGCTGATTAAGGTTGGAGGTATAAACATGGAACTTTCGGTACAAGGACATGGTTTTGGCGTTCCGAAGAAGCTGCAGACGCATATTGAGAAAAAAGTTGCGCGTTTGGAGCGTTATTTGCCCGGTATTGAAAATTTGCGCGTGGAGTTGAGCAAGCAAAGCTCACGCCGCGATGCACAGAAGACAGTGCAATTAACAGTGCAACGCAAGAAGACGTTGTTGCGCGTGGAGGTAAGTAATGGCGACTTGTTCAATGCTTTCGATACGGCCTTGGACAAAATGTATAAACGCATCGCCCGCTATAAGGGGCGGCGGACAGATCAGCGAAATAACGGGATCACAGAAGATCTGGAATTGGAATCTGCCGAAGAATTGCCTTCAGAAGCATTAGCCGCGATGGCTGAGTATAGTGAAGAAGAAGTGCCAAAGGTGGTGCGGAGTAAGCGTTTCCAGATTGTGCCGATGAGTATCGAAGAGGCGATCGAGCAAATGGAGTTGCTGGGTCATGACTTCTTTGTCTTTACGCACGAGGACGATAGCAAGACCAAAGTGCTCTATCGCCGCAAGGGCAAGGACTACGGCCTGTTGCAGCCGGAGAAATAAATTCAGAAATTAAAAATTACAAAGGCAAAATTATAAAAAGAACCCTAACGTACGGCAACTTTTAATAATTTTGCCCGCTTTGCGTGAATTTTAAATTTCTCGTTTAATTCTCAATCGCGCAGCATTCGCATGCGCGTCCAACCCCTCTGCGCGGGCTATTTGGATGGCGATAGGGGCGATTTTTGAGGCGGTGGTTTCATCGAGCGCGATGACATTCATTACGCGCACAAAATCCATCACGTTGCAGGGTGGGGTGAAGCGCGCAGTGCCGCCGGTGGGCATGACGTGGCTGGGACCGGCGCAATAGTCGCCTAGCACCTCGTAGGATTGCTCTCCGACAAATACGCCCCCAGCATTGCGGATTTTGCTGACCCAAGCCCACGGGTCTTTGACTGAAAGACACAAATGCTCAGGCGCAAATTCATCGGCCAGCGCCACTGCTTCGAATATATCTTCGGCGATGATGGCCCCGCTACGCCGTTGCAGCGATTCAAGCAGCTCGGTTTGGTTTGACAGACCGGGTAACTGTTGCTGAATGTGCTGATTGACCAACTCGGCCAATCGTCGCGATGGCGTGATCAGCAGGGCCGTGCCTCCCTCGTGCTCTGCTTGCGCCAACATGTCTGCGGCCACCCAGATTGGATTGGCGCTGTCATCCGCCACGATGACTGTTTCAGTCGGGCCAGGCAGCGAATCGATCCCGACCGAACCAAACACCTGTTTCTTAGCAGCAACGACCACCGAGTTGCCTGGCCCACAAATCTTGTCCACTTTGGCAAGCGTGTCCGTGCCATAGGCCATCGCGCCGATGGCTTGCGCGCCGCCCACGGCATACACTAGATCAACGTCGGCGATATCAGCGGCGACAAGGATGAGGGGGTGGGGCAGCGGGCGATTGGCGATTGACGATAGACGATGGGGTGGCGAGCAGATGATGACTTCCTCCACGCCAGCCATGCGGGCTGGGATGGCGGTCATGAGCAGGGTGCTGGCCAATGGGGCGCTGCCGCCGGGGATATAGATGCCGACGCGAGCGAGTGGGCGAATCAGTTGCCCGAGTAGCCCGCCCATGTCGGTATCCATCCAGCTTTGGGCGGGCTGGCGCTTGTGGAAAGCGCTGATGCGCTCAGCGGCACGTTCTAACGCGGCGACGACTTCACCATCCACTTTGTCGTAGGCACTGGCGATGTCTTCGTCGCTGACTTCAAGATGCCCCGGCTGAATCTCGACGCCGTCCAGTTTTTGGGTCCAGTGACATAGGGCCGCGTCGCCGCGCTGGCGCACATCCTTCAGGATGCGACGAGAAACCTCGTCGATACTGATGTCTTCGCCAAACGTCGCAATTGTGCGTTGGCGCATTTTGTCTGTCATTTCGATTTCATCGATGGGACTGCGTTTTAGGAGCGTATCGGCGGCTTGATCGAGTTCCAGGATTTTGAGCATAAATATTGTGATTATAGGAGTGGAGCATCTTGTGATTAAATCGTATTTATGAAAATCACGAATGTTCGCGCGATTCTCACCGCGCCGTCCAATATTGGCTTGTGTATCGTCAAAGTTGAAACGGATCAGCCTGGGCTGTATGGCTTAGGCTGCGCCACGTTTACCCAACGCTTGCTAGCCACGCGCAGCGCAGTTGAGGATTATCTTAAACCCCTGTTAATCGGGCGTGACCCAGAGCGGATCGAGGATATTTGGCATTTGTGTTATCAGAACAGCTACTGGCGCAATAGCCCGGTTCTGAATAACGCCGTGTCGGGTGTGGATGAGGCGCTGTGGGATCTAAAGGGCAAGCAAGCTGGGCTGCCACTCTACCAAGTGCTGGGTGGCAAGAGCCGCGATGGCGTGGCAGTGTATCGGCATGCTGATGGGCGAGACCCGCAAGAAGTGCTCGATGACCTATTGCGCTTGAAAGAGGATGGCGCGATGTATATTCGCTGCCAGATGGGTGGCTATGGTGGGGCCGGTCATGCCATGCGTCCACCGGAAGGTGCGCTGGCCGGGGCGTACTTCGACCCTTGGCAATACATGCACAATGTAGAAAAAATGTTCGACTTTATCCGCAGCAAGATTGGCTTTGATACACCGTTATTGCACGATGTGCACGAGCGGCTAGCTCCGATCGAAGCAGTGCGAATGGCCAAGATGATGGAACCGTTTCGGCTGTTCTTCTTTGAAGATGCGCTGGCCCCGGAAGATATCGAATGGTTTGAGCGCATCCGGCAGGCAGCGCCGACTGTGCCGATTGCGATGGGTGAATTGTTTACCCATCCGCTG
>JANMVQ010000311.1:0-3501 GCA_031392845.1 Chloroflexota bacterium
CTGGCAACCCACCCGGCGCAACGATAGACGATAGCCCCATAACAGCCAAGATATTGAATATATTGCTGCCCACCACATTGCCCACCGCGATGTCACGTTCGCCTTTGATGCTGGCCAGCACTGATGTCGCCAATTCTGGCAGGGATGTGCCCGCTGCGATGATAGTCAGACCGATCACCACTTCATCGATGCCTGCCCAGCGGGCGATGGCGATAGACCCATCCACCAGCCAACGTTGTCGACCAGCCCTTGGATAAATTGTTCAAGACGGGAGACCAAGTTCACCATGCCACAGTTGGTGTGGCCGATCAAGGCAATATGTTGCACGTTGCCCACCCCAATCGCATACGACACTTTGAATTCACTGTAGCGCAAGTTGGCGCCACCCGAACGAATAATGTACGAGAAGTTATCCGGGATGTGCAAATGTTTGCGATGATCCATGCACATACCGATCAGCAGTTGAGCACGCTGATAGACTTCGAAAGGGCGATTCAGATTGTGATACTGAAGCAGTAACGCAATCGGTGTATCGCGGTAATAAGGTGGAATCTGGTTATCCTGTTGGACAGGTAACAGTCGGTCTTGTTGAGCGAGTAAATTCGTCATAAATTTGATTTTCGTAACACGATCTTTTCAAGCTCAGCATAAACCAAAACCAGCAAACTGGTGGCAAAACACAATAGCAGGTCGGTCCAAGCGAGCGGATCGGTATGCAGGAATACCTGCAATACCGGAACATACATGGCCACAAGTTGCGCCACAATGACTAATAAAGCCAGTACTAACAGCGGCACATTGGAGAAGAGCCCCACCTTAAACAGCGAATCATTGCCGCTGCGGGTGCCCAATGCCTGCCAGACTTGACACAGTGCCAGCGTTGTGAACATGATGGTCTGCCAGTTGTCGTGACCGATCAGAAATCCATATGCGCCTACACCCAGCGAAATCGCGCCGATCAAGAGACCGAATCGGATAATCTGTGTCCCCACGCCATCGCTGAAGATGCTGGATTTGGGCGAGAATGGTTTGCGTTTCATGATGTCACGCTCGGCGGGTTCCACGCCCAACCCCAGTCCTAGCAGCCCGTCGGTCAGCAAGTTTAGCCACAGCAGCTGCAATGGCAGCAGCGGGGTTGGCATGCCGATAATCACGCCGCCCAACATGACGATGATTTTGCCCAGATTGCCGCCGATGCTGAACTTGATGAATTTGCGCAGGTTGTCATAGATCACCCGCCCCTCTTCCACTGCCGCCACAATCGTGGAGAAGTTGTCGTCCTGCAACACCATCGTAGCGGCTTCCTTGCTGACATCCGTGCCGGTGATGCCCATCGCCACGCCGATGTCGGCGGTCTTAAGCGCCGGAGCGTCGTTTACGCCGTCACCGGTCATGGCGACGATGTGTCCGCGCCGCTTGAGCGCCTCTACAATGCGCAATTTGTGTTCGGGTGATACCCGCGCATAGACAGAAACGTGTTCGACGATCTCATCCAGCATATGCGCCTGGCCGTTATCGCGGATATTGTTCAACTCTGTGCCCGTGACCACTCGATCCTGCTCTTGGGCAATTCCCAACTCTTTGGCAATGTGCAATGCCGTGAGGGGATGATCGCCGGTGATCATGACTGGACGAATCCCAGCGCTTTTGCAACGCGCCACCGCATCCTTCACCTCGGCGCGCGGGGGGTCGATGATGCCGACAAAGCCAATAAACGTCAGGGCATGTTCGATAAGTTGTGCATCGTTGTGGGCTCGAAATGCAATCCCCAAGACGCGCATCCCATTTTCTGCCAGCGACTTGTTGGCCAGTTCAATGCGCTTGCGAAAATCAGCGGAAAGCACCTCGCGGTTGTCATCAACCCAGACATGAGTTGCGATATCCAGCAGTCCATCGACCGCTCCCTTGGTAAATGCAATGTGAGTGGCCGCAGGGGTAACCGTATGGATCAACGCATCGAGCACCGACGGCTCACTGTGCGCCAGATCGTGCACCGTGGTCATGCGTTTACGATCCGAGTCGAAGGGCAGTTCGGCCACCCGCGGGGTGTGCGCATCCAGCTCATCTTTAATGAGGCCAAACTTGGCTGCCGCAATGACGAGCGCGCCTTCGGTCGGGTCGCCGATCGCTCGATATTTTTTGCTATCTGGTGTGTTTGTGTCCATGCTTAGCTTGGCGTCATTGCACAACGCACCACCCACAAGCAACAACCCCAACGCGCCCTGCGTGGCGGTCAGGGCTGGCGCAGTCAAATCGATTTTGGCTGCACCGGCAGTCGTCGTTTCTTCGGTCACCTCGACCCGATGCCCGGCCACGTCCAGCACAGTCACGGTCATGCGGTTTTCGGTTAGGGTGCCGGTTTTGTCGGAACAAATGACCGTTACCGAGCCAAGGGTTTCGACTGCTGGCAACTTACGTATCAGCGCATTGCGGGCCAGCATGCGGCGTGCGCCCAAGGCCAACGTGATTGTGACGACAGCCGGCAATCCTTCGGGCACCACCGCCACCGCTACGCTCACTGCCACCAGGAAAGCATCGATCAATGAGTTGCCCCGCACGATATCAAAACCCGCGACCAACAAGGCGATGACGCCGCCGACCAACGCCAGTACCTTGCCTACTTGATCGAGCCGACGTTGCAATGGCGTCATCTCATTCTTGTTCTGTTGCAGCAAGCCCGCAATGTTGCCCAGTTCGGTCTGCATGCCGGTGGTCGTCACCACGCCTGCGCCACGGCCATAAGTCACGGTCGTGCCCATGTAGGCGATGTTCTTGCGGTCCCCCAATGGCAGATCCGTTTGATCGATTTTGGTGATGTGTTTTTCAACGGCTTCGGACTCGCCGGTCAGTGCCGATTCTTGGATGCGCAGGTTGATGCTTTGCAGCAAACGCAAATCGGCTGGGATCATGTTGCCCGCTTCCAACAATACGATGTCGCCGGGCACCAGCTCGCGCGCGCTCATCTCCACAATTTGCCCATCGCGCCGCACTCGGACATAGGGCACCGCCATTTTCTTGAGCGCAGCCATGGCCCGTTCGGCTCGGTATTCCTGCACAAATCCCAATAGGGCAAACAGCAGCACAATGGCGAAGATGGCGATGGCCTCCTGCCACTTGCCGAGAAAACCCGACACCAGCGCCGCCGCAATCAAGATCAGCACCATGGTTGCCGTCAGTTGCTCCCACAAGATCAGCCACGGGCTACGCCCACCTTGCTCTTTCAGCTCGTTGTAACCCGTTGTTTGGAGAATTTGCGCGGCCTGGTTTGCACTCAAACCCGTATCCGGATTTGTTTGTAGCTTCTGAAGCGCATCTTTTTCAGTGAGTTGGTGCCAGTTCATAATTGTTTTGTTCCATTTGTCAGATACAAACCAGCCTTAACCATAGTCGCACTGTGCAGAAAGGCGCTGGCAGGGGTCGGGGCGCTCATGGCCGAGGGCAGCCAGAAGTGGGCCGGGAATTGGGCACTCTTGGTGAAGGCGCCGATCGCAATCAACCCAA
>JANMVQ010000410.1:0-10792 GCA_031392845.1 Chloroflexota bacterium
GCTGTTGAACTTTCTGTTGTTTTGGAATTTGGGGGCCGGGCCGGTGTAGCGGGTGTTTCGCGTGCTTTTTGTGTAGTACATAAAAATCAAAACGACCCCCCTCCCTGGTGGGGGGGTGGGTTTGGGGGGGGGGGTCGAAGTGTGAACCTATCGCCAGTCCGGCAAGCGGCGCGAATCGGTGCAGATCAGCTCCGGAGAAGTGCGCGAGATCGTCAACCGCAACGCCGGTGCACAAGGGCGCGCCCTCAACGCCAGCACGCCCATACTCAATGCGCAGATGCGCTATGGGGCAGGCGCAGGCTCACGCATTTGCGCGGTCGTGGACCCGGTCTGCGATCCCTATCTCAGCGTGACGATCCGCATTCACCGGTTGGTGGCGCGCTCGTTTGAAGACTTGGTCGCGCTTGGCACACTCACCCCAGCCGCGGCGAATTGGCTGCGGTTGTTGATTGTCGTGGCCGGTGGCACCTCGTCCGGCAAAACCAACTTCCTCAACGCCATCGCCTGCCTAATGCCCGAACACCTGCGGGTGATCGTGATCGAGGACACCCGTGAGTTGGACTTGGCCGTGAGCGACAAGGTGTATTGGTCGACCGTGCAGCACCCCGACCCGACCCGCTGCATCACGCAGCGCGATCTGGTCAAAGCCGCGCTGCGTGCCCGGCCCGACCGGATCGTGCTGGGTGAGGTGCGCGACGGCGCGGCGTGGGACGCCATCAAAGCCACCAACACCGGCCACCAAGGCACGCTGCTCTCGCTGCACGCCGAGGATGCCGAGAGCGTGCTGCTACGGCTGGCCCAACTGTGCAGTGAAGCGCCTGAGACGCATAACCTATCCGTGAAGACGCTCAAGGAGGTCATCGCCTCAGCCTTCCAGATCGTGGTCTTCTTGGAGCGCCAGCGCATGCCCAATGGCAGTTATCGCCGTTTGGTCACCCAGATCAACGAGGTAAATGGGCTGGTGAGGGATGGCGTGATCAACCAGAAGCAGCTCTTTCGCATGGAGGGCGGGCAGCTGGTGTGGACGAAGGCTTGGCCGCATGAGCGGGTGAGAAGGAGGTTTATAGAATCAAGAGTTAATGATAATAATCTGCGATCAGTATTTCAATAGCATAATCCAGTCTGTGTTGATACACAAAGTCACAATTGGTGGGTCGGTCTGCCAACTTTCTGTAGACACAATTGATAAGTATCAAGCACCTCATTTGTTTCTTCAATGTAGTCATCTCTCTGTTTGAGAAAGCACAGAGCTTGTTCTGCATATTCATGCGCCTTATCAAACTGGCCAAGCAGTTGATGGGCCTGAGCATGCCTCATTGCGCCACGCATCTGGTAGCGCCAAAGGAAATGCCTAGTAGCAGTATTGACAGATTGATCTGCCCATGCCAATGCACGTTGGCCTTCACCGCCCTGTATATGTGCCTTTGCTAGCCAATCGCCAAGGTCGGCTAAAGCAAATGCATCCGCAGCAACCTGTGCATTTTGATAATGCTGTTGTCCAAACATGATCGCGCGATCAACGTAACTTTGCCGAAGATAAAGATCCATGATTCTGCCTGCCAACCAAAGTTCTATGTTTCGATCACCAATGGCTTGCGCCAGCTTCATTGCATGATTCAGTCGTGTATTTGCTTGCTGCCATTGGCCGAGTTTCATGTATACCTGCCCAAGTGTTCCTTCTAGCCGTACCAATACTGTTGGTGCGGTTGTTTCCGAGGTCAAATCATGGGCTTGGTTTAGTCTTTGCAGCGCTTCGGGATAATTGGCAAATGCAATATCCACTGCGGCGAGATTGATTAAATCCAACTGTATTGAGGCGGATAAATTCGCCGCTTTACCTAGACGTAATGCTTCTGATAGATGCTGCTGTGCTTGTTGTAAGCGACAATCGCCGAAATTGGCTAGACCTACTAAACGATGGGCGACAGCCTGTTCCGCAGTTGTGCAATGTGACGCAATTTGGACAGCATGCCCGGCAACTTCAATTGCTTCAGCATAATTATCTTGAGATAATTTGAACCAGATTTGTCGAAGCAATGCATCAAGCAGGGTATTTGGTTCACCCAACTCAGACGCAAGTTTATGGATTACATCTAGATTCTGGCCTTGTTGCACACGTCGGCTGGATAAATCGTAAATTTCATCACATTTGCGCCGCAAAATTAGCTCATGCTGAGTGCGCTGACTGATCTCAGATGATTGAGCGAGTGCATGAATGGCAAGCATGTAATAAGAAAGCGCTTCATCCACCGCAAATTGTTGTTTGAACACATCGCCTAGCCTTTCGGTGCAGTCAATAATTTCTGCATTTAAGCGTTGGCGGAGCGCGGCCACAATTGAAGAGTCTGTATCAGGGCTAATCGCAACTAACTGTTGATCCGTCAAGGTCAACCAATCAACATTTTGTCGTGTCGATTCTGCCACTGCTTTAGGGGTCGCCAAAAGACCGGAACCCCGCGCTAACAGCATCATTTGCGGTGACAGTTCCAGTTTCAGGTCTTCGCGCCAAATAATACTGTAACGTTCGAATTGCTGGCGCGCTTCGTGAGGTTTGTCAACTTGAAGACACAAGCCGATCACCTGTCGATGCGCAGCATCACAAAATGAGTCAATCGCCACCCACTGTCGGGCTTTAACCAACGCCAGGTCTAGTTGGTCGGAGTTTTGATACAGCGTCGAAGATGATTGCAGCAGCAGCACGTATTGCTCATGCAAACGTTCGCGCTCTGCAATGCACCAGTCATCATAGTAACCCTCCATGAACTCACCGCGATATAGCCCATACGCCGCCTCGAGCGCACCAGTGTCTTTTATGTGTTGCGCATTTCGCTCAAATTCAATCACGTCAAACAAAAAAGGCGTTGTGAGATCGAATTGAATGGTTTGGTTATCCGATTGAATACACGGACATCCGTGCAATATCGTCCGCAGTCGTGACAACATGGTGTTGAGATTGCGCCGAGCTGTCGGTTCGTCTTGATCTGGGTAAAACAATGTTGCCAGTTTGACACGGGTTTGCGGCATGTCGCGATGCATAACAATATACGCAAATAGCCGAGTCAGCGTGGGCGCTTGGGTTAGGTTGGTGCAGTCTTGGTCATTGATTGAGACAGTAGGTGAGCCGAATAAGTGAATTGCCAACATAATGATTTAATAAAGCGCTGAAAAAACTATAGGGCGTGACATAGGCGTGACATAGGGGGTTTATATAGTAACTGGCACCTTGCATCCAAATTTCCAGTCATTTGCAGTGGTAATGGCTCTCCGCCATCCTTGGGGCAAGGCGATATAAGGTCTCAACTACGACAATGGAGAATGAAACGCTATGAAAAACAAAACAACGGCATTTATTGTGTCAATGGCAACCTTTGCCACTATCGGCCTCAGTCCAGTGCACGGACAAACTCTAGTTCCGCCGGTACAGATTCTTGGTGCGGCTGAAAAAGTAAAACCCGGCTCCGACCCCGATCCAGAAACAAGGCAACGACTAATTGAACTGGATATTGCTTACGAAAATGGCAAATACATTTCAGTTTCTGCATCTGGCGAAAGAGTCGATCTTCCGTTCTATAACCTACAATCTCCCGCCGACTGCAAAGAGTGCATGATCAACACTGATATCTTTAAGCGCTTGACAAAAGATGATGTCAAAATGCTTGCAAAAAAGGAAAAGGACATCGCTCAAAATCTAGTCAAAGGTGCCAATGCCCCTCAGACGACTATACACACCCAATCTGTTAACTCGGCCCCTTTTGTGGTAACTGCCCCATACATGCAAATTCCAGACGTTTGGGACAATCGCAATGCATGTGGTCCTCAAGCAATAAAAGTAGCGATTGGCGCACGAAAACCCACCAGTCAAATTCCTTGGCTTGACACAATTGGACAGGCCGTCATAGGTAGTAATTGGCGAAATACTGGTGTTGTAGGCGGCACACAAGTTTATAACATGCGCGATTACTTGAATCAGCAATTGGCATTCTCTTGGTATGGATTCACAAATTCCGATTCGCAGACTACCTTTGGCAACCATATGCGTTCAAACTATGATCACAACACAGCAATGATCACAGGTCTATACGCAAATGGTATGCCATACTGGAACACTGGTTCAAATATTGTGCCCCACATCGTTGCTGTCTATGGATTCACCACAGATTCGACATCAGTATGGGCCGGAACTGTGACGAACTTTTACTATGTTGACGCCAATACACCCGTTGCAGGACACTATAACGGTAACACCTCGACGTATGCGCCATACTATAACGTGCTTACAGCAAGTCAGATGTGGACCGTAGTCACACAATATAGCTGGGCAAACAACTGGCAAATTTGGTAATTTGTACAGGAAGAGAATGCGCGGCTAATTGGCGCGAATTCCCAAAAGTTTGGGGCTCTCGTTCAGCAATAGCTTGAGAATGCGAGAGCCCTTGGCTGATCGAGAATAACTCTAATTATCGCCAACACCTAGCCACAATGTTTGAACCTTGGTTGACAACTAGGTTCAACCAAGCGTTAAAAATGCACATTTATCTGCTGAAAATCCGGGTTACAAACCTATTTATCGTCACCATGCTTTGCAGTTTAATCTCATGCAAAGCAACCACAAGAGATAGTTCCCCAAATGTAAGTGTTTCCGCTATCAAGCAGAATTTAGTCTCCGCCTCTAGCGATGATATTCGCAATACGCATCCAATATCAATCCATCTTCCAACTGGAGTGATTCCATTTCGGCTAGCAATGGATGATAAATATGTTTATTGGATCAACATTCGTGATCCATTTGGTATAGACCGAGTTGCAATCGATATTCCAAATCAAGTCGAGCGAGTTGCAACCTCAAATACGATCTCCAAGACACTCGGCACAGGATTCGCTGGTCTTCAAGTATCAAAAGATGGCATTTGGATGGCATATTACGATTACGTGCAATACGACAACGTAGCTGTGCATGTAGTAATCCGAGCGGTCAATATCAGCACGGGGAGGAGCAAAACGCTTTTTGAACGAGTCTTTGATCTGAAGTCTCTTGATCGGCCCGTTCAAATGTTTATTCCAATCATCTCAATCGACAACGATACAGCAACCTTAAATTATACTAGTTTGCCAGATGCCAGCAAATGTGTATATTCAATCATAGATATATACGAACTTAATACGGATGCCAAGCATGAATTAACCCGTAGCGCCTGCAATAGTTCAATCGTGTGGCAACAGCCCGATTTACTTAGAGATCGCATGACAGTTGGTCAACTTGATTGGGCTTCGAAACCAGTCAAAGCCAACGCATATACTTTCGATTTGAAAACAGGTGTTTCAACTACTGTCACGACCAATGGCAAAGGGTCGGAGCCCATAATTCTGGACAATATCATCGGATGGAGAAATGCTTATGCTCTGGATTTTAGTCACGAAATTGGAATTCACTATCTAGACAAAAATGTTACACGCTATGTGACTTTACAACAAGATTTCGCCCATCTATACGGGGCCGGTAATTTTTTGGTCGCAAGTACTCCTTCACGTGTCGATCTCATTGATATACACGATTCGAACAATATCCAAGTGATTACTATTGCCGCCGTTGACCCCGATAAGCTACCACCATTTGGTGAACGTACGATCACCTCGAAATACTTTGCATATGTAGAATATGTTGGGAAACATACAAATGAACCACCTCAATCCGTGGTCTGGATTTATCGTCTGCAGCAATAAACATCATGTTTTTGACGAGGCCTCCCTGTTGTATTTACTCACTCCTCACTGTGGACTCACGAAATGTTGCTACATAAACAGGCGCTTATGCCACTTCCGGGAATCCTGCCATACTCGATCTTGATTTACATCGACAACGGCAGATTCAACCAAATGAGTCCAAAAATCAGTAATGAAATGAAGCCACCCTAATAAGGTGGCTTTTTTTATATCAATCCATTTTCGCCCGAAATTCCCCTAAACACTCTAGGTATCGCCATCCCGCCGCCACCCCACTACGATAAGACGGCATGCCAAACTCAAACGAATTCCTGATCTTCTTCCGCGATAGAGTTGGCGCGGTCACCGCCATCGCGGCCATCGTCGCCGCAGGTGGCGCGCTCATCGCCTATCTGGGCCTCACCTCCGTCCGGCGGGTGATGCTCTCGGACGAATACAGGCGCATCACCGGCATCCGCGAGCCGTCGCTATCGGAGCGGCTGCAACTGCGTCTCAACCAATCCGGCATCCGCCTCAAGCTGGGCGAGTTTGTCGCGGTGGGGCTACTGGTGGGCGCAGTCGGCGGTATGCTAATTTGTGAGTAAAAGCGGAGTCGGATAATCTTGACAACCCAAAGACAAAAATGAGGTGACAAGATTATGACAACTCCTGAAGAACAGAATAGCGAAGTGCCCGTGGTAAGTCAAGCGGATTATCGGATATTGCTGGCCGAGAAAATGAAGATGGCAGTGCGGCTGACGATGGTGGCGGTGATCGAAGAAGAGTTAGAAGTATGGTGTGGAGCCGGGCGCTACGAGCGCAGCCCAAACCGGCGAGACCAGCGGATCGGAACGCGTTATCGAGATTTGGGGACGACGGTCGGGTTGATCGAAGACTTGCCCGTTCCACGAACGCGGAAGCGCTTTCAAACACAAATATTTGAGAAATATCATCGGCGGCAGGCCGAGTTGGATCAAGCGATAGGCGAAATGTTCGTGAAAGGGATCAGCACATTACAGGTGGGGGCGGTGATGGAGACGCTCAATAACATCAAACCCAGCCCATCAACGGTGTCACGGGTGTTTCACAAATTGCAAGAAGATTACGACACCTGGAAGAAGCGCGATTTGCCAAATCGCTACGTATATGCCTTCGCAGATACCTTCGGCGTATTTCAATGTGATTTATGGCGACGAGAGTCAGAGAATGCCGATATTAGCGCTAATTGGCATCACACCCGAGGGTCAGCGCGAAGTGATCGCGTTCACCACTGGCGAGCATGAGAATGAGGCGGCTTGGTGTGATCTGTTAGACAGCATCAAAGAAAATGGAGTGAAACAGGTCGATTTGTGGATTACCGATGGTGGGCAAGCCATGATTAACGCCCTCAAGCTCAAGTTCCCAGACAGCAAACGGCAGCGCTGTATGAAACACAAAATGGATAACGTGTTGTCGCATGTGCCTGAGAAGCAACGTGTCGAAGTCGAGTCAGATTTCAAGGCTATTTTCTATCAGCCAGATCGCGTCAAAGCCGACCAGGAGGCGCTGATCTTCCAGCAGAAATATAGCAATCTCTACCCCGAAGCCATCAATTGCATGAACCGTGACTGGGAAGCCTGCCTGACGTTCTATCAATTCCCACAGGCCCACTGGACCAAGATTCGTACCAGTAATGTCATTGAACGGACTTTTCTCGCGGTGAAGAAACGTTCTAAAAAGATGGCCGCTGCCTTTCGCAATGAGGGTAGTTGCCTGCTCATGTTCTTTGCGGTGATCCGCGATATCAAGTTCCGCAAAGTGAAGATGACGACCTGATTATCTGGCAATCCACTTTTACTCACTTATTGACAAACTATCCAATGCCGCCCAGCTTCGACTCGCCCGAAGTATTTACCCGCGCATTTCAACGTCAGTTTGGAATGCCGCCCGGTACATATCGCCGCACACAGCAGGCTCGCACATGGCGTTCGCGCATCATCTTGCGCCCCTGTGAATGGCGACATGACCGAGTGCATGTAGTGACCGTGTGGCAACGGCCATAGCGCACATAGGCTCTTTTCGCCCGAAAACCACCCCTAAACACTCTCGGTATTGACTCCGCCACCTTGACTGCCTACCATCTTCCGCAAGATGAAGAAATCGGCAGCCCTCACCCTCATCGCCCTCCTCACTAACCTCATCACGCCCCACCCCATCACCGCCCAACAACCTCCACCCAACGTGCCCACCACATGGGTGCCCGCACCGCCGCCGCCCGGCAGCACGTGTAGCGACTGTGGCAATGTACATTGGGTGGACGAGAACGGCGTGGACTGTAAAACCTACACCTGCCGCGGCCCGGGTTGGCCGCAGTGCATGGACAGCACCCGCCCGACCCGCTGCACGCCCGGCAACAGCGTAGAACTACTGCAATGCACCGGTGTGGGCGTGGACCGCTGCCGCTACACCTGCGACAGCGGCGGCATATATCGCTTGGCCGGGTGCCAGCAGGTCGGCAACAACATCAACCGGCAGATTCAGTTCTGCGATTACAACGCCGGGTGCGGGGTCAGCCATGGGTATCTCACCGGTCGGCTAACTACCGTCGCAGAACTGTGCACACAGGATGGCATCCAACAGCAGAAGATCTCGCAGGCGGCGTGGCGGCGGGTGAACAAATGAATGCCCGAGCGGCGAGCGCCAATCGCTTGTCCCAGCAACAACGCGAGCTTGAGTTGAAGCGGGCGCGTGCATTGGCCCGCGAGGTCGGTGCGACTAGCAGCAGCGACATCGAGACCATCGCCAACTCCATCGTCTCGCCACCGAGCGGCACGACCAGCACGGAGATGGCCCGCGCCTACCGTGAGACTGGCCCGGCCATGGCCGATGCCAGCCGTCGCATGGGTGGACCAACACGCGCGGCTGCCATCGCGACCGATCCTTCGACAGGCTCAGGAGAAGCCCGCTCGTTTGGTGAGTGGGCGGCGGGTGTGGTGATGGAGCGGGCGCGGATGAATCGGTCAGCGGCGTCAACGGACGGGGGAGCGAATAAACGAATGGCGCGTGAACCTGCAGGGGTTGACGATGCGGTGAGCCAGCGAACCCAAATAGCGCCTTCAACGGATAGGGCCACGGGTCAACGGATTGAGCGTGAACGAGGTGGCTCGGCGAGTGTGATGAGCCAGCGAACCCAAATAGCGGCTTCAACGGATGGGGCAATAGATCAACGGATTGAGCGCGAACCGGAGTTAGCTGACGGTGTAGTGAACCAACCGAGTGAAGGTGTGGTGAGGGCAACCAGCGCTGCGGCACCGCCCATCGAAGAAGCAAGGGCGAGTGAGACCCTTGCTGCACTACCCACGCCAAGCAGCGTAGCACCGACGATCAGCACCGGTAAGCCACCCGAGGCTAGCGTCCCAACTGGCTCGCCAGTAGCTTCACCCACGCCGTCATCCACGCCAACGACGCGAGCAAGCACAGTTGCACCTGCGTCCAGCCCTTCGGCCAATGCCGTGGCGCAAGCGCCGATGCAGGCGTTGATTGACAACCCGCCCTCAAGTTGGCCAGGCAGCCCAACCCAAAACGCCAGCGCCGCCGACCAATGGACGCTGCACGATTGGGGCATGGGTATGGCCATCAGCTTTCACGTCAACGCCGACCCAACTCACGCCCCGCTATGGGGCGAGGCATTCAGCGACCTGCGCCGCGCCAGTCTGAGCGACGGCTACGGCGAGCCCTACGTGCGCGAACTGATCGTGCGTTGAAGTAGCTAAGCCCTTCATCTCCAGTTATATTACTGGGTTGGTCTTCTCGCGTGAAAGGTCAATGTTGTCTAATTTCCCATTCTTTGGTCCCGGCGGTGCGGCAAAGGTCCAGTTAAACTTGATCTTGCTGCCTGGATACACGATCGAATCGATATAGGTCTGATACTCGTATTTGCCAATCGCATCTATCTTCACCGAAGGAGTAAATGTATCTGTCGTATAGGTATAGTTGATGGCCACACCCAAGGTTGTAATCGACTGTTTAAGTCGCCAGCGAATTGTGTTTGGTGATGCATCGCCTGCTTCGAGCCAGGGTGCTGGATAGATCGTCTGTCGGCTATCGTCGGTTGAGCCAAACAGATATTTTGTCCCATGGCCGGTAGTCACCACCCAATAGCCTTTTTCCGCCATGCCGTCTGGGAATGTGCAGTTCCATTTGATACGTATATCTTTGCGATCTTCCGCCCGCCAAGCCTGTGCACAAGCCGTTGATTGGAAGTACTGGGTAGATTTATTGGGTGTCCATCCATCTGGGACAACTCGGATCGAGGTACCGTTCAGTCTGAGCACCAACGCCGGATCCCATTTGATTGAAAGAGTAAACTAATTATGGGCAAAATAAATATTAACGCAGACGTAAAGGACTTCGAATTGGTGTTGACGGGTTTGCGCCGCATTGACCCCACCATCACGATCAAGGGCTTGACCCTCGACCAGATGGAACAGTTGTTGCAGCGCATGGCCGAGTTGGACCGGCAAGCTTTGGATCTGGTCCACGGGAGCAGTCAGGTGCAAGGCCAACGCGAGAAATTGGCTGAGGAATACCATGAGCTATGCAAACAAGCCCGCGCCAAGGTCAAAGGCGACCTGGGTGATGATGCTCCGGAGTTGGAGCTCATCGGCGTGGTGCGCAGAAGCCAGATTGTGCGTACCCGACGTGGGAAGAACAAGAAGGTCGCTACCGGCACGACGGATTCAGAATGACATCTCCCGTTCTAATCAAGAGCGTCATCCATAAATAATTCGTGCGAGACAACAGTGGCTCAGGTCTAGAGCTGATTCCTAATTGATATACGACTAAGCACCCTGATCCTTCGACTATCACTCAGGAGAGTGCATTCTGATGCACGAAGTTGAAGGGCGCATCCTTGTAGGCCAATTAGGAATTCGCGCTAAAGAAAGCATCTGATTACACTTTGCGAACCGGAACGCAAGTTGGTTTGGCCCGAAGTCGCAGACAAGCCTATTGCCCACGGATGCACATCGGATAATTTGCGTCAAGCATGTTTTGGAGTATGCTGATATTGCGACAAGCTAAAATCTGTTTCGGGTTACCTTAGATTTTTCCG
>JANMVQ010000414.1:0-32959 GCA_031392845.1 Chloroflexota bacterium
CATGATCTTTCGGATGTTGAAAAGCTGTGCGAGCGGGTGATGATGATCGACCACGGCAAACTGCTCTTCGATGGCGCGTTGGCCGAACTGCGCCGCCGCTTTGGCGGGGAGCGGGAGCTGGTAGTGGACTTCGCCGACGACTACGCCGATGTCAGCATCGACGGGGCTACGCTTACTTCACGTGAAGGCATCCGGGCCACCTATCGCTTCTCACAGGCGCTCTCAGCCTCCGATTTAATCGGTCGCCTCTCCGCCCGCTATCGCCTCAGCGATCTGTCCGTGCGCGAGCCGCAGATTGAGGACACGGTGCGGCGGATCTATGAGCAACAGTTATTGATGACGCCCAGATCAGCGGATGGACAGCGGATCAACCGATAAGCGAAATCATCCGCTGATCCGCTGTCCATCCGCTGAGTTATCTAGCGCTGCCGAAAATTTGGAAAATCCACCGCCCCGCTTCGCTGGCCGACCGACAACTCCGAGAGTGGCCCGGGTGCGCTCCAATCTGCCGCGTCATACACATCGCTGTCGGGTGGCAGACCTTCGCGCAGCGTCTGCATGAGTCGGTAGCTCATGATGTAGTCCATGCCGCCATGGCCATGACCACGCGCAATATCACCGAGTTTGGCCCACAACGGGTCTTCCCATTCGGCGCGATAGCCATCCAACGCCATCCATTGTTCATGCTGACTCACCCCATCCAGAAACAAGCGCGGTGGGTAATCGCGAAAAGCACCTTTGCTGCCGGAGATCATGAATCCACGGTCATACGGGCGCGGTGAGACCACATCGTGCTGCAAAATAATTGTCCGGCCCAGCTTGGTGCGGATCAGGCTGATGTTCATGTCGCCATGCTGATAGGACTCCTGCCACTTGGGGTTGTCAGCAGGCACATTCGCAGCGCGATAGCCAGTCAAACCGGCTTCGCGGCTGCTCATCGAGACCATATAGTCAAACGCATCTTCTTCGCCAATGCCCAGACACTGCGCCACCGGCCCCAGACCGTGCGTCGGATACAAGTTGCCATTCCGTTCGATGTGGGGTTGGCGTCGCCATAATCCTTCGCTCTTGTCGCTAAAGAGCAGCGAGCGCAAGTCATGGATGTAAGCGCACTCGGCATGATTAATGTCGCCCAGCAATCCAGACCGTACCATGCGCTTGACCAGCGTCTCCCAGTAGTCGTAGCAGCAGTTCTCCAACATGATGCAATGCTGACGAGTGCGCTCAGAGGCCTCCACCAGTTGCCAACATTCTTCGAGGGTTGTCGCGGCAGGCACTTCGACCGCGGCATGTTTGCCCGCCTCCATTGCAGCGACTGCATACGGCACATGCGTATTCCACGGCGTGGCGATGTAGATGATATCCAGCGGCTCGTCGACCAAGCGCCGCCAAGCCTCCGGCCCGCTAAATGTCAGCGGGGCAGGTTGATTGCTCTTGCGCACGCGCGTGGCTGCCTGCGCCACCGCGCTCTCACCTGCGTCGGCCAGGGCTGCAATCTGCACGCCCTCTAGCGCCAGCAACTCGCCCAGCAAACTGCTGCCGCGCCCACCGACGCCAATAAACCCAACTCGAACCACGTCATGTTTTGTAAAAGGAACTTTATGAATGAATGTCATCGCGATTTTTCTTTTGACAGAATGAACAGAATCTACAGAATTGCCTGTGTGATTGTGTTTATTGTGCCCATTCTGTCCATTCTGTCCAAATAACTAGAGGAAAGCTATGTCAAAAGTCCGCTGGGAAGAGATGTTTCCCGATGAATTAGAAGCCGCGTTTGCCGAATGTCCGTTGGTGTATTTTGTGTATGGTCTGTGCGAGCCGCATGGCCCGCCTAACGCCGTCGGCCTCGACGCGCTCAAAGCCCATGCGATTGCCTGCCGCGCTGCTGAGATGCATGGTGGCATTGTCGCCCCGCCCGATTACTGGCATATCCACGAGATCGGTGGCTATGCCCATTGGTCGCATCATGCCGTGCGCACGCCTGCCCGCCACTGGTTAACCGCGTTGCCACCCTGGCAGCACTTTAAGAATGTTTGCTATCAAGTGCGTGCGGCAGAAGCCCTGGGCTTTCATGCAGCAATTTTGTTCACCGGGCACTATGGCCCCAACTGGGAAGACCTAAAGACTTTGGCCGAACTATTGCAACCCCATGTGGGCATTCGTCTTTACGCTTTGCCGGAGTTCGAGGCCAATCACAAGGGTTGGGACGGCGATGGCGTACGCCGTAGCGATCATGCCGGCAAAGTCGAAACATCGCTGCTATGGGCGGTGCGCCCGGATTGTGTCGATCTATCCCGCATCCCGCCCGACTGGGTGCCCGATCCGGTGTTTGGCATGGGGCCTTTTGCGATGGGCGCCGACGCTGCCCAAGCCAACCGCCAAACCGGCGAACGCATGATCGCCGACGAAGTCGATTGGTTGGGCAACAAAGGCCACGAGTTACTGGCCGACTACGATGTCATGAAGCCCCAACACACCTTCCTCACGTTTGAGCGGGTCGAAGAAATCTGGCACAGCGTCGTTGCGCCTGCGCTCCCCCAATTTGAGACGATGCAGCCAAAATGGGGGGAGCGGCCCGAAATGCCGCCCGACTCACCCTGGCAGCTGAATAGTGCTGTGCCGAAGAATTGGCGTTAAGGAGTGACTACCCAGGCCCAATGAAATCCGCGAATCACGCCAATATCCGCCAATTGTTTCGCGTGAGTCGCGGAAAAGAATCAGAGAGGGCCGGAGTAGTAACGTTAAGAAGTGTATGGGTGCGGCGCGGATTTCAGGGTCGTTCAGGCTGCTCAGCTAATTTTCTGTGTGTTTCATGGCTCAAAACTTTCGCTACGCGTCACTAGCGGCATATACACATTCCAGTTCAAGTCTGGCTCCTCGGGCTTGTCCAGTGTATCTAAATCGATGTCGGGTGAGAGTGTGGCTGTAGTCGTGGGCTCGATTTTGATGTCCGGCGTGCTGACTTGCGTTGTGGGTGGCGTGACCGTTTCATCGATGACTAGCTCAGGCGTTGGTGTGACCATTACTGTAGGTGTGACAGTGGCCTCAATCTCTGGCAATGCGGCCTGCGCAGGTGCTGCGGAACAGATCAAGTCCAGTTGAGCCGAAGCCAAGGTACCCACATCCTTGGGATACATATCGCTCAGACATACCTGCCAATCGCCTATGCTTGATTCACCAGCAAATCCAGCCAAGCTATAGAGAGTCGACGATACATCACCATCTGGATTGGGCAGATACACACAGCGGCCATCGTCACGACAAATGACGGCTGTGCCACCAATCGTGTTGCCCATTTGCTCACCGTTGGCTGTGGCGCTGTCGCTAAACCTGATGATCGACGCTGCTCGCAGATCGGACGAATCGCCCAAGCGGGTGGCGGGTATGCCGGGCCGATTAACCAACGTTAACGTCGTGCTATGCGGGCTACGCAGCTGAATCTTCAGATCGCTAACATAAGTATGCGAGATGCCCAGTCGTAACGACAACGCACTGACTATGCCCGTGCGAGTAACGGGCAAGGTGAAACAGGTTGGCTCGGCCCGACTGTCTGGAATCACACTATTCGGCGTGATTTGCACTGGCACACACATGTTTGGCCCTGGGGTTGGTGCGGGTGTAGAAGTTGGCGCGGGTGTAGAAGTTGGTGCGGGTGTGGCTATCTCGCTCGGTGCGCAAGCAAGGTCTAATGTGATTGCGTTCAGCGTGCCTAGATCGTATTGATAATTGTCGCTCACGCAGAAGCGCCAATCGCCTTGGCTGGCCTGTCCATTAAAGGCAGCCATGCCACCAGGGGCCGAAGTGCTATCGCCATCCGGGTTGGCCTGGTATACACAGCGTCCGTCGTCGCGGCAAATAACGCCAGCCGGGCCTAGCCCGCTGCCCATCAGTTCTGGGTTGAAACTGGCTAGATTGCTAAACGTGATCGGCACACTGATCGAAAGGTCGGAGCTATCGCCATTGGCATTCGCCGGATACCCCGGCCGATTCATAAGCGTGACCGTGGTGCTATACGGGCTGCGCAACTGCATACGCAAATCACCCACCCAAGTATGACCCACCGACACGCGGATGGCTGCGCCAAAAATCGTTCCGCTGTGGGTCACCGGGATGTTGTAACACAGACCCATTGGGTTTTTGTCAGGAATGGCTTGTCTGGCCGTAATCGAGACTGGCGCACATATATCGGGTAGCACCAACGCACATTGAGCAACTTTGCTGCGTATATTTAAGCCCCAACTGGTCAACGATCCGCTTGAGAGCGGATCCACGTCTTGCACCGTAAGCGTCCAATCCCCAGCAATGGGCTCATTCTGAAACACACTCAGCGTTTGTTCAGGTAGGTAAGCGCCGGTGTACGGGCCAAACCCAGTCAAGGTATCTAGGGTGCGGGTAGATTGCCCATCAAGAATAAAGCTACTCAGCCCGGCCGTGACCGCATTGCGCCCGCGCCGGTAGAACAACTGGGCCGATTTGCCCGAGGGCGCAACCAAGCGGATGACCAAATCACGCGTCCAAGTGTGATTCAGTTGATCGATCCGCACATCGATGTCCTCGATCAAACCGGGGTCGGTCAGATTTAATACTGATTGCACGCCGATGGTATTGTTGTCGGGGATAGCCAGTGCGGGCGCGTGTGCACGGGTGTACGATTTGAGCGCCCCGAGTGTTTGCAAGCCAATCGGTAGAAACAGGGCAGTGTTGACCTGACCAGCCTGATTATCTGCCCCTGCCACATAGTTGGCCGTAAACCCAAGTTTGATGGGTTCGCACGGCTGGGATTGCCCGATATCTAAGATGAATGGGGTCAGATTATTGCCGCTGCTGCGCGCGGCTAATGTGGCGTAGCTGGCGGTATCGTTCACCAGTGTGGCACTACCGCTCATCACGCTGAGCTTGCCGACAATGTTGCGCGCCTCGGCGTCACTCGTGTTAGTCAAACTCACGTTCACACGAATGCGTTCACCCGGATCGACCGCCCCGTTGTTGTTGGCGGGTGAGTCCTCCAAATAGCCGACGTCGCTGACGTCGACTTGGCGCGGGGTGATGGCGCCAGAGCCCTGCGGCAGCGCGTCGCCATTCAGGAGCACTAGTGCAAAATCCTGATCGGTGAAATCGCCATCGCCACCGGTTGGGCCGAGATCTATCGGCACGCCATTGCCCGCGATATTGCGCGCGGTGACGGTGAGTAGATAGCCGCCGCTGATCCCGGCGGGCAAAAACACATGTTCGATGTTATTGCGCGTATCGGGCGTTCCACCGGTCACCGAGTTTGCGCCATTAAACACATTGCCGCGATAAACCACGCCGTTGACTTCTACGGTCAGATCGAGGTCGTTGACATAGGCGTTACCGGTGGGTGTGCCCGCCGCATCGGTCCAAGTTAGGGAGACCCGAAATGGGCGGGTGGCATCCACGACGTTTCCGGTGGCCGTATAGATTTGGCCGCTCTCGCCAAAAACAAAATTCTGGTCGAGTGTTTTTCGGACAGTGTCGCTGTACAGTGCGCTGAGATTGACTGCCCCCCAGCCTTGGTTGGGGCTGGGCAGGGTATCGTTTGCACTCACCCCGGTCATATAGCGGGTGCCGTTCAGCAAAAGAGCGCGCAGCATGGCCGGGCTGGGCGTTTCGCCGGGCCGGATGGCGCGGCCATACAGCTCGTAGGCCAATGCGGCGGCACCGGCGACCGCAGGTGCGGAGTGGCTGGTGCCGCTAGACCAGGTGTACCAAGTTTGGCCACTGGGGTAATAGCGTCGGTCGGGTGAGCTCGCCGGGCCACCGCAAACACCGCTGCCGTCGTAATTGGCTGACTGCGAGGCTGGGCCCATAATGTGTGTGCCCGGCGCGATGATGTCGGGCTTTGCGCGTCCATCGTTGGCTGGGCCACGCGATGAGAACGTGGCCACATCGTTGGCGCTGTCGGCGATGTCCAAACCACAACCATCTAGCACAGTGTTATCGCGCACGTTTTCGGCAGCCGCCACGGTTAGCACATTTTTGCCAATGCCAGGCGAGCCCACGGCATAGGTGCCACCGGCATTGCCGGCCGAAAATACATGCAGCATTTGTTCTTGCTGGGTTGTGTTTGGGTCTGCATCGCGGGTTAGGGCATCATAGGTTTGTGCATCGATGCCGTAAGCGCTGTCGTCATCTGTCCCCCAGCTATTGGAGGAGATGCGCGCGCCATTCGCATAGAGTCGTCGCACCAAGCCTTGGAATGAGCTATCGCAGTTCGAAATATCGAAGCCGGTGAGATTGCCAAAAATCTTGACGTTGCCGAGTCGGGCAAATGGCGCAATACCCAATCCGTTTAGATAACCTGCGGCGTCGAACTCGTAGGGATGAGAGCCTGCGCCGTAGCCGGCCAAAACACCTGCGTTCAGGTTACCGTGTCCCGCGCCACCATCGGCCAACACATCAGCAGTGCAGTTCTGATTAAAGACGAGACGGGAGGCATTGGCCGGGTTGCCCAGTTGATAGAAATCAGGATGAAGCGGGGTGTTTGTGCCGTTGTCCACTCCGTCGTCTACTACAGCGACGATGGGATAAGCATTGGGATTTGTCGAGACGCCCTTGCTTTGCAGCCAGGCCAAGTAGCCCGGGCCGCTCGGCGCATTTCCGATCAGGTTGCCCGCCATAATTTGGCCCTGTCGTTCGTCCATTTTATGGGGTGCATGCCATGGCTCAATATTGAATACCAGCGGTTGGTTTGCCAGTTGGGCAAGTTGTCCGGCTGGCATGAGCAAGGTCACATTGCTGAAGTTTAGTAATGTCCATGGCGCACGGATAACACGGGCGGCTTGGGCTTGTAATTGATCGAGCGCAGTGGCCGTATCGGGGGTGTTATACAGCTGCACTGTGACAGTGATCAGGGAAGTTGCTTCGGCAGCGGACAGGGCAGCAGATTGGAGCGCTGGGGCAAGGCGGTAAGCCGGTTGGTACGGACCGACCCATTGCACGACACTACCTTGTTGGGCCAGGTCGTCCAGCTTGTCCAAAGTAGGGCCATCTGCCCAGACGACATAGGCGTTACTGGGCAGATAGGCCACCATTTGCACGCCCAGTTCTTGGATTTGTTTGAGCCAGGTATCTTTGATCGGGCCCATGAACTGAACCAATGCCAATTGGGGCTCGGCGGTGCGGGCCGATAGAAGTGCAGCCGGGGTGTTGTTGCTGACTGCGGCGCTATTTGTCCGAAGGGTGCCTGCGAAAGTGCGTGTGTCGATGTATCGGTTACCGCGCAACCAGATCGAATCGAGTGCGCTAGGGGGTGCGTTGGGTGCATCAGGGCTGAGGTTATTTACCACGCCTGGCTGCCAGAGCTGAAACGAACCATAGTCCGCCAATTGCCGACCGCCGCTGGCCTTTAGCTCATATTGGCGAGCAATGTCGGCGCTCTCAACTAACACACGGCGGCGCGGGACCTCTGTTTGTGCATTGGCTGGAGAGGCACTCTGTTGCGGTGCAGCTACAACTGTCACGAGCAGCAACACACAAAGGCTCAGTGACACCGACAAAACTAAAGGACGTAATACTGATGTAATAAGTGAATGTTTTATTAAGTTCCTGTTTGTGGGTTTCATTGAGTTCCCCTTGCAAAAGATTCTATGGCGAGCGCTGAAAAAGTTGATTTAGAGTGTGTTGTGGTTTCAATTCGAAAGTACTAAATGCTTAGAATGAGTGAACTCTGATGATTCTAGCAAATCGTGCAATATTAGCCAGTTTATTAGTCCAGTTCGTTAATATAGAACTTTCATCAGAGTAACTTATGCTGAAGCTATATTGCATCGATATGACTAATATATTGCGTATGTCGGGTGTTTATTCGGCTACTGGCACAAAATTGCCTTGCTAATGCCGTGTTAGTCTAACTCTTATCGTTAACCTAGCCAAAAGTTTAGGTCATAAACCCTCTATCCGACGAATGCACAGTGCCACTATCTTAGGATATTCTAAGCACATCCGAGCGAAGCACACAATTGATCGGGGGGAGCCGCAAGGCTGGTTGATTGGATGTTTCGCTCCGGGGGGAAACTTAAACCGCACTCAAAGAGTGCGGTTTTTTGTTGTACAGGATTACGGAAAGAAACAAGAATAGATGACCCACTAGCAATGACCTCAGCAGTTACGAATAAACGAAAAATAAACGCGCTGACAGCATACTCATGTAAGAGTATGTGTCGTTGCAGCCCCTAGCAATGCAAATCATCGAACTTTTCCAAACACATCACTCGAACTGAAAACCCCAACTCGGGCTGCTGTCGCATTATTCTAGGCCTGGGTTGGGGTTCTCTGTTTTCGGTTATAGGCAGGCGAACTATCCGTTATAACTGTAGCATGACGTTTCATATCACTCGTGCTAGCGAAGCAGATGATGGGTTGCTGGCGATATTAGCCCGTCTGCTGCCACAACTTGCTCCTGACCTCCCATTGCCTACCCGCGAACATTTGGTTGAATTGCTAGCCGACCCGCACATGCATGTTTTGCTGGCCTATGACGAACAGAATTACTGTATCGGCACGCTGACCCTGGCGCTTATTCGCAGCCCGACCGGCTTGCACGCATGGATTGAGGACGTCGTGGTGGATGAGGTCGCTCGCGGTCAGGGCGTTGGCGAATCATTATGTCGAGCCGCTTGTAAGATAGCGCGTTCGGCTGGCGCAGCTGAGATCAACCTAACGTCGCGCCCCAGCCGTGAGGCGGCCAATCGGCTGTATCAACGCCTAGGGTTTGTGCAACGCCAGACAAATTTGTATCGATTAACGCTGGCATGATCAGAAGTTGACTAGAGATTGATCTGGTTTTGGGCGATGGGGTGCGTATAACTGAGCGTGTGAAGCGAAACTACCTTTGTGTAGGGAACATTATGACTTATCACGTTGATCGAGAAGCAGTTATCCAAGCGCCAATTGAGGCGATCTTTAATCTGGTGAGTAAGCCAGAGCATCTGGGCGGCATCAACCCAGATATCACCGTCGTATCGCATCAACAGTCGCCGTTGGGTGGGCATGATACGGATTGGGAATACAGCTTTGGCGCGATCAAGTTGAGCGGGCGCAGCCAGGTCATGGTTTATGACTATCCGCATCGCTTGGTGGTAGACACGCATGGCGGCATTCCATCGCACTGGGAGTGGCGATTTTCGCCCACGGAAGAGGCCACCCAAACGCACGTTTCGGTGTCGTTGGATTACGAGGTACCCGGCCCATTGCAATTTATGGGCAATCTATTGGTCAAACGCAACCAACAAGCTGTCGAAATGCAGATGGCGAATCTGAAGCGGATAGCGGAAGGTGGGGATGGAGGACTGCATAGGTGAGGGGGATGAAGGGGTGATGCTTGTTGCTGACGGCTGATCGCTATACTCCGGCCAATGCAGACAAAATACGATGCCATCATTGTGGGTGCAGGGGCGATGGGGAGCGCGGCGGCATATCACTTGGCGGCTGATGGGTTGCGAGTGTTGGTACTGGAGCAATTTGCACTGGGTCATGCGCTGGGCAGCTCGCATGGCGAATCGCGTATTTTTCGCTTTGCCTATACCGATTCAAACTATGCCCGGCTGGCCATGCAGTGCCGACCGCTGTGGCATGCGTTGGAAAAACAGGCTAACGTCGAATTATTGCGACTGATCGGTGGTCTGGACTTGGGACATGATGATGTGGGGTTGACCAGTGTTCAAGAAGTGAGCGAAGCGTTGCAGGCCATTGGCGCAGTGTTTGAAGAACTGACCCCGGCGCAGCTCGCCGCCCGTTTCCCACAGTGGCACGTGCCGGAGCAAACCCGGGTGTTGTATTCGCCCGACACTGGTTTTGTGTGGGCCGACCGGGCAGTAAATGCCCTGCGTGCGCAAGCCGTCATTCACGGCGCGACCATTCAAGATAACGAACCGGTGCAGCGGATCGTGCCGCATGACGCGGGGGCAGAGGTTATTACCGCCAAAGGCATCTATCGCGCAGACAAGATCATCATTACGGCGGGCGCATGGGCCAACGCTATGTTAGGCCATGTAGGATTGCAATTGCCATTGCGTATTGAGCGCGAGCAGTTGCACTATTTTGCGCCACGTTTATTAGACGGCGCATTTAAGCCGGAGCGATTCCCGATTTGGATTCACTACGGGCGCGAGATTGGCTATGGCTTCCCGGTGCTGGGGGCTGATGGCTATCCAGCTGGGGTGAAGTGCGGTTTTCACCACGATCGGCACTACATCGATCCCAATAACCTGGCTCGCGTTCCCAACCGCGAAGTGGAAGCACGGATGCGGCGCTATCTAGAGACCTATTTGCCCGACGCAGCTGGTGAGTTATTGACCAGCATGTGCTGCTTATATTCAAACACGCCCGATGAGCATTTTGTGGTGGATTTAGTGCTTGGGTATCCGCACATTGCCTTGGCCTCGCCGTGCAGCGGTCATGGGTTCAAGTTCAGCATCGGCATCGGGCGGGCTTTGGCCGATCTGGTGCAGCGGGGCGAGACAGAGATGCACATTGGGCATGTCCGGTTGAAGCCCTAGTTCATCAAATACTTGACCAATCATCCGTAACTCGTTATAAGAGCCACAGCATGCGAACTTCCTTCCGTACCCAGCAGTTCCCCGAAAGCATTATCCGTGAGATGACCCGTGTCGCGCTCAGTGTCGGCGCGGTGAATTTGTCACAAGGCTATCCCGATTTTGGCGCGCCCGCCGCGATCAAAGAAGCGGCTGCCAAAGCAATTCAGGATGATCACAACCAGTACTCGGTTACCTGGGGTCTCAAGCCCTTGCGCGACGCCTTGGCCAGCCATTACCAGCGGCGCTATGAGATGGATGTCGACCCTGACAAAAACCTGGTGGTGTGCTGTGGCGCAACCGAGTGCATGATTGCCTCGATGTTGGCCATCGTCAATCCTGGCGATGAAGTCATTTTTTTCGAACCGTATTACGAGAGCTATATTCCGAATTGTCATATCACCCAAAGCACCCCGCGTTTCGTGTCGTTACGTCCGCCGGTCGATGGGCAACTCAATGGCTTGGCCGGGGCCGGGGAATGGTGGTTCGACCCAAACGATCTAGCCGCCGCGTTTAGCGATAAAACCAAAGTCATTATCGTGACATCGCCCCATAACCCCACTGGCAAAGTATTTAATCGGGCCGAGTTGGAGTGCATCGCCGCGCTGTGCCAGCAGCACGATGTGATCGCGCTAACCGACGAGATCTATGAGTTTATTACCTATGATGGCGCGCGCCATATTCCCATTGCCACGCTGCCGGGTATGGCCGATCGCACGGTTACGATCAGCGGTATGAGCAAGACGTTTAGCGTCACCGGCTGGCGCTTGGGCTATGCGGTTGCTCCCGAAGATTTGATGGCCAGCATCCGCAAGGCGCACGATTTTATGAGCGTATGCGCGGCCACGCCTTTGCAACACGCGGCTATTGCAGCGCTCGATCTGGGCGATGACTACTACGCCAAAATGCAGGCCGATTACACCTGGCGGCGCGACTTCATGATTCAGACATTGCGTGAGGTGGGTTTCAAGCCAGTCGTGCCGCAGGGTGCATATTACACGATGGCCGATTTCAGCGCGGTCAGCACAGAAGATGACCTCACGTTTGGCATGCGGATGGCCAAAGAGATTGGCGTGGCCTGCGTGCCGGGATCACCCTTCTTCTCTCGCCCGGAACTAAGTCGAAATATCGTGCGTTTCGCCTTCTGTAAGCGCGAAGCCACGCTTAGGCTGGCGGCAGAACGGTTGCAGAAGTTGAGGTAGAAGCAGGGCTCAGAATTACGAGATCGCAGAAGAACTTTATCGCAGGGGCGCAAAGAGCGCAGAACTTTTGTAAGAATTCCTTTGCGCCCCTGCGGTGAAAGATCCACATACAGTCGGGAGAAGCGCAAATAATAAAGGTAAGAAAGTAATGAATATTTCAGATGACAAAGTGGTGTTGATGCATTACACCCTGAAAAATGACCAGGGTGAGGTGATTGATTCTTCCGTTGGCGGTGACCCATTGGCCTACCTGCATGGGCACAGCAACATCATTCCGGGCTTGGAGAAGGCGATGGCGAATAAGGCCGTCGGCGATATATTGGATGTGTTGGTCAAGCCCCACGATGGCTACGGCATACGCGATGAAGAATTGATGCAAACCGTTGATCGCAAAATATTCGGCGATACCCCTGACCTAGTCGTTGGCATGCAATTTCAGGCGCGCTCTCAGGAAGCGACAATGATGGTGACCGTCACCGAGATCGACGGTGACTTCATCGCCGTCGACGGCAACCATCCGCTGGCAGGCGAAACCCTAAACTTTCACGTCCAAGTCATGGATGTGCGCGATGCTACGGCGGAAGAACTCGCGCTTGGACACCCACATCAAGGATGAATTGAGAAGTGAGAAGTAAGAATTATGAAGTGTGAGGCATGAATTTCATACTTCATAATTCTTACTTCTCAATTTTCTCAGTGTCCCCCCACCGGCATTGGCTCACGTTTCTCGCCGCTGCCCTGCATGGCTGCACGTCCGGCCCAGGTGCCGGGCCAACCGGGCAGAAATAACGATAGGAGAAAGGCCACAATCGACGCGTAGAAGGTGATTTGATAAGTCCTCTCAAACCCAGCGATGCTCTCGCTGCATAAGCGATCCAGCATGGCACGTATTTGGCGACGATCAGCAGCAGTCGGGTCGCCAGTTGTAATTGGCAGGTTGTTTGCCGCTGCTACGCCAGGTGTTTCGCAGGCCCCAAAGCGCGCTTGTTGCGCCGTTTGGTTCACCCCGGACGCACGTGCTTTGTCTTGTAGCGCGCGTATTTCTGGTGAGAGCGTGCTGGAGAGCACCGTGGCCAACGCCGCGACCGCCACCGCCTGCACCACAAAGCGAGTGCTGTTTTGCAGACTCGATCCACGAGTAAGTTGTGGACGTGGCACGCTACCTAACGCGGTCGTGAATGTGGTTTGCAGCACCAGTCCTACGCCCAGCCCACGCAGAATCAGCAGAAACACGATCCACGAGATCGAAGTGAGCGCTTGGAGTTGCGCCAATTGCCAGGTGTTCACAATCAGGATGGCGAACCCAACCACCACCAGTGGCCGTGGGCCGATACGGTCATATAGCCGACCAGCCAACTGGGTGGTGATGCCGGAAGCCAGGGCTACGCCCAGCAAAATCGTGCCGGTCTCAATGGCAGTGCGTCCACGCATGGCCTGCAAATACAGTGGCATCAGGAATTCTGCACCAAATAAAGCGACCGTCGCCACATAGCCGATCAAGGTGGCATTGGCAAATATCCTATTCTTAAACAACCGCAGATTGAGCAATGGCTCTTTGACCACATACAGCTCGACAATGGCAAAAGCAATCAGCGCGACCGTGCCGATGCCAAAAAACATCAGCGTGTTGCCCGCGGTCCAGCCGCTGCTCTCGGCTACGCTAGCGGCATATAACACCGAGCCAAAGCCAATAATCGCCAGGATCAATCCGGCGGGATCGAGCTTGGGCGTTTGGGGGGCTTTGTCGTTGCGCAGGAAGCGCGAGCCGAGAAACACCCCGACGATGCCAATCGGCACATTCACGAAGAAAATCAAGCGCCATAGGTTTGCATCGACCAGTACGCCGCCCAGCATCGGCCCCAGTGCCGGTGCCACGGTCAGCACAATGCCGAAGTAGCCCAGCGCGGTGCCAATCTGGTTAATGGGAAAAGCGCGATAGATCATGGCTGGGCCAAGTGGCTGTGAGATGCCGCCCCCGATGCCCTGAATGGCGCGTGCGATGATCAGAAATAGCAGGGAAGGGGCAAAGCCGCACAATAGCGACCCGGTCACAAACAGTGCGAGACCCAATAGATACACCCGTTTGGTGCCAAACCGATCACCCAGATATCCGGACACTGGCGTAGTGATGCCGAGCGCCAATACGTAAATGCTCAACACCCACTGTGAATCCGCAATTGATCCGCCATATTCGCGGCGCAGAGTTTGAAAAGCCACATTGACGACCGTGCTGTCCAGGATGATCATGAAGATGCCAAAGATCACCGAGATCAGCACTTTCCATTTGTAGTTGGGGTCGGTTTCGGTATTTGTTTCAGAGGGGCTGCCCGCGCCTGACCCGGAAAACGGGGGCGCAGCGGCCTGGGGTGAATTACTCATGGAGCCACTATAGCAAATTGTTAGTAGGGCTAATGAAAAGAAGCTGAAAGTGCAAAGTTGAAAGTGGAGACAGCCACTTTTTACTTTCAACTTTGCACTTTCAACTCAGTGGATCCAGCCAAGTGGCGACATCATCCAGACACTGTTCGTTGATGTGATGGGCTGTGGCGTATTCATGATAGACATGGGGGACGCCGAATGCAGCAAAGGTGTCGCGGGCAGCGCGGCCTTGTTTGACGGGGACGACATCATCGAAGATGCCGTGGCCGATAAAGACATTGATCGCACTGCGTTGGTCGGGTGAGGCCAGCATAGCGTGCGCTTCGAGTGGCACCCAGCCGCTCAGCACAATGGCCCCGCGAATCAATTCAGGTTTGCTCAAGGCCATCAACGCGCTCATCATGCCGCCCTGGCTGAAACCCAATAGAAATATTTGTTTCGGTTCAATGGAGTAAGCGATGGCTGCTTCGCCAATGAACTGGGTAAGTTTTTGCTGTGCTTCGATGATTTGGGCCGACTCGTAGGTTAGATCGCCATTTGCAGCGAAGGCCAGATCAAACCAAGCATAGTCGTTGCCTGGTGTCACGCGCGGGGCGCGAACGCTGATGATCGTAAAGTGCTCGTCAAATACGGGCGCGAAGCCAAACATGTCTTGCTCATTGCTGCCGTAGCCGTGCAGCAGAATGAGCAATGATGATGAATCTTTACCTCTTCGCGCGATATGCTGAAGCACAAGTTCGTTTGTGTTCATAAATCCAGCGTTAGTTTGAGGCGCTTTTCAATTTCCTGCATATCACGATTGCTAATACTGCCAACAAAGTGAATAATGCGTTTGGGATCGAGCGTAAAAATAGTAGGCTTGAATGCAGAAATCATTTTTAATCCTGCTTGTAGCCAATCGAGCAAAATGTAATCACAAGATGTAGTTGCAGCTAACACGTTTGAGGTGATTGCCCCTACGATGATATCTGGCTGAGACTTCTGATAATTCGCGCTACTGATCACAATCGCTGGTCTGACCTTACTGGTGCTCATATCACTATAGGGAAACGGCACTAATAAAATCTCACCGCGTTTAGGAATTTTTGCCATATAGCTCTTGCCAGTTGTCATAGACAGCGTCGGCAGGGTTGTCCCAAATCTTGTTTAGAGACTCTTCTGAAGCGAATTGCCAGAACGCCCGCTCTTCTACATTTTGGCGGTTCATTTGTTCGACAATCTGTACTAATTCATTGTAGATTTCGTAATCTAGGAGTACAGCGCTTGGCCGCCCGTTTTGGGTAATTACAACGGGTTGTTCATGGGCCTGTTTTAACGCTTGCTTTGCCTGATTGCGCAGATCTGTTACAGGCATGATAGGGAGAACCCGGGGCAGTAGGCGTACCATATAAGTTACTATAGCACATACGTTTAAGCGTATGATAAAGCATTTACTCATACGCCAGCACTTCCCGCACAGTCAGCCGCGAGGCACGCCAGGCAGGGAAGAAACTGGCCAGCGCAGCAATAACGAGAATGGCTCCCAGCCATATAACGACACCCTCAAACGAAAAGCCAAATTTGAGCGCACGCCGCAAAAAAGCTTCGCCTACCGCGTCACTGAGCAATCGACTGATCGGCCAGGCCATTAGCGCCCCAATAGCCCAACTGATGAGCCCGATCAAGATGCCTTCGACGATCACGATCTGGCGAATGGAGCCGTCGGAGGCCCCAATCGCCCGCATCACACCGATTTCGCGGGTGCGCTCTAGCACATTGATGCTCATGGTTCCGGTTAGGCCCAGTCCACCGACAACAGCCAGCAGCGCCGCCATAATGACCAAAAACGTAATCAGCAAATCGAATTGAAATTGGATCTGGCTGCGTCGGTCGGTGATCGTCTCAAATGTGTCCACCCGCATCTGAGCGCGCCGGAAGTTTTCTTCGATGTCGCGTGCAACAGCGGCTTGAAACACCCCATCATGTTGTTCGGTCACCACGACCAAGGTGCGCACTTGTCGCCCAATACCCAGCGTATGGCGATAGGTTTCCTGATTCATATAGATCACGCGTGGATTACGCACTTGGCCGGTCAGGGTGCTTTGGGCAATGCCGATGATGGGCCAGTTAAACTTGCGCGCGCCAAATTTCAGGGTGAGGCTATCGCCGACTTTTAGATCGGGTTCATCCGCCAGGACTTCGCCGTTGATGACCACACCGGTGGGTTCATCCGCATTTAGCCAACGGCCCGCCATGATAATGGGTTGGATGAGGGGGCTATCGGTTGGGGGTGCAATGATGGCGAAGTTACGGCTTTCCTCGCGGTCGGGCCGCACCCGCCGGACTGTGTCGGCGCTCCACGCTTCGGCATACATTACACCCGGAACTTGGCGCACCTGGTTAAGGGCCTTGTCCTCGGCTTGCGAGTTGGCCAAGATAACTTCGATGTCATAGCTCCAATATTGCAATGAATCCTGCAAGGTGCGCAGCAACGAATCTCGCACGGTGAATACCGAGATAAAAATGGCGCTGGCTAAAATCAACGTGCCTAACGTCAGCATTAAGCGCCCTTTGCGACGAAAGGTATTGCGTAGCGATAGCACCAATGGACGGGGGATGAATGTGAGGCGTGGGGTGTGGGGCATAAAGCGCCTTGCTTTACGCTCCACGCGCTCCGTCGCTCCTTGATCGATGCCTGTCGATGAGATGGCCTCGCGCACAGTGACGCGCGTGCCGCTGAAAATGGGGATGAGTGCGGCCAGCATAGGCACAATTAACCCAGCCGAAATTTCGATCAGTAAGACATTGATGGGCACGCCGCTGGTCAAAATATCAAAATTGAGCAGACCCGCGATGTACTGGGTCAACCCTTGTGCCCCTGCCGCACCTAGCGGGACTGCAATCAGCATAGACAAGAGGCCGAAAGCCAGCACCATGGTCAGATACATGCTGGAGATTTGATGGAAACGCCCACCAATCGCTTTCATGATGCCGATTTGTTTGGTGTGCTGGGCCAGAATGGCTGAGATCGTATTAACCACTAGGAACGCGCTCAGGAACATCGAAAGGCCACCCAGCACGGTCAGAATCAACAGAATGGCTTGGATTTGCTCGTTGGCGTAGTGCTGGCCGGGGCTCTGGACCACATTCGAACCAAAAAATATGCGCCCGCTGTCTTCGACCCGCTCTTTGATCTTGTCGACGATTTGTTGAATATATTCGCGATTGGCTACTTGTTCGCGTACCCGGATGCGGATCTGCGAGTAGCCCTTGGGAAAGCCAAGCCATTCGAGCGTTTCCAAAGTGGTAAAAGCTGTGCCAAAACTGGCAAAGCGCGGGGGCGGAGCGTTTACATCGAACACGCTGCCCACGATTTGCAACTCGCGCTGCTTGCCATCGGGCAAGTCCACCGTGACCAAGTCTCCTTCTTTCACCTTAAACAGTTCAAATGCGGCGCGTTCCAACAGTATCCCGCGTTTGGGTGGCACTTGCGGGCCGGTGATATGAAAGAAACGATTGATCCGCACATCATTAAAATCTTGAATGCCGTGCAGGATCATGTTGGCGCGCGGCTCGATATTTTTGACTCGCAAGAGATATACCGCCCGGCCTTGCGCATCTGCAATCTCCGGTATTTTCGCAATGGAATCAATAAAATTCTCATCCAACTGCGACGCAAAAATGGCCGCGCTAAGATCGCTGGTGCGGGTGTATTGGGTCGAAAGATCACGTGACAGAATCTCGCGTGCGCTGGTAACAGCACCCACCGCGAACACGCCGACCGTGATGGACATAACTACCAGCAGGGTGCGTGTTTTATTCAGCCAGAGATCGCGAAAGACTTTGTACCAGCGAGTAGGCAACATGTTACGTTAAGTATCCCATCGGTCGCGATCACGATCACATGAACGAATACGATCACGATCACGATCACGTGAACGAATACGATCACGATCACGTGAACGAATACGAATACGATCACGTGAACGATCACGTGAACGATCACGATCACGCGGACGATCGCGCACCGTCACACCTCGGATCGGTTAATGCGCGCCAGCAGAAAATCTGTCAGGGGTGGAGAAAGCTGGGCCAACCGGGTCATCCACCAATAGATGCCCGGGACAAACACCTCGCGGCGCGGTCGTTTGATCAAGCTGCTGATGACATTGGCAACCGCCTCCGGGCCAGGCATGGGAACTTTGACGCCTGTGGTCATCGGGGTGCGAATAAAGCCCGGGCAGACCAGTGAGACCTGTACGCTGGTGTTGCGCAATTCACGCCGTAGGGCATCGTTCCAGCCTTTTAACGCATGTTTGCTGGCGGCATATAGGCTGGAAGTGGGCACAGCCAAGTGCGAGGCGACTGAACCAATGTTGATCACATGTCCGCGCTTGCGCTCGATCATGCCCGGGACGATATAACGGGCCAGTTGCACAGGTGCAACGAAATTAGTGCCTATGATCAGGTTGATTTGGGCATCGCTGGCGGCATAGGCCGGGTGGCCTTCACCTACACCCGCATTATTAACCAACACATCGACCCGGCCAAACCGGGCGTGTGCTTGCTGCGCCAGCCGTTCGATATCGCCCACCTGTTGCATGTCTGCTTGCACCACCAGCACGTCTGACCCGAGCGTCGTCGCCAGTTGTTGCAAGGCATCCAATCGGCGAGCAGTAATCACGAGTCGATGCCCTTCGCTAGCCAATTTGCGGGCAGTGGCCTGTCCGATGCCGCTACTGGCACCGGTGACTAGGGTGACGAGGTTGCTTGGATTGACTTGGATTAACATTTGCCTGAAAATTTGGAAAGGGTTTCATTTGACAATTCTGCTCAGTATCACTATAAACGAGACATTGTCGATGACGATGTTTATCTCAATTCGTGAAGTACTGGACCCTGATAAGGCTGGAAACAGAATGAAACAGATCTGTGCTGGTCAAGCGTCCCCTGTATTCAGTCATCTGGCATTGAATTTTGGGAGGTGATGCACTCAATAAATTTGGCTTAATTCTGAGTCATAACTAGTACACGATCTCGAACACCATTTCTTGAATTCGAATTGTTTCCAAGAAGTTTCAAATATACGAAAGCTAAGTTAAGAAGGAGAAGTTAATGAACGCGCAGAAAAAGAAATTTCGTTTGATTGCACCGGCTATCGCGATTGCGATTTTGGCCGCCGCATGCGCCCCTGCCGCGCCGGCAGCTGCCCCAGCTGCCCCTGCCGCACCGGCGGCTCCTAAGGCAACCGAGGCCCCCAAGGCCGAGGCTCCCAAGCCCACCGAGGCTCCGAAAGCAGAGGTCAAGCCGACCGAGGCCCCCAAGGCTGAGGCTAAACCTGCGGGCGAAGTCGCCCGCGAAGATACGGTCATTTTCGATATTGACGGGAATGCCATTCAGTCCCCGGATGTATGGAATCCGATGGTGCCAGGCAGCGCCCGCAATCAAGGCTTACATCAGTCAATGATGGAGCCGCTCTTCATCCTCAACTATATGACCGGCAAGTTTGAGCCGTGGATGGGTGAGAGCATGTCGGCCAATGCTGAGAGCACAGTTTGGACACTCAAGCTACAGCCCGCCGCGACATGGAACGACGGAGTACCTGTAAGTGCTGATGATGTCGTTTGGACCATAGAGACTGCTTTGAAGACCAAAGAATGGACTGGCCCCGGTGTCGCCGACATTCAGAAGTTTGTCAAATCAGTGAAGAAAGCTGACGACAAGACTGTCGAATTCACCCTAACCGAGCCGAATCCCCGGTTCCAGTTAGATCTTTTCTCGGTCAAGCTGTGGGGCAGTTTCTCCATTTTGCCAAAGCATATTTGGGAGAAGCAGGACCCACTTACTTTCAAGAACTATGAGGCTGGTAAGTCGCCAGTGTTCAGTGGTCCGTATAAACTGACCAGCTTCAATACAGACGGCACCCAGTTCATCTATGATCGTGATGACAACTGGTGGGCTGCCAAGGCTGGTGTGAAGCCAATGCCCGCCCCCAAGCGCTTGATTTGGACCGTGCCTGGCACGCCAGAGAACAAGGTAGCGCTGGCTGTTGAGCATAAACTCGACAGTGTAATGGACATCACCAAGGGTGCATGGGATACCCTGAAAGCGAAAAACCCAGCCATGATTGCCTGGTTCAAAGATGCGCCGTATGCGGTGCTTGATCCTTGCCCGCGCAACTTCGAGTTCAACACCCTCCAGGCTCCGTGGGACAACATAGAGATGCGCTGGGCCGTAGCCTACGCCATCGATCGCGATCAAATCATCAAGGTGGCTTATGAAGGCACCACCAGCCCGAATCGTGTTCCGTTCCCGATGTATCCGCCCATGCAGCGCTTGGACAAGCTAGCTGAATCGAAGGGCTTGTTCGAGAAGTATCCGATCTGGAAGCATGATCCTAAGAAGTCGATGGAAATCTTCGAAAAGCAGGGTTGGAAGAAGAACGGCGACTACTACGAGAAGGATGGTAAGCAGTTGTCGATGGTGATTGCCACGCATGAAGCATTCACTGAGAAGCAGCGCATTGCCGATGTGTTGGTCGAGCAGTTCCAAGCCGTCGGTATCAATGCGACACACAAAAAGGAAGCCGGTCAGTTGTGGGGTGATAACCTCAACTTCGGCAAGTTCGAAACCCATATGGGTTGGCAGAGCTGCGGATCGGTCAACGAGCCATGGGCGACCTTGGACACCCTCAACAAGAAGTGGATTGTGCCGGTGGGCGAACGCGCTTCGAAGAACGGTTGGCGCTGGAGCAATGACACTTTCAGCAAGGCCGTCGATGAGATGAGCGTGTTGCCACTGGGCGACCCGAAGATTGATGAGCTGTATTTGGTGGCGATTGAGGAGTATCTCAAGGAATTGCCAAATATTCCGATCACCAATGCCAAGAAGTTGATTCCGTTCGATACCACTTATTGGACCAATTGGCCCAGCGACGAGAACAAGTATGCTCCGTCGTGGACTTGGTGGCAGAGCACGTTTGATATTCTCGTGAATATCAAGAAAGTGACCAAGTAAGAAGAAATTGACGCAAAGCGTGCAGAATTAGGAAGGCAGAAAGGGGACCCGCTCATGGGCGGCTCCCCTTTCTCAATTCTGCAGTCAAAATTCTCAGTTCTTCTTTTATACTTCATAGTTTCTTATGGGTGGTCTTACAAAAGAGTATTTGTCCCGCCGTCTTCTCATGTGGCTATTCACGGTGTGGATTGGCGCATCGTTGATCTTTGCGATTCCGCGCCTTGCGCCAGGCGACCCCATTGCGTCCATGATTTTGCGTATGACAGCACAGGGCGCGACTATCGAAAATAGTGCCGAGCTGATTAAGGTTTGGCGTGAACGCTTTGGGTTGGATGGCCCGTGGTATGTGCAGTATTTCAACTATTTGAAAAGCTGCGTTACGTTTGATTTTGGGTATTCATTGACCCAATTTCCCAGCCGGGTCTGGGACATGATTGCTCGCGCATTGCCGTGGACGATTGGGCTGCTCACGTTCGCGACTTTGCTCACCTTTTTATTTGGCAATACCGTGGGCGCGTTGATCGGCTGGCGTAAAACCCCGGGTACAGTACGTAATTTGCTGCCGATCACGCTCACGTTTTCTTCAATTCCTGCATTTTTGTTTGGGTTGTTGTTGAGCTTTATCTTTGCGTTTGGGTTGGGATGGTTTCCAAGTACGGGTGGTTATGATCAAACCGTGGTTTCTCCTGGAATGAATCTGCCGTTTATCCTGAATGCTATGCATCATTCTGTGCTGCCGGCATTCGCTATTATTCTGACCACCGCCGGCGGATGGGCCTTGGGTATGCGCGGCATGATGGTGACAACGGACGGTGAGGATTACATGGTTTTGGGTCAGGCCAAAGGGCTGACCATGAGGCGGCTATTCATACGCTATGCTGTGCGCAATGCTCTGCTACCGCAACTGACCGCACTCTCATTGACGCTGGGCTTGATTGTGGGCGGCTCGACCTTGGTCGAGACTTATTTTGTTTATCCTGGGCTTGGCAAGTTGCTGTACTATGCCATTGTGAATGGTGACTACACCTTGATGCAAGGGATTGTCTATATTTTGGTCTTGACGACTGCGACTGCAGTGCTCATCATCGATCTGATTTATCCGCTTATTGATCCGCGAATTTCTCTAAAAAAATAGAATATGGCAGCTAAATCTATAGACCCTTCTCCAACAAACGTGGTTGCAAAATCTCGGATTAATCGTTTCGACTCACCTTGGGTTAATCCCAAGCTGATTGTCGGGTTAAGTTTGATCTTGTTGGTGGCAATGTCCAGCACCCTAGGTGGACTATTCTGGGATTTGAAGTTGGCCCGTGTCGGCAGTTCACCTCAAGACTTGCCGCCTATGTGGATGCCGAATGGTGGTTCAGACCATCCCCTCGGTACTGAAAATAGCGGTCGCGATATGCTGGCCGTGCTGCTTAGTGGCGGCTCCAGCTCGCTACGCGTGGGCATGATTGCCGCGACTGTCGGCATACTCATTGGTATCGTGCTGGGTTGTATTTCTGGCTTCATTGGCGGCACAGTCGACCGGGTTATCCTGACCTTATCCGATGCCTGGCTGACGATTCCCTCACTGGCGGTCTTGATCGTGATTTCTGCCTTTGTTCGCCAAATCGACCGCGACACGATGGCCGTTCTGGTCGCGCTATTCGCTTGGGCCGGGCCGACCCGCTTAATTCGCGCGCAGGTGCTCACATTGCGCGAGCGCGGTTATATCCGGATGGCGCGCCTATCTGGGGCCAACACATTTGATGTGATCTTTCGCGAAATGCTGCCGAACATGCTGCCTTATCTGGCTGCCAGTTTCACAGGGAGTGTTTCGGGCGCGATCTTGGCTTCGACTGGCCTAGAGGCGTTAGGGTTGGGCCCGACTCGCATCCCCACGTTGGGTATGACAATCTATTACGCCAACCAAGCCTCCGCCGTGATTCGTGGCATGTGGTGGTGGTGGGGCTTCCCATTGGTTATTCTGGCAGTTATTTTTCAAGGCCTTTTTCTGGTGGCCACCGGTCTGGATGAAGTTGCAAACCCGCGCTTGCGTCAGTTTAAGGGCAGCTAAAGAGAAGTCATAATTGTGAAGTATGAAGCATGAACCGCCAAGATGTAAATTGACGTTTGGCGTTTGAAAATTAGAAATAACGGATGAATGGCATGACACAGACAGTAGCTCAACAGCCCAATGCACCCTCTTCGAGTGACAAAAGTGGCAAGCGAGTGGTTCTTGATGTAAATGATTTGCGCGTGCATTACTCCACCCCGCGTGGAGATGTGATTGCGGTGAACGGGATCAGCTTCAAGGTTTATCAAGGCGAGACCGTTGGCTTGGTTGGTGAATCGGGTTGTGGCAAAACGACGACAGCGATGGCGCTGTTACGTTTGATTCAGCCACCGGGCCGCTTGGCGGGTGGGCAGATTATCCTGGATGGTCAGGATGTTGCGCCGTTGAGCGATGAGCAGTTCCGCGCATTGCGCTGGAAGAAAATTGCGCTGATTCCGCAAGGCGCGATGAATTCGCTTAACCCGGTAATGCGCATTAATAAGCAAATCATCGATGCCATCACCACTCATGAGGGCAAGCAGGACTCAGTCAAGCTGAAAGAACGCATTCTGGATTTGCTTAACCTCGTGGGCTTGCCCGGACGCGTCTATGACATGTACCCGCACGAGTTAAGTGGCGGTATGAAGCAGCGCGTGTGCATTGCCATGGGAATTGTGCTCAACCCGCTCCTAGTGATTGCCGACGAACCTACTAGTGCGCTGGATGTAGTTGTGCAGCGGGTGGTGGCGCAGACTTTGATGGATATCCGCAAGCGGCTAAATGTGTCCATGATCATGATTGGTCACGATATGGGCTTGCAGGCTCAGCTTGTGGATCGTCTGATCGTGATGTATGCCGGCAATATTGTCGAGATCGCTCCAGTGCGCGGCGCATTCAAGAACCCATTGCATCCCTATACCCAACTGCTTATTGCATCGATTCCCTCGATCAAAGAGAAGAAGGCGCTCAAGATCACAGAGGGTCTGACGCACGATTTGCGCAATCCACCACCGGGCTGTTCTTTTCAGTTTCGCTGCCCGCATGTGAAAAATTTGTGTCGCGCAGAGAAACCGAAACTCATAGAATATGCAACGGATCAATTGGCGGCGTGCCATATGTATGAGCCAAACTGGGCGGCAGCGAGTTAGATCAACCTATAATTCATGCTATGACACGTATTCTTGAACTTCCCACCGATGTTTTTGATGCAGTGATTAAACTGGCTGGTGAGCTGAAATTAGAACCGTCTCAAGCTGTTGCCCATTTGGTTAAAGCTGAGCGAAATCGTCTGGAGAGGATGCGAGTATGGCAAGAATTAGCTGTGAGTGTTCAACATTCCAATCATCCATTGGAAGGAAAGACAGTCGATGAGATCGTAAAGCAACTGAGAAAGACGCGCCAAGAAATTTGGGATGCCGAATATGCGCATTTGTATAGATAGCTGTGTTTTCATTCGCGGGTTGATTGAAAATGATCAATTGCTTGCACAGCTTATACCGATGCTGAATCCAAAGCTTCGACTGACGATCCCGCTCATTGCCGCTTTGGAAGTTACACAAAACCTATTTGAAATTCGGCAAGTTCAGCAATTTTATTCTTTCTTTCGCATATCTGAAGATGCTTCAATTGTGTATGAGCCTCCACCCGTTGAACTTGTGCAACGTTATATCAAGTTGGGTTTGCGTGAAAAAGGTGATGCTTACATAGGAGCATTTGCAGAATGGGTTGGAGTAGATCATCTGATCTCAGACAATCGACATTTTTTACGAGAACTCAAGACGGACGCATTTGAAGTTCTAGATTTACAAACATTCATCCATAAAATAGAGCCTGGTTTAGTTGGATGAGTAAAAGATGAATTGGATACGATATGACAATGACAGCAGATTTAGTTACAGCTCAATCAAGTACAACGACTGACTTGACGCCTTTGCTCGAAATTAAGAATGCCACAAAAATTTATGGGGGCGGTTTTTTCGGCGGTGGGCGCAAAGTCGTGGCATTGCAGGATTTCAACCTGACGATTGCCACGAAGCCGTCCACGATTACTGCCATTGCAGGCGAGAGCGGCAGCGGCAAGACCACGCTGGCTAGTGTCTTGCTAGGATTTGTCACACTCTCTTCGGGCCAAATTATGTATAAGGGTGTCGATATCGACACCATGACGGCTCAGCAGAAGATAGATTACCGGCGCGAAGTGCAGGCGGTGTTCCAAGATCCATATGAGGTCTATAACCCGTTTTATCGAGTCAAGCACATATTTGATCTAGCCATTCAGCGTTTTAAGCTGGCCAGTAGCCCTCGCCAAGCGCGCGACATGATCGAAGATGCGCTCAGAGTCGTGGGCATGCGCGGTGATGAGGTATTGGAGAAATACCCGCACCAGCTCTCTGGCGGTCAGCGCCAGCGCATGATGGTGGCCCGCGCCTACATGCTCAAGCCCAAGCTGATCGTGGCTGATGAACCTGTCTCAATGGTCGATGCATCACTGCGCGCCATGATCCTCGATATCATGCTGCGACTGCGTGACGAACACGGCATCTCGTTTCTCTATATTACACATGACCTAAGCACGGCTTATCAGATCGGCAACGACATGCATGTGCTTTTTCAGGGTTCGGTGTCCGAGCGGGGTGAAACCGCTAAGATCATTGAGAATCCGCGTCACCCCTATGTGCAGCAGTTGATTGGTTCGATCCCGGTGCCCGACCCCGATATTCGTTGGGACACCGATCTGAAGTTGCCGAGTGAGGAAGAGATGCGTGCCAGCGCCAGCAGCGGTTGCCGCTTCTATCCGCGCTGTCCGGCCCGTATGGAACGCTGTCTGACCGCTCAGCCGCCACTGTATCGGGTCGAGAGCGGGCATGAAGTGTCCTGTTATTTGTACGATGAAAAAGATAAATAACTAAAACAGCTAAAATTAAGCCTCCGAAGTGTGCAATATAAGGTCATTCCGCCAAAATAATTAACGGCCAAGCATCCTGAGCGAAGCGCATTCCGATGCGCGAAGTCGAAGGAGCGGTCATTTTATTCCGCTGAATGACCTAAGACTTCGGAGGTTTTTTGATTTAAGAGAAGGAGAGATCAGATGAAAGTTCCCCGAAGATCATTTTTAGCAATTTTTGCAGTCGTTCCCACGTTACTCGTTGCTTGTGGTGCTGATACTGGTGATGATTCAGCCCCGGCCAAGCCCGCCCAATCCAATAGACCGCCTACGCCTACTGTCGTCTCACCCGAAGATCGCAATCTAAAATCTGGTGCGACTGCAGACTACGAGCTTTCTGTTGTCTCGGTAAAAGATCCGGCAGAAGCGGTGGCAGCGTATAAAGCCAAGCTGCCAAACTCGCGTTTGGTGGCTGCCGAACTTGCGTTTGAAAACGCCAACGGCAAAGATGCGTTTGATGTCGATCCCACCACGCCCTCAGTGTTTGACGAAAAGGGCCAGGAATATCAGGCCATCAAAGGTGCGCTGGTGGATGGATTGAAAGCGATTTCGCTGAAGAAAGGCGAAAAGGTGCAAGGCTGGGTGGCTTTTGAAGTTCCCAAAGATGCCAAACCTGCCAAAGTTCGTTATTTGGTTGGACTATTGGCCACGGTCACCCTAAATGCCGATTGGCCCAAATAGAAACTTGTAGAGACGCGAAATTTCGCGTCTCTACATTCTCCCCTACATCCACTCTACCTGCCCTCGAAAGGCCATGCTATTCTCCGCCGTCCACTTCGGCTGGGGCAAATAGGTATTGATCCCCGCCACAGCGCTCCCTCGCAACAAAAACGCGCTTGGCCATTGTCCATCCCGCATGATGCGAGTGCTAGTCGGGATATAGCGGATCGTTAATCCGCTGCGCCATTTGGCTGATGTATTGGCATTCGAACCGTGAATCACATTCGGATGATGGATGGACACCCCACCCGCGCCCAGCACGATATCCGCAGCTTTTGATTCGTCGACGAACGCATCATCGATGGCGGAGTTCAGCACATTATCTACGTCGCGCCGCTCTTTCATCTGTTGCAACTGGGTGTGTTGTGTGCGCGGAATCACCCGCATACACCCATTTTCTGGTGTAGATTCATCCAGGCACAACCACAGTGTTGTCACTTCCATGGGTTCAAGTGGCCAGTAGCTGCCATCTTGGTGCCACAGCACGGCCTGCCCGTCGAAGGGACGCTTGGCAATATAGTGTGAGGCAAACAGCGCGATATTTGGCCCGATAAACTGCTCAGCCACATCTAGCATGCGCGGATCGCTAATTAATCGTACCCAAAATGCATCGTTGGTCATAAGGTTGTGCCCCAGTTGCTCCGGCCGCAGATCTGGGTTTTTCTTGAGCAGCCAGTCAATGTGCGCGCGCCCCTCACGTGCCAAATCCGGGTCAATTACATTGGGCACAATCACATACCCTTCGCGGTCATACACTTCACGAATTCCTGTTAGCTTAGATTTGTCAATTTCTGTTGCAACTGTTGTCATAGAAACCTCCTAGTGAAATTGAGAATTGAGAATTATGAATGCAAAAAAGGTGCGATGATTTTTCTGCCTTCTGCCTTCTGCCTTCTGCCTTCTGCCTTCTGTCCGCTTCGCGTGCCTTCTTAATTCTCAATTTCTTCAATCACATTGATTAACTTGAAGTGCGTAACATCCACCAACCCCATGTCAGAGATGCGCAATTCCGGAATCACCACCAGCGCCAGCAATGAGAGCTGCATGTTGGCATTGTTGAGATGACAGCCGCAAGCGCGCATTTCGGCCAACAGCGCTTCGGCCTGTTGCGCCACAATTTCTGCGGGTTTGTCGGACATTAGCCCAGCAATCGGCATCTCAACTTTAGCCCGTACCTTGCCGGTATGCGCTACCAACAACCCCCCGCCACACTGCGCGATGGAGTTGGCGGCCAGCGCCATGTGCGCTTCATCTGTGCCGACCACGATCATGTGGTGCGAATCATGCGCCACCGTCGAAGCCACTGCACAGGGCAAATTAAAGCCAAACCCATGCACAAACCCCATCTGCACATTGCCCATGCCACGATGGCGCTCAATGAGTGCGATCTTGCACACGTCCTGAGCGATATTACCTTTCACTTGTCCAGCATGCACCGGCAATATCTTTCGTAAGTGCCTCGTCTGTGCATGGTTCTCAATCACCCCGATCACATTGCAAGTGGCGAAGGACGCGCTTTGGGAACTGTTGCCGGATTCAGTATGATGTGTGGCTGATGACTCATGACTTGTAGTGTTTGTAGTCTGATGCTGGATCATGAAATCCTCATGAGTCATGATCTTCCCCACCCGCACAGAATGCCGTACATCCTCCGGATATTCAAAGTGCGGAGACTCAATCAACAGGGCACCATTCTCGGCGATCACATCACCCGCTGCGATCACCAATTCAGCTCGGAAGTCCTGCAAATCTGTAGCGATCACAATGTCAGCATAGCGCCCCGGTGCAATTTGGCCGATGTCGCTGCTTAGTCCAAAATGTTCGGCAGTGTTGAGCGTCATCATCTGGATCGCCGTCATCGGCGCTACGCCCAGGGCGATCGTATGACGTAACACCCGATCCATATGCCCGTCGTTGACCAACGTGCCGCTGTGCGAGTCATCGGTACACAAGATGAAGTGCCGTGGATCCAGCCCCAACTCTGTGATGGCCCTGATCTGCGCTTCCACGTCATACCAAGCCGAACCTAGCCGTAACATGGCTTTCATACCCTGCCGCACCCGCGCAACCGCATCTTCTAGGCGGGTACCTTCATGGTCGTCCTGTGCCCCGCCCGCAGCATAGCCGTGAAATGGCAGTCCGAGATCGGGTGAGGCGTAATGTCCGCCCACGACTTTGCCTGCTCGCAGGGTCTCGGCCATCTCGTCAAGCATTTTGGGGTTCGCCGAGACCACGCCGGGAAAGTTCATCATCTCACCCAACCCGATGACGTTGGGCCACTGCATGGCCTCACGCACTTCGTCTGGCCCCAGACTGGCTCCGGCATTTTCTAAACCAGGCGCGGAGGGCACACACGAGGGCATCTGCACCCACACATTGATCGGTTGCAACGCGGCCTCGTCGGCCATCAGCTTGACCCCGCGCAAGCCAAAAATATTGGCTATTTCGTGCGGGTCGATAAACATGCCGGTCGTGCCGCGTGGGGCCACTGCACGCACAAACTCAGTCACGGTCACCATGCCGCTTTCGACGTGCATATGCGCATCCAGCAAGCCTGGTAACAGATAGCGCCCATTGGCTGGCACAAGCTGTGTGTTTGTCCCAATCGTGTGGCTGGCATCCGGCCCAACATACGCAATCCGCGAGCCTTTGATGGCGATATCCGTGTTGGGGATAATTTCGCCAGACTGCACGCATATCCATTGTCCGTTGCGGATCACTAGATCGGCTGGCGCGCGTCCCATCGCGCAGTCCACAAGCTCACCCGAAACGGTGTAGCGCGGTTGTCGTTTTGGCATAGTTCAAGTGCTGAGTATGGGGTTAGAGTGTCAGTTGCGCAATTAGCAATGAGGACTCAGCGCTCAAATAGCTGCTTTGTCCGTTCAAATGCACCTGCCTCAGCATTGGGCGCGACATAAAACTCCATGCCGATTCGACTCTGACCATTGCCATCGTAATTTAACTCGCGTAAAGTCTTGGCGATATTGATGAAATTCAGCTCCCCGGTGCCAGGTTCACCCCGGGTGGGCACATCTGCAATATGCACCGTGTCATACAGCCCGGCATGGTCGCGCAGCCCTTGGATCAAGTTGCCTGCCGTACGTTGTTGGTGATAACAATCGACAGCCAGTCGAAACTGTGGGTGATTGATGCGGCGTACCAAGTCGGCCGCCATATCCTGTGTGGTACACGTAATATCCCCGTGTAGATGATAGTTGTTCAGCGATTCGAACCATACCGCAATGTCGGTTTTCTCAACCAATGCCAGCACCTTGTGGATCCCTTCGATCAAGTTGGCATATTTCTGCATCAGGGTGTAGTTGCGCGAGGCAGGCTTGGCGTAGCCTTGAATATGGCTCAACGATGGATGACGCGTGTTCGCAGATGGAGCCAATTCGATTTGCTCGCTGAACATAAACAGCCTACGCACACCCCACCGTTGAGCATGCTCAAGCGTTTCGGCCCAGCGGTCCAGACATAACAGGTGATCATTTGCATCGGTCAGGGAGCCTGGTGTTTCGTCAAACGTATCAGCAAGAACAACATTGTGTTCACGGCAGGCTGCGAATAGCTCATCCATTTGTGAGCCTTTGCTGCGCCAAGCCCACACATCAATCTCGTCAATGCCAAGTGCGGCAAATTTTGCGGCGCGCTCTGGCAAGGGCACGTCGCGGTACCAAAAATCGGCGTATCCAGTGTATATCATTGTGAATCAGTTACACGATTTAACCACAAGCTCGCCGATTTTCACACCGCCATCGGGGGTGCGGTAAGGAGATGGGTCGATCAACAGTCGCTCGTTGCTAATGGGGTCATACAGCCCGGCCACAATCGCGTAAGTTCCTGGCAATACATTCATACCGAGTGGCACCGCATGCGTGTCGGCAATCCGCTCCACTTCCCAAACCGATGTCGGATAGAGGAAGCCACCATTGCGTGGCGCACCATCTCCTTGCGCCACGGTGTTATTACTCGCATCACGCAGATGTAGGAAGACAGTGTAATCGCGGTTTGCAGTATCGCCGCCACGCCAGATGAGCAACAGGTTGGGGGTGCTGCCTGCGCAGAGGCTGTCTGTGTCAATAGGTAGAATGCCAATCTGGGTGGCCTGATTTAGCAAAATGACGCTTGCGCTATCCGGCGCATCATTGACATTCGGCTGCACCTTGAGCAGTCCAACCCGGGCGGTTGGCCCGCCTTCCTGCCAACCTACCTCGATTGCGTAAGCCCCTTCCCGTGGATTGGTTTGGGGCAGCAGCGTAATGTCCAGCCAGTCTGTTTCATTGTTGCGCCAGCGGTTCGTAAATATGATCCGGCTGCTGACCGGCAACCCATCGCCCCCTTCCAGCACCACAGGCTGGACACGCAAGGTGCGGTTGCCAATCGCTTGGCCCGCTTTCAAGCGCAGACGCAGCAGGATAGGGTCGCGTCGGTCAGCCTGGCGCGTGCTGCTTTCAACTTGCAGAATTTGCCAGCCCTCGCCTAGGTCTGCCTGGCCGTTGAACAGCATCTGGGACGCGATAATGGGCGCGCGGGTGCGTTGCCACACTGTCACTGGGCCGCCCCAAAATCGTGCATCTTCAAACGTAACTACGGGGGTATAGACTTGGGTAAACCAAGCATCGCGCTGCGGGTTTACATCGTAGATCGCATTCACGCTGCTCAGCGCCACAAAATCTGGCTGCTCGCGGATCAGCCCGGCCAGAAAATCGCCATGCCGAATATTAGCGATATGCGCTGGCTGGGTCAGGCCGAGAAAATCAACCGTATGACGCTGGGCGTAGTAACTCATCACACCCAGCTCAGTGACGCCCAGTGTCGCTGTGATCGGCGTATTGGCTGCAATCCAACGCCCGACACGCTCATAGATATCCACCTTGGTTTCGGGCAGCACTTTGGAATCGATGACTGTGGGTGTGGGCGGCACGCCGCCGGAGACGATGCGTGCAATAAACACATCGCCCATCAACAATGAGCCCAATACTGCGATCACAAGCACGCCTGCCCATGTGCGGCCCACACGTTGTGCGATAGGTGTAACCATGCCCATTTGTAGACGTTGCACGAGCCATGCCAAGCCCAGCCCCAATAGTGCACATACACCGGGTACCATGGGCGCGTAATACCAAACATAGGGTGCCACACCGATTAGGCTGTAGCCAACGAAATGCGCGATCAGCCATGCGACGGGTAACAAGAAATTCACATGCGTACGCCACCGTTGGATGAGCACGCCAATGCCGATCAACATCGTGGCCAACGTCACCAGAAATAAACCGCCTTGCTGGATATAGGCCAGGGTCAAAATCCATGCACCTTCGGGGAAGCGGGTGGAGGTGTAAAAGCCGGTTAAGCCAGAGACTGCCTGGGCCGATTTGGTTTGCAGTGTGCTGGGAATAGGTGAGCCAAATTGCAGCGTGAGCCAGACAGCCAACGGCGCATACAGAAGCAGCGTCGGAACCAATATTGGGAAAAGACTGCGCCAACGCTGCCGCCAGTTGCGTTCGTCCAACAGGATGCTGGCTGCGCCAACAATGCCCAACACGATAACCCCATCACCCCGTAGCCCCAGTGCGATGCCGCTCAGCACCCCAGCCAGAATACGCTGCCTGTGCTGCACACATACAAATGCCCAGAGCGATACCGCGATAAACAGTGGGGTCTCGAAGCCAATCGTGAGCCATAGTAGCGGGAACATGAGCAAACACAATCCGGCCAGTCTTGCTGGGCGCACCGCGCTAGAATTGTTGCTATGCCAAGCCAGCGCCAGTGCCGCCGCTAGGAGCGAGCCAGCCCCGATCCAGTGGCTAACGCTCGGAATATCGAACCCCAACAGCTTTGTGACGGCCAGCACCATCGCATAGAGCGGCGTCGTCGTAATCAACGCCGGATGTGCGTCCCCAGGGTTAAATAGAAAGCCGCGCCCTGCCGCCAAATTTTCGGCAAAGCGATACGTAATAAAAGGATCATCGAAGCGTAAGCCGCGCAACAAAAATGCCAGCGCCAAGCAGATCGCCAAAAATAGCGCAATCGTCAATAAAAGATTTTTTCGACCCCCATTCATTCCTCACACCACCATTCCTCACACCACAATTTCCCCGCCGTCCACTTCGATGGTTTGTCCGGT
>JANMVQ010000430.1:0-18645 GCA_031392845.1 Chloroflexota bacterium
CGACTTTGACGGGATTAACGTTGTCATGCTGAGCAGAGCGAACCGAAGGTCCCAGCGGTAAAACAACTACGATTAACGCCGCTGGGACCTTCGGCTCATTTCATTCGGAATGACATGTTTCCCGGCAAAGTCGGTAGAGCCCAAAAAACCTAACCTCAAGATGCTCGATTTGATATCCAGACAATGAAATTATATATAATATCCGCCAGTTTACATACAGTTTACACATATCATATCGACAAAATTACTTTCGCGTATGATACGAGAAATCGACTATGTGTCCAGCGAGGATGACAGACGACGAGAGGCACGCTAAAAGCAAATGGAACTACAACCTGTCAAAACAAAGAAAGACGCAATCGTGGAATTGCTGCGGGAAGAGATTCTATCGGGCGAATTGGAGCCGGGTGCACGGTTGCATCAAGATCGATTGGCAGCACGTTTTCGGGTCAGCTCCACCCCAATCCGTGAAGCGTTGCGCGAATTAGAGGCAGAAGGCGCCATCAACCATACACCCCGCAAAGGCGTGCGGGTGGCCGATGTCAACCAAACCCGCGTGCGCGAACTTCGCGAGATCTATCTGATCCGCGGATCGTTGGAATCCTTGGCGACTCGCCTGGCCGTATCGTATCTCAATATTGTGCATGTCCAGCGGCTGAACGCGCTGTTGGCGACGATGGAAGCCGATGTCGCGGCGGGTCAGCTCAAGAAATTGCGCAAACAGAACTACGATTTTCATATGCTGATCTATCAGGCTGCCGAAATGCCGCAACTCTTAAAGCTCATTCGAGTGTTGTGGACGAAGTTCCCATGGGATACCCTGCATGTGTTGCCAGGTCGGGCGTTGAGTTCAATAGAAGAGCACAAACGGATTGTGCAGGCGATCGAAGAGGGCAATGCCAAATTTGCCTGCCAGTTGATGCAGGAACATATCGATCACAGCGCAGATGCATTGACTGAGTTTCTGCGTCTGACCAATCGTATTTAGATACGCTGGCATACACGCGATGACCCAACCGATTCGTATTCATCCGCAAAACCCCAAGCTGTTTGAGTTTCGTGGCAAGCCGCTGGTATTGCTGACCGCGACGGAGCACTATGGGGCGGTCATGAATCGCCCTTTCCGCTTTGAGCGCTATTTGGCCGACACTGCCGAGAAACGCATCACCATGACGCGCCTGTTCGCTCTATTCCGCGAGTTGCAGTCCTCGATCAATCCCTATTCAACCTGCAAGCCCGAGACACCCGATTACATTGCGCCGTTTATGCGCACTGGCCCAGGGCGGGCGCTGGATATGGAGTTGAAATACGACTTGGACCAGCCCAACCCAGAATATTTCGAACGCCTGCATCGCTTTATCGCATTGGCGGCTGAGTACGGGGTCATTGTCGAGGTGGTGCTGCTCAGTAACACCTACGCCCCGCAGATCTGGGAGCTCAACCCACTCAACGCGAAGAATAATGTGAATGCGCTTGAGGAGATCGAGTGGCCGGACTATCTCAGCCAGCGCCATCCGAAACTATTTGCCCGCCAGGTCGCGCATGTGCGCAAGATCGTAAGCGAGCTCAATCGCTATGACAATGTGATCTTCGAAATCTGCAATGAGCCAGGTGGGCAAGCGCCGGGCAAGGACAACCATCCGTCGTTGGATGAAGTGAATCAGTGGTTGTCGGCCTTGATTCAGGTGGTGCGTGAAACCGAAGCGACCATGCCCAACAAACACCTCATCGCTGGGCAACAAGCGTTTCGATATAACCCTTGGGAGCAAAACGCTGACTTGACGTTTGAACGGATGGACTATGACGTGGTGAACATGCATCCGCTGCCAAATACGACCTATGCCGGGCGCGCCTATCCTCTGGGTGATTTCATGTCCAAGCAGTTGCGATTGCGTGAAATGCGCGACTTTGCGCTGGCGACGTATCGCGCACCTAAGCCACTCAATCAGGATGAGGACAACGTGGCCAGCCAATACATGGACATGGATGGCTGGACGATTCACCGCAAGCGGGCCTGGGTGACATTGCTGAGTGGCGGCCACTATGACTACATCGACTTCTCGATCAAAAACTATCTGGAGACCGGCACGCCTGATTCACAACGCAATATCCGCCGTTGGATGAAGCACCTATCAGTGTTTATTCATTCATTGGATTTGGTGCAGGCACGGCCCCTAAACGATGTCGTGAAAACTTTGCCCGCCGATACATTAAGCGTGGTATTTGGCGTACCCGGTCAGGACTATGCAATCTACTTGGCGGATGAGCGCGAACTGGCTACTGCGCGTGGGCTGACGGATGATGCAGTGGAGCGTGGGGCCGGACAGCCAATTCAGGGCGAGCTTACGCTCGATTTACCAGCAGGTTCATATTTGGTGGAGCGCTTTGATCCAGCCAGTGGACAATACTCATTCGCAATCACACTGGCCAGTGGCTCCAACGTTCGTTTGGCAGTAGCGTCTTTTACCCATGATCAGGCCTGGCGCATACGGCGGGTAGCCTAAACCAGGCTCAGAACGTGCTGGTCAGCCCTCCATCTACAACAAGCACTTGCCCCGTCATATAACGGCAATACTCAGAAGCCAGAAAGACAAAGGCGCCAGCATCATCCTCGGGCAGACCCGTCCGCGCCATCGGCACGTGCCGCCGCCGGACATACCACTCCATGAAATCTTCGCCCATCGTCTCGTCCACACCATTGACCATAGACATCGGTGTGCGCATAAATCCTGGAGCAACTGCGTTGACTGCAATGTTATAGGGCGCCAGTTCAACCGCCATGGACTTGGTAAAGGCGATGATGCCGCCTTTGGCCGCGTTATACGCGCCACAACTGCCGCTGGACGCGAAGCCTTGAATCGAGGCGGTGCTAATGATCCGCCCGAAGTTCTGCTTCACCATATGCGGCGCAACCATCTTGCTGCCCATGTAGACCGCCTCAAGGTTGACCTGAATCTGCTTACGCCAGCCTTCCAATGTATCGTCAAGAATGGTGCCATATTGGACAATCGCGGCGTTGTTCACCAGGATGTCGATGTGGCCCCAATGCGCCACCGCATCAGCAATAGCTGCGCCATAGGCCTCATAATCCGTAATGTCGAACGTATAAGACAAAACCGAGGCGTTGGCGGCGATCAATTCCTGTTTCGCTGCGTCCAACGTATCAGCATTGCGATCCACCAACGCGACCGCTGCACCTTCCGCCGTAAATTCCCGCGCAATAGCGAGGCCCAGACCCTGGCCTGCACCCGTAATGAGGGCGGTTCGTCCTTTCAATAAATCATGGGGCACGGTTTTAAGCTCCTGCGGCGGCGGGCGATCCCGTCCAACGCCACTGTTCAATCGTATCCTGCCGCAGCGGGAAGCCAAAGCCTGCGCCGTCCGGCAAATGCATGTAACCCTCTTTGATCAAGGGGGTTTTCTCGGGCAAGTCGAACCACATCGGGTCGCGCTGATAATTTGGGAAGATTTCGACACACAGCCCATGTGGCACGCTCGCCAAACAATGCAAGGCGATCTGCGGCTCCTCATGATGGGCCATGCCCACACCGAAGCAATGGGCCATCCCAGCGATGCGGCGCCACTCGGTGACCCCAGCGGCGATCGTCACATCGACATTCAAAATATCGACTGCACCACGCACAATCAATTCACGGCAGCCATGCCGCGAAATTTCGCCCTGCCCCGCGTTGACCGGAATGCCAATCGCACGCACCCGAGCATTCCCTTCGATCTGGTCATGCCACTTCACCGGTTCCTCCAGCCACGCCAAATTCAAGTCGCGCACGCCTCGGGCAAATTTGATGGCGTCATCGACGACCCACGACTGATTTGAATCGGTGCACAAAAAGAAATCAGGTCCACCCACTCGACGGGCCAGCCGCGTACGCTCAATATCCTCTTCGACCGATAGCTTGCCCACCTTTAATTTCATGCCCAGCACATGATTGTCTTTGTAATATTCGATCTCGGCTTCCAAATCGGCCAATGTTTTGCCGGCCATGACATAGCCGCCAATCGCAATGACTCGCACCCGGTCGCGATAGCCACCCATCAGTTTGTAGACCGGTTGTTTCAAGGCTTTGCCCAGGGCATCCCAACAGGCGTTGTCTACCGCGGCAATCGCTTGGGTGACGATGCAATGCTTGGCCAGATCGAGGGTGTGAATGCCGCGATGGTCCAGATCGACGTGGGTACCGGCCTGCCACATACGCTCCCAGTTCAGCTCCAAGTCACGCACATCTGAACCCAGCAGCAACGGGGCAAACACATCGTTGACAATGCGGCATACATCCAATTGATACTGCTCTTCGTCGCCACCAAACGTCTCGCCCAGCGTGCCATCTTCGAGCGTCACGCGGGTAACAATGGTGTTACGGCTGGTGATCTTGTAAGTGCCGCCCTGAAAGACATCCTGGAGTTTGCGCACCAGTGGAATCGCTTCAATATGTTTTATTTTCATTCAGATAGTCCTAAGCCTAACAAGCCGAAATAAAATGTGATGAATTCTGGAATTCTGGATTGAGCTACTCATCACCCAGATGTTGGGTCAAGACCTCACAGCCGTCGGGGGTAATCAACATGACGTCTTCCATGCGCGTCCCACCGACACCGGGCACATACACGCCCGGCTCCAGCGCGACGACCATTCCCGCTTTCAGCACCATCGTCTCATAAGGCACGATGCGCGGCCCTTCGTGATAAGCCACTCCCACCCCATGGCCGGTATGGTGCGGATAGGGTTCATAGCCCGCATCCTGAATATGTTTGCGCAAGGCAACATCAACATCACAAGCCCGCACCCCCGGCCGTAACATGCTGATGCCGTGCCGCAATGCAGCGTGCGAGACCTGGCGCATCCGCTTAAGCGCCTCGCTGGGCTCGCCCACAAATAGCGTCGCGCAGCAATCACCCCAATAACCTTCCAAACGAGGCACAAAATCGAAAAGGATTGCATCACCTAATTGCATTACCCGCGTGGTAGGTAACCCGCCAATCTCCGCCGTGCGCGGACCGCTGACCAGATCGGCCAACATCGGGATGCGGGTGCCAACAATCGACTCGACCTGCGCGCGCATGGAGGCCCACACGTCCAGCTCGGTCATGCCCGGCTGCAACACCTGGCGAACGTGCGCCTGAGCGGCGTCGCACACGGCCAACGCCACGCGAATCTTGCTGAGTTCATCCACGGTTTTGACAACGCGCAGAGCGATCAGGTCACTATCAGCTGGCAGCCAGTGGGCATGTGGCAGTGCCGCCTGAGCCACCGACATCAGTGCAACACTGAATGCCTGTTGTTCGAGTGCAACGCTGCCGCGCAGATGATTCATGTCCTTCGCCAACACGGCTTGTAGCACTTGTGCCATTCGGCTGGTGCAAGCGAGCGGTTCCTGCACGGTGTAACCCGCGTATTCCTGCACCGTTACGCCCAGCGCACGCAGGGCCGGGGCTTCGGCATCGGAAGCAATCGCCGTGAGCTGTTCTCCTTGCACCCAGGCCAATGCCGAACCCCCTAAAAAAGGATCAGGCCCCGTTTCAATGGGCGCAGCATAGCCAGTCAACCATGTCAATGTATAGGGGCTACTCAACAACGCGCCGTCAAGCTTGCGCTCGCGCAGCCAATCATTTAAACGCACCAGGTTGTTGTTATTCATGACACCTTTTGTTACCTTGGGCGTACTGAAGGGCCTCCGTTATTTTTCGATAAACGAGGCCCTTTGCGTAGCTCAGGGTGACTACTTGAAATACGAACGGCTAGACCGACTGCTTGGGAGGTTGAAACAATTCGATGGTGATGCCATCTGGATCGACCATATAAAGCGCCACACCCCCGATATTCGGCCCTTCATCCAAGTCAATCGGTGGCGAACGAAAGGCTACATTGTGCGCTCGCAAGGTAGCGTAAACCTCGCGGACATCATCAACATACAAGCACAGATGCGCACTGCCGGGGTTGTTGGTGCGCACATCCGCAGGTGTGCCGCGTGGCTGCATGTATTCATACAACTCCAAGCGGTGCTGAGTGCCGGGGATAGCCAGGAATGCGCCGCGCACAATTGCATCCGGGAACCCCACAATGTCCCGCCAATACTTGTTGGTGATATTGGGACGAATCCACAGCACCTCAAGCCCCAGCAAGTCGCGATAAAACGCCAATGACCGATCGAGATCGGCCACGGTAAAACTGGTATGGTCTGCGCCTGTTATTTTCATAGTTAGAACGATCCGACTAAAGATTTCGGCTCTCCCGACTTTAACGGGAGATGAACCACGAATCTCACGAACCTTCGGCACGAATTATTTGTGAAGATTCGTGAGATTCGTGGTTTATCCCGTTTTACTCGGTAGAACCAAGCTTTCTTGCAAATCAAAACAATTGATAAGCGGTCCAACCGCCATCCACCCGCAGGGTCTCGCCCACGATATAAGACGCTTCGGCGCTGCTTAGAAACAGAGCAGCCTCGGCAATTTCTTCAACGGTGCCCAATCGGCGCATGGGCGTGCGCCGTTCCCAAGCGGCCAAGTCCCCCTGCCCCTCTTCGACCGTTTGTCGCACCATATCCGTCAGGATCACGCCCGGCGCGATACCGACAACACGCACACCGCGCTTGGCCCACTCGATGCCAAGCGCTTCGGTCAGCGCGATGACACCCGCTTTGGCGGTGCTGTAGGCAACCCGGCCCTGTTCGTGCAACAGTCCAGTCACTGAGGCGATGTTGATGATCACTCCCTGCCCTTGCGCGAGCATGTGTTGACCGATGGCTTGGCAGCAATAGAAGGTGCCTGAGAGTATCGTCGAGACGCTATCGTCCCAATCGCGCTGGGCCAACGTCTCCGCCGCCCCCAGTCGGGAAATACCGGCGTTGTTGACCCAGGTGCTGACGCGACCCTGTTCACGGGCAACCTTGGCGACCAAGCTACGGCTTTGCTCGGCGTCCGTCACATCAAGCAGCTCAAATGAAGCCGACAAACCTGCGGCCCGCAACGCCTCTGCCGCGCCGATCCCCAACGCGGGGTCCCGTTCGGCGAGGATGACATGCGCGCCGGTCTGGGCAAAACGCCGGGCCATGCCCAAGCCCAACCCACGCCCGGCGCCGGTGATGACAACAATCTCTTGATTCATGGTTCTGGAAAGCCAACGGCGTTCATGTTGGCCCACGGCACCCAACCGCCATCCACCCGCAGGTTCTCACCCGTGATGTAGCTGGCACGATCCGATGCCAGGAAGCACACCGCATTCGCGATCTCAGACACCTCCGCCACTCGACCAAGCGGGGTACGGTTGTCGTATTTTGCTGCGCTGATCCCGCGCCGGATCAGATCAGCCATCATCTCAGTGCGCGTGACGCCGGGCGAGACAGCATTTACCCGAATGCCATAGTGTGCCCACTCCCCCGCCAGGGTTTCAGTCAGGTTGATGACGGCCGCCTTCGCCGCGTTGTAAGCCGAGCGCATGGGCCAACCACCCATCCCACCGATAGACGCAATGTTGACGATACTGCCGCGGTGTTGCGCAATCATGATCTGTGCCACCGCCTGGGTCATGAAGAACGTGCCATTCAGCAGCACATCCACTTGCAGTCGCCAGGCGTCTTCCGGCATCTCCTCGGACTTGTGCAAGAAAAACAACCCAGCGTTGTTGATCAACAGGTCAATGCGTCCATAGTCCTGGCGCACTCGGTCCACCAGCGCGCGACAGGAAGCGGGTTGGGTCACATCCAACTGACCGGCGACTGCAAGAAATCCCTGCGCGCGCAAGATCGCTGCGGCTTCCTCGCCTCGCTCGGCCACCAGCTCACCGATCACGACCCGTGCACCTTCCCGACACAACGCTTCGGCGATCCCCAGCCCAATCCCCCGCCCGGCACCGGTGACAATGGCAACCCGATCTGTAAATTGCATAGTAAATCGTTGCTGTAGAGCATACACGGGGCGCACGACTCGCACAAGCAGATACGATTATTCGCGTAAATTCATGAGTCTGCATACACTCCAAGTCGTACGCAGTCCAGGATTGACCGATTGACCTAAAAGGCAAATGGATACTGCGTCTGTAAATGCAAACGCGAGGGGCCGATGAACCAACCAAGTGGAAGTCACATCAATAAATTGGATTTCGAATCCGATCTTCGTATTTCTAGCACTCTGCTGTCTGTAGCAGCTATCGTGATCGGGATCGTCACAATCTATGTGGCTTATCTGCCTGCGATATTGCTGCACCAAGTTCTTGTACTTGGGTTTGGCTGTTTTCTTCTTGCTGTTGGTCCTTTGACCATGTGGTTGGAGCAACACAGACGTCAGTCTGCTCGATGGTTGGTGATTCTTGCCTTGGCTGCCAGTGCGCATATCACAAGTCTTTGGGCCGGAGTTCAGACATCGTTTATTCTCATCCCATTGACAGTGGCCATTGGCGTGGCGGGGGTGGGCTTCAGGCCTGCACTTACTGTGGCCATCATTCAGACTATAACGATCTTACTGTTACCTTTTGTACATGAAATACTGCTGCCAGCGTCTGTTTTGGTCGTTGCCATCGTTGCCATTTGGGGTAGCTACTTGATCATGGCTGCGGTATACCGCCCAGTACAAGGCGTCGAACGGTGGGTGTATACACATTACGTACAAACGTTTCAATTGATGAATGAGACCCGCCAACACCGTGAAGAATATGAACGACTCGTAAAGGATTTGGCCCAAGCCAACCTGCATCTCACACGGCTAAACACAGTCGCACAAGGATTGCGCCAGACCGCCGAGGAAGCACGGGTTGTAAAAGAGCAGTTCGTAGCAAATGTCAGCCATGAACTACGCACCCCACTCAACATGATCCTCGGTTTCAGCGAGATGATCTTGCAATCGCCGCAGATCTACGGAGGGAAAATACACTCGGCGCTGTTGGCGGATCTTGATGTCATTCACCGCAACGCTGAGCATCTCACCCATCTCATTGATGATGTGCTAGATCTGAGTCAGATCGAAGCGGATCAGATGGCGCTGACAAAAGACTATGCGAACCTTTCCGAAGTTATCAAATCAGCCATGTCAGCCGTTCGCCCTCTTTTTGAGTCAAAGCGTCTTTACCTGGATCTGGACACCACAACAGATCAGGCACTGCCCTTGGTATTTTGTGACCCGACCCGTATACAAGAGGTACTCCTTAACCTACTTAGCAACGCCGGTCGCTTTACCGAACAGGGTGGTGTTCGAATTAACGCGCATTGCCATGACAATATGGTTGTAGTTTCGGTCACCGATACAGGTCGTGGTATTGTGGCCAAAGATATGGGCAAGCTCTTTCAACCTTTTCAACAATTAGATGGCTCAGTCCGGCGCTCATATGGTGGGACAGGGCTTGGATTGAACATCAGCAAACGATTCATTGAGCTGCACGGTGGCGACATCACAGCTGAGAGCACTGTTGGGAAAGGCACCACTTTTACATTTCGAATTCCAATCAATCCAGCTGTGCTGTCCGCAACTGCCCCTGCCCGTTGGCTTAACCCAGACTGGACATATCTGCAACGAATCAGTCCATCAGTGGCACCAAACTCAGTTGTTCGACCTCGATTGTTAGTGCTAGAGACAGGTAAAGTTTTACAACGCTTGCTAACACGATATATGGACGATGTTGAAGTAACGAGTGTTTCTACTATTGAACAAGCCGAGGCCGACCTAGAGCGAACGCCAGCCAATACTTTAATTGTGGGTGCCGCATCAATTGCCAAGGGGATTGATCAGGTTAAGGCCGTTTCACCATTGCCAGGAGGCGTGCCCGCGCTTATATGTGTTTTACCCAGCATCCACGACTTACAAGCGGGTATGCCAACATCAAATTTTCTTGTCAAACCCATTTCGCAGGCCGATTTGCTTGGGATGCTCGATCAACTAAATATTTTTGAAGGACTAATTTTAATTGTCGACGATGAGCCCGATGCTTTGCAGCTATTTAGTCGCATGCTAGCGGCTTCCCAGCGGGGCTATCGTGTGTTGCAAGCCAGAAATGGTTCTGAGGCAATAAGCATATTGGCGGAACACCATCCCAATGTAATTCTGCTCGATTTGGTGATGCCGAGCATGGACGGCTTTCAACTGTTAGAAGTGTTAAGCGAGTCACCGACGTTGCATACTATTCCTACAGTCGTGATTTCAGCTCGTGATCCGGCTGGGCGACCCATCGTAAGTAACGCATTGGCAGTCATTCAAGAGGGTGGAATATCCGCTCGACAGCTACTCGCTTGCATAAGAACACTCAGCCAGACTCTGAACGCGCCACATGGTGCCGTGCCAAAGCCGCAAGTAATTCCGAGCGTTTGACAGGCTTACGGATAAATTCGTTAGCGCCAAGTGCAAAGGCAAGATTCTTTTGTGGGAGGATGGTACTGACAATAATGGGTATGGTCTGCGTATTGGCGTGTTTGCGCAGTTTTTCCAAAATCGCCCATCCATCCTGTTTGGGCATCATCACATCAAGAACAATCGCGCAAGGTTTGATTTTTTCAGCAACGGCCAACGCCAATTGAGCATCCTCTATACCGGCAAACTGATAAGAAGTGCCATACAAATAGCGCTGAAGTAGATGACGCGTATCAGCGTTATCATCAATAACCAACACGACAAATGTATCCACCATTTGAAAATCGGCACTATAAGCAAACATAGGCACTTCAGTTGAGGAGCTATTTGGGGCAGAGGTGTCACCCTGACTTTCGATACGCAGCTCAGAGTGACAGAATGCCAAAAGCTGATTTGTCATTTCCAATGTCTCAACAAGACCACTCGAATCTGCCAAAACACAATCCAAGTTCTGTGAGGCTTGAATGCGGATACCGATCCGTGCATTGTTGCTATATAAACGGATCAGCAACTTCCCACCTGATGCATGCTGAATTGCCACACTAATAAGATTTACTAAAGCCTGTCGTAGTATGGGCACTTTCACCGATACATGTGACAACCCAACAGTTTTATGATACTCCACAACAACCTTTGGCCGTGCCAGCAACGGCTGCAACGTGTCCAGCACTTCCTGAACAATTTCATCAAGCTCAACCACTTGATCAGGTGTGGATTCGCTCAGTGTTCTGAGCTCTTCGTCGGTCGTGGGAGCACCAAGATGAATGGTGTTGCCTTCGTTTGAAGCTGTCAATAGATGCGTTCGTGAAGCCAGATCATGCATGACCCACAAACGCTCGGTTAATACTTCGCGGGCAATCTTCTCCTCCCGCTGTAACTGTCTTATGCTTAGACCAAGATTGACGGCCACCTCAGATTGCACGACTTGCTCGGTGTAGCGACGATGTAGCACCTGATAGATGCGCCAACCACGCGAACCCAGTGGGGCGAGTTCATCCGGTCTCAGCGCTTCGATTGCATCAATGAGGATACGTCGCAATATGACGACCGAATCACCTTGCTGATCAAGATCAAAAATTTTTGTTAATGGACTGCGAATAAGGATTGCTGGATCATAAAGCGCAGCGAGCCCACGCTGCACGTGATAGGCGAACTGCGCCTTGGTCGAGTCAAGCGTAGTAATCATCCTGCAAAAGTATAGACCAGACAATGTCGCCTAGATGTCGCCTAGATGTCGTCTACCTGACGCACAACTAATCTGCTAGGCGTTTATGCTGTATACATCACGGTGGCAACCCGTAACTTGAACGTTTTTTATCTTTTCCAGGAGGACAGAATGTCGAATACTACCAATCGCATTAGTCGGCGCAGCTTTATGAGAGGGTCAGCCATGCTAGCTGGTGGCACACTGTTGGCTGCATGTGGAGGGGCGTCCGCTCGCCCGGCTGCACAACCGGCTCAACAGAAAACTGAGCCGACCAAGGAAGCAGCCGCTCCTACTGAAGCGCCCAAGCCGGCCAGTGGTGCCCAAACGCTCAGGCTGTCGGTATGGGCCGATGTGCAGGATTCCGCGGTGTATAAAAACATTGTAGATACTTGGCAGAGCAAGCAATCAGAATACACCGTCACTACTGAGCAATATCCCGGTGGCTACTATGAAAAGATACAGGCTAACTTTGCGGCCGGGACCCCTGCTGACGTGCTCTATTTCCAAGGTTGGTCTATGCCAGCGTATGCCGAAGATAATGTCATCATGCCGCTTGATGATTTAATCCAAACCAATGATCTGGCATCCAAGTTCCCAGCAGGAACAAACTATGACAATATGACCAAGTGGCATGGCAAGACTTATATGACACCCACCGATGTCGGTTCACTAGTGGTCTACTACAACAAGGACCTCTTCGATAAGCGCCAAGTGCCGTATCCCAAAAAAGGCTGGACTTGGGACGACTTTAAGGCGGCGGTCGAGAAGCTGTCTTTTGAAGAGAACGGTACGCGCTATTATGGTTGGGCGCAAGCGGGAGGCTGGAATGGCTCATATGGCCGTTGCGCGGCATTCATGCGCCGGAATGGTTACCAGGAATGGGATCAGATCATCGAACCTAAGAAGGCCCTATGGGACCATCCCGATGTGGTCGATACCTTGCAATTCATGATCTACGATGCAATCTCGAATAAGTGGTCTCCCGGCCCTGATGTGATTACTGGTGGTGGTGTCGGTGTAGACACCGGACGCGTGGCCATGGTGTTTGAAGGGCCATGGTACTTGCCCCAAATGTATGGCGACATTGCCTCACTCAAAGACAAAGGCGGGATCAAGTTCGATGTGGCTGAACCACCTGTTGGCACATCGGGACGTAACACGACGTTTGGTCATGTTCACGGCCACTGTGTTGCAGCCTCAACCAAAGTCGCCAAAGGCGCTGGTGACTTGATAAAGCACATTCTCAGTGATGAAGGCCAAACGATCATCGCCAATGGAGGGCGTATGACCGGTCACCCGGATAACATCGATAAGATTTGGGGACCCATTGCCAGTAAGAAATTCAACTTCAGCAACATTGGTGCCTTCTCCAATGGTATGCGCGAAGGGTCAACCCCATTGATCATGGGCCAGGGTAGCGAGTTGGGCGCTTACGGTGGCGGCCCAATTAACAAGCTGTGGGATGCTTTGTTGGGTTTGCAGAAGACAGCCAAAGAGGCGGTACCGGAGGCGAACACTGGTATCCAAGCATTGTTGGATGACTACTGGAAGACACGTACTAAGTAAGATCAAAATCCGCCCGGTGAGTAGAACAAAGAACAGGCACATGCTGTCTGTTCTTTGTTCGCATTTGTTGTTAGCACAGCAGTTGTACAGCTGGCTTTGATCTATCAGGGTCGAGTCAAGGAAGAGTGATCAGTGGCTTCACACATATCATCAGCACGAGCGCGTAGACAGGGCATGTCTACGCTGAAGCGACAGGATATCCTGTATGGCTTGCTCTTCTCCAGTCCATTTATCCTGGGCGTGCTTATCTTGTGGATTGGCCCAATGTTGTATTCTTTGTTTCTGGTCACTCAGGATTGGAATCTGATCCGACCGCCACGCTTCGCTGGTTTGGGGAATTTCGAGCGTTTGTTGCGCGACCCATTGGTGATGCAGTCATTAGGGGTAACGGCCTACTACACCTTTGTCGGCGTGCCACTGCAATTGATGACCGCCTTTGGGTTGGCGATCATGCTCAATCAACCGATTCGTGGCCGGGGTCTCTATCGCACTTTGTTTTACCTTCCGGCAATCACACCAGCAGTAGCGAGTGCGGTGGTCTGGGTACAAATCTTAAATCCAGAGTTTGGTGTACTCAACACGGTACTGGGCGTCTTTGGAATACCCCCAGTCAAATGGCTATTTGATCCAAAGGCCGTAATTCCCGCCTTCATCTTGATGAGCCTATGGTTTGTCGGCCCCCAAATGATTATTTTCCTGGCCGGCTTGCAGGGCGTACCAAAAGAGTTGATCGAGGCAGCTGAAATTGATGGCGCTAACGCTTGGCAGCGCTTCTGGCGTATCGTCATTCCCTTGGTTTCACCGATGATCTTCTTTAACCTCGTGGTCGGCATCATTGGCACCTTTCAAGTCTTCACTCAATCATTCGTCATGACGAGGGGCGGACCACAGGACTCAACACGATTTATGGCGTTGTATGTCTACCAGAATGCGTTTGAATACTTCCGCATGGGTTACGCGGCGCTGCTCTCTTGGGTGATTTTTGTCATTGTATTAGTCTTCACATTGATTCAGTTTCGTCTGGCCAACAACTGGGTTTACTATGGCGAACGGTAGATAAAATGAGGCTCGTCAATAAAATTCTTCCCCCAAGCCTAAACAGTGGTTCTGTTCAACCTTTTACGGCGCGGCGTGCCCGTGGCCTTTTGGGCCGGGTTGTGTTGCACCTTTGCCTAATCGCGCTGGGAATCACGTTCCTGGTGCCATTGGCCTGGGTGATCAGCACATCACTAAAACCATCCGGGCAGGTATTTGTGCAACCTATTCAATGGATTCCGGTTGAACCGCGTTGGGGCAACTACCAGGAAGTATTCGACAAGGTTCCATTTGGAAAATTTGTATTTAACTCGTTCTATGTGTCCATCATGGGGACCTTAGGATCGATTTTCAGCTCAGTGATCGTTGGCTTTGCCCTATCGCGTATTCAATGGCCAGGACGCTCCTTTGTATTTGGGCTATTGATGGCCACCCTAATGCTGCCTGCCATTATCACCCTAGTGCCCGTGTTCATCATGTTCAAACAGATCCAATGGATTGGCACGTTCTACCCGCTCTGGGTACCATCTTGGTTCGGCAACGCCTTTTTTATATTTCTAATTCGGCAATATATGCTGACATTGCCAGCTGAGTTGGATGAGGCGGCCAAGATCGATGGGGCTTCACACTTCCGCATCTTATGGCAGGTTATTGTCCCGCTGTGTGGTCCCGTGATCGCTTCTGTAGCCATTTTTTCCTTTCTAGGACATTACAATGACTTTATTGGCCCACTGATCTATGTCTCTGACAATGAGATGTACACCTTGCCGGTAGGTATGCTGTGGATCCAGGGCCGATTTGGTAATTTCTGGCATTTGGTGATGGCGGCTTCAATGATGTCCATCGCCCCAGTTATTGTTCTTTTCTTCGCAGCCCAACGTTACTTTGTGCAGGGAATTCAGTTTACCGGTTTGGCCGGACGATGAGAATCCAATACTACCGATTGAGTAAGATTGGCCCTAGAAGGATCGAAATAAGCATGAGCACAAATCAAATATCGCAACTAAACAAAGAGTCGCTTGCATTCATCGATGTGCCAAAGCCGTTGACGAAGACGCAAATCCAGTCCTTTGTGGAGAATGGCTTCCTAGCCGCCCCGGGCATGATAACGGCCGACGAGTTGGAAGAATTGAAGAACGATACCAATCGCATTGCGCGTGGGTATTACCCCAATTCCGTGCTTAAACCGTTGTCGAGCAGCATGAGCGATGCCGAGGTGCTCAAGAATATCCTGTGCATCCATCAGCCGCACTCTATAAGCCCGGTGATGGCGAAGTTTGTCCGGCACGCCAAAATTTGTGGGGCGCTCAGCCAAATTACGGCGGCGCATTTGCCATATTGGGATGGCAGCGTCAAGTGCATGCAGTCCATGTTGTTCGTCAAGCCGCCGCAGTTTCAGGGTCAGGCCTGGCATCAGGACGAAATCTATATTCCCACCCGCGATCGCTCGCTGATTGGCGCGTGGATCGCTATCGACGACGCCACGGTCGAAAACGGTTGTCTGTATGTCATCCCGGCTTCGCACCGAACCGGATACTTGTATCCGCAGCACCCACACAACAACCCGGATGAATTTGACTTTGCCCCGGAGAGCTACGGGTTTGATGAATCAGCCGAGGTTCCGGTCGAGGTGAGGGCCGGCACGGTGGTGTTCTTCAACGGCTATCTCTTGCACCGCTCGCACAAGAACCAAAGCGCAGGCTACCGCCGGGTGCTGGTCAATCACTATATGAACGCCTGGTCACTCCTGCCGTGGAGTTTGCGCGACGGCGAACACGTCGCCATGGCCGACCGTCGCAAAATCATCCCGGTCGCTGGGGTGGACCCGTATGCCTGGAAAGGCCTCGAACCCGTCGAGCAGGATGTCTGGTTGCGCACCACCAAGGCCAACACCCCGGAGCGCGATGAGCATGCGCCGTTATAACCTTAGAATAACGGGACTATGTCCAACAAACCATCCGTATTGCGTCATGTGGTGCTTTTTAATTTCAAGGCGAGCGCCACGCCTGCCCAAGTTGCCGACATCGAAATGGCCTTTTATGCCTTACGCAGCAAGATTAGCCTGATTCAAGACTTTGAATGGGGCACCAATAACAGCCCAGAAGGGTTGAATCAGGGTTTCACCCACTGTTTTCTGGCCACTTTTGCAAGCGAGGCCGATCGAAATGCGTATCTGCCCCACCCTGCCCACCAAGAGTTTGTGGCCCTCTTGCAGAATAAAATCGAGGCGGTTTTGGTGATCGATTATTGGGCAGCAGCGTGAATCAATTGGGCTGCGCGTGCTCAGTTAGCGCGCCGTCCAGCCGCCGTCAATCATCAGCGTGTCTCCGGTGATGAGCGCCGCGGCCGGCGAGGCCAAAAATACCACCGCCCCAGCCACATCCATTGGGTCACCGATGCGATGCAGCGCGGCAATCCGCTCGACAACATCGGCGTGAAAGGCCGGGTCGGCCAAAACTTCAGCAGTGCCTGGCGTACGAATAAACGTGGGTGCGACAGCGTTGACCGTGATATTGTATTTACCCCACTCAACCGCCAGGCACTTCGTAAGGTGCGAGATGGCGGCTTTGGATGCGCAGTAAATGGCTTCGGTAGGCAGGGCAATAAAACCAGCCTGCGAACTCAAGTTAATGATGCGTCCATAGTTCTGGCGAATCATGACGCGCCCGGCGGCCTGGCTGGCGAAGAATGTCCCTTTCAGATTGGTCGTCATGGTCAGATCGTAGTCCGCCTCGGTCACGTCTTCAGCCAAATTGCCGGGGGCGATGCCGACATTGTTAATCAGAATATCGATTCGGCCAAAATGAGCAACTGTGTCTGCGACAGCTTGGGTGATCTGATCGAGACGTGTCACATCCATTTGCAGCGGCAGGGTCCGACGACCCATGCTTTGAATCTCAGCAGCCAAATCGCCGCCAGTAGTCACATCGCGCAAACCCAGCGCCACATCCGCCCCAGCGTGGGCTAAGGCAAGCGCGATGGCTTGCCCCAGTCCGCGGGCCGCTCCGGTAACTAACGCAACCTGACCGGTTAAATCGAAACTTGGGAAGCTTGTTGTTGATGTTTGCATTGCAGGCCTTTGTATGCGTGCAAGACTTTCTCGTCAAGTAAGGATTGATCAAACGACTGGCTCGAAACACTGAGGTTTGCCAAAGACGAACTTGACCAGATTCGAGATCGGGGCTATATCCGCTTACAAAGAACGCTTAAGTGATTTGATTATGGAACAAAAACAAACCAGTCCGATGCGCGGGGTATTCCCGATTCTGGTGACCCCTTTTGATGAGCAGTCACAAGTAGACGAAGACAGCCTGCGCCGCTTGGTGGAATTCAACGTCACTGCGGGTGTGCACGGCCTGGGCGTGGCGTTGGGCAGCGAAATATTCAAGCTGTCCGAGGCTGAGCGTGACCATGTCACGACCATCGTCGTCGATCAAGTCCGCGGGCGCGTTCCGGTTGTCATTAACAGCGGCGCACCGGGGACGGAGTTAGCTGTGCTCTACAGTCGGCATGCGCAGGAGCATGGGGCCGACGCATTGATGATTCTGCCGCCATCATTCATACCCGCCAGCGCCGATGAGATCCAAGACTACTTTCGCGCCATCTCAGATGCAGTGAGCATTCCTATTTTTCTACAAGATACTGCCAGCGCCCCCATTTCCGCCGGTCTGGCCAAACAGTTGGCTGCATCCTGCGAGCACGTCCGTTACATCAAAGTAGAGAGCATGCCCATCACTTCAAAGGTAGCCGACGCGGTGACGCAAGCAGGGGATAGTCTCATCGTATTTGGCGGGGCGGGTGGAGGCTATTTCATCGAAGAAATGCGGCGGGGTTCGCAAGGCACCATGCCCTTCTGCAGCCAGCCCGAGGCCTTCGTGGCCGTCTGGAATCAATATCAGGCCGGCGATATCCGGGCTGCGCGTGCAACCTTCGACCGGCTGATCGCGCCGGTCAATCACATCGCGGCCCAAGGTTCGGGCATCTTTTACCATGTTCACAAAGAGCTGCTACGCCATCGGGGCATCATCCGCACCCATAAAGTGCGCAGTCCAGCTCCTGCTGTCGACCCGCTTACCCAGCATGAGCTACAGGTGCTGTTGGACGAGATTTACCCATCCGCTTAAGCAGTTAACTATCTTTCAACATTAGCTATTGAGGCGTTAGTCATTGAGGAGACAATCATGAAAATCGTTGATTTGCAAGTGATTCCATTTCGAGTGCGTCGGCAACCTTTCCAAAACGGGAAGCTGCTGCCGGAGATCGATGTGGTGCAGACCGTGACCAAAATCATCACTGATGAGGGTGCGGAAGGCTATTACTTCGGTGGGCGTGGCCACGGAGATCAGGACGGGCTGTCGGCCGAACAGCGTGCGGCGCTAGAAGGACGCTTCAAGTCCATGCTGGTTGGGCAAGATCCATTTGACCGCGAGAAATTCTGGCACTGGTTGTGGGTCGCCAATGTGGAAGAGAATTTACTGAGCGTGATC
>JANMVQ010000432.1:0-14443 GCA_031392845.1 Chloroflexota bacterium
CGACTTTGACGGGATTAACGTTGTCATGCTGAGCAGAGCGAACCGAAGGTCCCAGCGGTAAAACAACTACGATTAACGCCGCTGGGACCTTCGGCTCATTTCATTCGGAATGACATGTTTCCCGGCAAAGTCGGTAGAGCCAAATAAATTTCACCGCAGAGGCGCAAAGGACGCAGACAGTTTGTAATAAATCCTCCGCGCGCTCCGCGCGCTTTGCGCCTCTGCGGTGAAATTTCTGTAAAAGGCAATCGTTAAATGCTGTGCTCAAACAATGAACCGAGCGATAAGGAATATCCCAGCAAGACTGGCGATACATATGCTGTTGTGCCCGTCGGTGTATGCTCATACAACAGCTGGCGCAACTGATAAAAATCAGCATGCTTGCGCTCGACATCGATGATCCAATACTCAGAGATGCCCGCCATTTGATAATCTGCAAACTTCCGGCCATAATCCTGTTGCCGGGTGCGCCCGTCTGTAATTTCGATCACTAGGGCCACCCCGTGGCTATTGACGTAGTTGGACTGTACCGTATCCGCAAACTGATTGGGCACATATAAAAGGTCCGGCTCTCGTGCACACCCCATCTCTTCGGGCATGCGGACTGCAAATGGCGCGGCAATTAGCAAACCCATTTCATTGCCTTCGATATGGCTCCCCAATCCACTCAGCAGCATATCGCGCACCCGCACCTGTGCCTCAGACAACAGCGGCAACTCCTCCACTGCGCCATCAACCCACTCGCACATGCGTTCGTCGCTATAGTTGGCGTACTCGATAAATGGAACCATTTGGATTGAATTAGGAATTAGGAATTAAGAAGAATGAAATCATACGCCCTTTCTTTCTTCATTCTTAATTCTCAATTTCCTGAGATTGCTGCCACCAACTCCCTACAAAAATCGGGGATGTCCTTTACAACCCGCCCCCAGACTAGGTTGCCATCGCGCAAGGCGGGGGCATCGACCCAAGTTGCGCCGGCGTTTACCATGTCATCTTTAATACCCACGCTGCCCGTGACACGATGCCCTTTCACAATCCCGGCGCTGGCGCCCACCCAACCGGCATGGCAAATCATGCCCACAATTTTGCCCTGTGTATACGCATCGCGCACCAGTGTCTTGACGCTGTCGTGTCGGCGCAGTTGGTCGGGGGCCCAGCCACCCGGCACCACCACCGCATCCACATCTTTGGCACTGATGGCTTCTGCGCTTATGTCGCTTTTGGCGGTCAGCCCTTTGCTTTTGCTCACATAGGTCGCGCCCGCCTTCGGCGAGACCACCGTCACCCGTGCTCCTTCTTCTTGTAGGCGCATCAGCACCACCCAGAATTCAAGGTCTTCAAAGCCATCTTCGACCAGAAAAGCGATATGTTTATTGGAAAGTTTCATGGAAATTCAGGAGTCAGAGTGAAGAGTATAAGGTAGTCGCCTTGTAACTCACGTCCGCAACATTTCATCGCGTGCCATCTTGCCGGTTGCCACAGCCGCTTGAAAGATGCCAATCGTCTCACTGACCGCTTGCGCGATGGGCTTGCGTGGCACGCCGCCCTGCTCGACCAACAGTTGATCCAGCAGTGTGCCGTCCATCGTTTCTGGGAATGGCAGCGCCTTATCGTCGAACGTGATTTTGCCGCGCATCTCCGGCACAGCCTCCTCAATCGCGCTCACAATTTCGCCCATCTTTAGCACGCTGCCAGGCAAGTTATAGACCTCGGCCCCTTCAAACGGCACGCTGGCGCAAGCAATAAACGTGCGGGCGACGTCATCAGCGTATTCATAGTCTGCCCGCCCACCATATGGGATGTGATAAGGCTGGCCCATGGCCGCAGCAAACATCGCTTTTGTCGGCGAGGAGGTCATGCCCTGATCGCGCCCAGGCCCATAGACGATATACGGACGCAGACCGATCGATGACACTTTATTCTCTTTCCAGTACACCCGCGCTGTGCCTTCGTTGGCCTGCTTATACACGCCATAAAGTGTGCTGGGGTGGCCCGCCGCGTTGTCAGAAATAGACTCGCCGGGGCGCACGTCATCGATATCAAATATGGCGATGCTGCTGGCATACACCAGCCGTTGCACCTGGAGCGCATGACGGCGAGCGGCCTCAAACAGATTGACCGTGCCGACCACATTCACCTGCGCGCCCAGAGTAGGATTGGCCCGGCAAAATGGGACTTGCAGCCCGGCTAAGTGAATAATATGCGTAACACCGTGCTCAATAATCACCTGTTCAACCTGCTTCAAATCGGTCACATCCCCCTGGACAAATGTCACCTCGGCCAGATCTTCATCCGACGAGATCAGCCGCAGTCGCCGCCGATCCGTCCCCAGATCGAACACCACGGTCGGCACACTCGCTTGCAACAAATTTCGCACCGTCCACGCACCAATGCAACCCAATGCACCAGTGATCAAAAAAGTTTTATTAGCCATAAATGATCAAGCCGAAAAAGTCTCAAAGTAGTGCGCAAAGAAGCGCTCGGAATCAACCTGTACCGCGACATCGTGATGGCCTTCGGTGTTGGCCACGAAATCCGTTTGCCCCCAGCGCATTTCTTCGCGCCAGTTTACTTGCACATTGCCACGCTCAAAGCCACAAATATGCGGGTCGAATAGGGTTGTTGCCGCCAGTGGATCGTGAAACACAATATGCTCGGCCTTCTCAAACCACACATCCGCAAAATCCAGCACTGGTTGCAGCAGCGTATGCTGGCGGAAACGCGCCCGTACGCTGGCCGCGTCCATGATCACTTTAAGGGTTACATCCAGACCAACCGAGCGATGCCGTCCCGAGGCCATCTGGCGAGCCGACCGATACACTATGTCTGCGGCATGTGGGTCAAGCAAGGCGTTCCACTCCATGCGCGGTTGCCCAGCCTGGTGATCGGGCTTGAAGCCATCGCTAAACACCCCGCACATCAGCACCAGTTCTTTGAGCAGCGCCGGTATTTCAGGGTCGCTCTTAAACAGCACAGCCACATTGGTGAGTGGGCCAATCGCCAGTAAGGTCACCTCGCCGGGATGTTGGCGGATCGTGCGCCGCATGAACTCAATCGCCTCACCGGTGGGGAAATCCGTCTGGTGCGCCCAGCGTGACAGTGCACTGGCTTGTGGCGCTTTGGGCTGGCGCTGATTGATCACAAAGGGCATTTCGATGCCAGGATAAATCGGAATGTTGCGCCCAGCCAACTGGCATTGCGCACTGGCCATGCGCGCCCGTAACAGCGGCTCGCCACTTACCGTGGTGATGCCCAGCAGTTCGCACTCCGGCTGCGCTAGTAAATAGGCCAAACACACCGCATCGTCGATATCCGAGCCAATATCCGTATCCAACAGAATTTTTGTGGGCATAGGGGCGGAGTATGAGTGAGTTCAAAAAAAGGGGCAACCGAGCACGAGTCGCCAGTCAGAAGAGATCGCGTTAGGTTTGAGTATCGGTGTTATGTCTGGGCCGATAGTCATAAGTCCGGTAAACGTGACGCTTGAATCGAATGAACATTCGATACTTCCGTAACCCACACCGGACTTATGACTTATGGCTGATTCGTATCACCAGCGTCCACCCGCAATAACCTCGTTCCTGACTCGTGGCTCGTCGGTGATAATCCCCTCCTGAATGACTCTCTTACGTCGATCATGGTTTCTCCCGCTGCTGCTTGTGGCGTATGCTTTGCGGATACTCAATCTGACCGGCGAGAGCTTGTGGCGGGACGAGGTCGACATCGTGCGGTTTGCCACTCTGCCCCTGTCCAACTTGGTGCAAAACTTCCCGCGCGCCGGGTTCAACGGCCCGCTGTATTTGCTGCTCATGCGCGGCTGGTTCGAGCTAGTTGGCATCAGCGATTTCAGCTTACGCTATTTCTCGCTCGTGTTCAGCGTGTTACTGATCGCGTTGGTGTATGTGTTGGCCCGGCGACTGTTTGGCGTGTCCGCTGCGCGTCTGTCCACACTCTTCATGGTGGTATCGCCGGTGCATATTTGGTATGCCGGCGAGGGCAAGATGTATACGCTCCAACCGGCCCTGCTTATACTAGCGCTATATGCCTTGGTGCGCGCATTGGCGCAAACCAACCGGTCCCCCGATTTCACTCAGACCCCATCCAAACACACTTCGCTTTGGTGGATCACCTTGTTACTCAGCGCCAGCATGGCGTTTTACGTGCATCTACTGTCGCCCATTGTGATCCTAGTGCTGGCAGTATGGGTTGGCTTGAACTGGTCCCTAGCCCGCCAAAGCCTGCGCCCATTGCTAATCACCCTCGGCCTGTTGACCGGGCCATATGTGCCCTTACTGATCTGGCAATGGCCCACTTTGCTTAAGGGCGGCAGCAGCGGACATGCCTTTGTGCCATTAGATACATTGCTAAACGCATTGCTATATGACTGGTCAATTGGGTTTGGCAGTGGCGCACCGCTGTTCTTTATGCTGCAACCCGAACAGGTGCGTTGGGTGACAGCAGGCCTATTTTTAGCCCTGGCAGGGTTGGGTGCTGCGCTGCGGTTGAGCAGCGCGCCGCGTGCCATTGGTATGACTGTGAGTTGGCTGTTTTTGCCTGCGCTGGCTGTCTTTGCCATCTCGTTGCGCGTGCCGGTCTTCCAACCGCGTTATTTATTATGGTGTGCCCCAGCGTTGTATGTGTTGATGGGCAATCTCGCGGCTACACCTCACCCTGCTCGATGGTTCATGCGAGCGGCCATGGCCCTCAGCATTGCAGTGGCCGTGCTGGGCGTGGCGGCTCAAATCTCCACGCCCATTCGACCCGATATACGCGGGGCCAGCGCTTTTATCGCCAGCCATGCCCAACCCGGCGATGTCTTAATTTTTCAAATTCCTTATGGCCGCTATGGGGTTGAGTATTATCTTCAGCACTCGGCTTTCAGTTTGCAGCTCTCAGGCTTGGGAATTGCTGAAGCGCCCTACACCAACTACGGTATGAGCCAGGCCGAGCTTGCCAACGAACTGTGGCGCGGCATTGGCCCAGCCCAGCGTATTTGGCTGGTCGAGACCGAGGCCGAGATGTGGGACGAACAAGGGCTGGTCCGCGCCTGGTTCGACCAAACCCTGCCGCTCGTGCAAAAGATGGATTTTCGCGGCGTGCGGCTCAGTCTCCATCAAACGACGCTCGACAAACGGCTGTATGTGCCTACGATGCAACGCTGATGACCGCTGCAAAAACAACCCTCAAGCATGCTATTCGCATTCATGTTGACGAAGCTATGCGCCAACGCGCCCAACACGATGGCCAATTGCGCCAAATGAGCCGCACCCGCGCCTCGCCATGGGACGCTTACATCGGCACGCTGGGTGAACTGGTCTGGGCGCAAGTGCGCTACGGTACATGCGACGGATTCGATACGCTCAACACACGTGGCCAAGTCGATGATCAGACCGCCGCGCTCCAGATTGAGATTAAGACATCCAAGACCCGCGTCTCGCCACACTCACATTTGATGGTGCGCGAAGACTACGCTTTGCATCGCCGGCCCGATTTCTATGTGCTGGTGCTAATTCCGCAGACCCAGCCCATGTACGAAGAAAACGATGCTTTTGTTTGCGGTTGGGCCAGCCACAGCGAGGTGATTAGGCACCCGCCTATCGAGCGCATCTCAAATCACACCGGCCACGCCCAAGGCTTCCGCTGTTACGAAGTCGCGGCCAGCGACCTACACCCACTGACCGAATTGCCATTTCCATTGCGGGGGGTTGAAGGGATGACGGATGACGGATGACGGATGACGGATGAAAAATCATGCATCGTCTATCGCTCTCTGTCCATCGTCTGCCTACCCCTTCGTCTTTGTCTTGGCCTGCGCAATCCATCCGGCGAAATCGATCTTTTGCCAATCCTTGGGCTTGATGATGCGCTCAAGCTGGCTAGGCTTGGATTTGGCCAGCCCCTTGAAGGTGCGAATGCCTGCCTTGTTCAGCTTGCCTACATAGGTTTGGCCTATGCCGACGATCTCTTCAAGCGGATCGACCTCAGTTTTGGACTTAGGTTTACTCTCTTTGGACAGTTTGTCAGCCTTTTCAGGTTTGGCTGATTCGGTCAGCTTCTCGACGCTCGCAATTTTCTTCGCAGGAGTGATCACCTCTGTTGGTTCCGATTTCCTGGGTTTCTCGATCTTGGTGGGTTTACTTGGCCTCTCAGGTTTCTCAGGCGCATTCAGAGTCTTGTTCGGGATCGTCGCTTTCCCGACTTTCGTGATCCGGTTTGGCGATCCTGCAACCAGCGTGGCCGGATCTACCGTGACTGGCACCCATGTCAATGGCTCCGCCACAGATTCGTCAGCAAAATCCCCCATCGGCTGACCGCCCAACTCCATTTGCACTTTAGCCGACGCTTCTGCATGAGCCGTCGCTTGCATCTGGGTCTGCATTTCGGCTTGCGCCTCGACCTGTGCATTGATTTGCGCGTACAACGCATTGATATCTGCGCTGTCCGCTGCAATCCGGCGCTGGGCCTGCTCCAGCTCCCCATTAGCAATGCGCAATTTACTGGTCAAGGCGGCGATAGCGTCGGACTGCGTTTTAATTTTGGTCTGCGCCTCGTGCAATTGTGTTTCGATGTGCGAAATCGCATTCCCCACGTCATGCGCCCGGGTCAACTGCTCGGTGAGATCAGCCACTGCTTGGCGGCTGGCAGCCAAAGCCGTTTCACGCTCAGCCAGCGTAGTTTGTAAGGCGTTTAACTCGGCCCGACTGCTGGTGTGAGTTTCTTCACTGCTTTGGTCCGAAGCGTCTAATTCATGATTCAGCTCGCTTATTGCGGTCAGCCGCTCGGCCAAGGTGGCATTGGCTACATCTAAATCAGCGGCGTGCTTCGCAACCTGCGCTTCCAGCTCGGCCAGACGCTCGCCCAAATCGTACACCTGCGCATCGCGCTGAGTGATGATCGCCTCCGCACCCATGAAGTTGACTTGCAGTGCGTGGTGCTTTTCGGTCAAATCGGCCAGCGTTTCTTCCATCTCGCTCACCCGTGCGTCGCGATGGGCAATGATGGTTTTGGCGCTTTGCAGATCAGCATCAACCTGCCCATCGGCCAGCGTGATGGGCGCAGCCAGACCGACAGTCACCCCACCCAACGCAGCCAATTCAGCCCGCAGCCGCTTCAGCTCCAAGTTCAATTGGGCTAACTGGGTATCACGTGCAAAAACAGCGTCACTAGCGATATCCAGGCTGGTCTTGGTGTTGCCCAATTGCGCCTTAAGTTCGGCAATGGCGGCCTCGCGCGCGGCGACAACAGCGCTGGTTGGATCAAATTCGCTGCGTGGGTCACCCGTGTGCGCACCTACCTCGGCCAAACGGGTCTCACGCTGCTGTAAGGCCTCATTGGCCTGCGCCAACCGCGACTGCAATGTAACAATTTTGGAGTTCAGCGCTTGCAACTGCGCCTCATGTTCAGAGGTATTTTCAGCGGCATTCACCGGTCCTCCATCGGACAGGTTTGCACTCTTGAGGCTAAGTTTGGCGCTAGCATCCTCGAATAAGGCTTGCGTATCCGCCAGCTTCAGGGTCAGTTCGGCCACGCGTGTGTCACGATCTTTCTGGGCAGTATCTAGCTGAGCGGTTAACGCATCGATACGGTCGCGCATTTGTTGCAACTCGGCGCGATCAGCCAGCGCTTGGGCGGCTTCGTGCGCGCTGATCTGGGCCAAACGCACCGGGTTCTCCCGATCGTGTGCGAACAACTTGGACGGCTTAGATTCAGCTGCTACGCGTTGCAGCTGGTGCAAAGCACCGTCGCGCTCGGCGATAGCGCTATTCGTCGTGGCCACTTGGCTGAGCAAGCCATGCACTTGCGCCTCCAAGCTGCCAGTCCGGTTTTCAAGGGTCGCTTTGGCGGTGCGCACTTCGCTCAGTTGGCGCTGTAGCTCCTCTACAGTTGCCCTGGCCATCCCAAATGAGGCTTTCGAGTCGGCCAGCTCATCACTCAACAGCCGGACAACTTCGTTTAGATGGAGCAAATCGGCATCAGTCAACGCAACGCTGGCCTGGGCTGCGCTCAACTGGGTGACCAAAGTGGTCACGTTTGGCGCCGCATGGCTGGCTTCTGCCGCCTGCTGATGGTGCTGGGCCAACCGAGTTTCGTATTGGCTCAGTGCTGTCTGCGCCTCGGCGTAGCGAGCTTGGGCAGATTGCAATTGGGTTTGCAGATCGGCCACAGCCGCAGCTTTCTCAGCTTGTAAGTGCTGCGCTGTTTGCGTCTGTTGCTGTAAACTGACGCGCAAATCTGCCAACTCCGCCTGCAACCCAGCCAGCCCTATTTCTGCAACAAGAGCGCGGCCCTGCTCATCCGTCGGATCGACACGTACTTGCCCCCCTAATTCATGCTGGGCCGCAGCTGGCTCGGCAGTTAACGCGTGCAGGTCCAGGGCTGACTGATCCGACTCGACCGGAGGCATCTGTGCATGCAAGCCGTGTTGCACAGCGGCTGGTTCGGCAGTCAGGAAAACGGCGGGGGTACCATCGGCTCGTGGCTCTAGTGTGGACGAGAGGCTCGGTGCGGTAACTGTGCGATCCTCTAACAGGCTAAGCGGGTCACTCGTGTAAACCTCGGAGGTCTCTGAGACCTCCGAGGTTTTTAGATTCTCATCGCTTGGCATCACAAATTCTTCGGTTTGGCTGAGTAGTTCAAGCCGCGCGGCGCTGAGCAAGCCAGTTGTCTCAGCCAAACGGCGGGTGAGGGTATCGACCTGATCATTGGCCTTTTGCACTTGGTCTTGCAACAGCGCCTTCTGGCGATCCATAGACCCCATAATGCGGGCGTTGCGGTCACGCTCGCGGGTGACATGCTCCAGCTCTTCGCGCAGTTTGCGCATTTGGCGTTGCAAGCGCAGCCAATCGATCAATAGATAAATCAGCACCAGAAAGGCAAAAATGATCAGTGCGGTGAACAGATAGGCTACCCAATCTGGAAGGCTGGAAAACATAGGCATTGCGATGAAAAACTCCTGGCGAATTTTCGATGAGACTAGACCTGTAAAGTCTGAAAAGACTTGGCCGATCTAATATCATTCAGATTCGATTTTGATAGCATTTTACGTATAATTGAGAGACTTAAAAAGCGACCCTAATTAGCCCGATTTATTTCCTCTGATTTACCGTCATTTTTGTCTACGTTTAAGGACACGATTATGATCGTCTTAACCGTCATGATCGCCATGCTGTTAAACGAGAAATCACTTTAGCAGAATCAGGAAAATAGTTCTGTCTGGGCGCGAATGAAGTTTGTAGCAAACCATGTCAGACGACAATAACAATATGCCCGACGAGACCCCGGTGCCAGAAGCATCGTCCGAAACTCCGATCGATGCCGCTAATGCCCTCCCCAATGCCTTTTTGAACAGCGACGGTGAGGCGATCAGCGCAGATGGCGCGGATGACCCAAATGCCACCATTGAAGGGGCCACCAACTTTGGCCGGGTGCATAACACCGACATCGACAGCCAGATGCGTGGGGCGTATCTGGACTACGCTATGAGCGTGATCGTGTCGCGCGCGCTGCCCGATGCGCGTGACGGCCTGAAGCCAGTGCAGCGCAGAATTCTATTTGTGATGCATGACACTGGCGCACGTGCTTCTGCCCCGTATCGCAAATCCGCCCGTGTGGTGGGTGATGTGCTGGGCAAATATCACCCGCACGGTGATTCCAGCGTTTACGATGCCATGGCACGCATGGCGCAGGAATTCTCAGTGCGCTATTTGTTGGTCGATGGGCAAGGCAACTTCGGTTCGGTCGATGGCGACCCGCCCGCGGCCATGCGTTACACCGAGGCACGCCTCTCGCGCTATAGCGAAGAGCTTCTGACTGACTTAGAGAAGGACACGGTCGATTGGAGGGACAACTACGATGGTAGCACTCAGGAGCCCACCGTGCTGCCCGCCGCACTCCCCAATATGCTGTTGGTGGGTGCCACAGGCATCGCTGTGGGCATGGCTACCAGCATCCCACCGCACAACCTGACCGAGCTATGTAACGCAGTCATCTATGTGATTGACCACTGGAATGGGCTTGAGGATGTAACCGTCGAAGATCTGATGAAGATTGTGCCCGGTCCGGATTTCCCGACGGGCGCACAGATTATCGGGCGCGAGGGCATCATCTCGGCGTATGCCACCGGACACGGGCGTGTGGTCATGCGGGCTGTGGCTGTGATCGAAGAGATGAAAGGCTCGCGCAGCGGTCGCAATCAGATTCTGGTGACGGCGCTGCCGTATCAGGTGAACAAAGCCATGCTGATTGAGCGCATCGCCGACTTGGTGCGCGATGGCCGCATCGAAGAAATTACAGATATACGTGATGAGAGCGACCGCAAAGGCATGCGCATCGTGATCGAACTACGGCGCGGGGCACAGCCCAATCGGGTGCTAAATCGGCTGTATAAGTTCACCGCCCTGCAAAGCACTTTTCCGGTACAAACGCTGGCACTAGTAGCCGATGAACAAGGGCGCAACCAACCACGCGTGCTATCTCTCAAACGCTGTTTGCAGATTTTTATCGAGCACCGGCTCGAAGTCATCCGCCGGCGTAGCGAGTTTGAGCTAGCCAAGACCCGGGCGCGTGCCCATATTTTGGAAGGCTTGCGCATCGCGGTGGACAACATCGACGAGGTGATTCGCACTATTCGGGCGGCGGCAGACGCTGACGATGCCAAGACGCAATTGATTGCGCGCTTTGGGCTGAGCGAGTTGCAGGCCCAAGCCATCCTCGACATGCAGCTGCGCCGTCTGGCCGCGCTGGAACAGAAACGGATCGAGGAAGAGTATCAGGAATGCCTGCGCACAATTGCCTACTTAGAGGACCTGCTGGCCCATCCGACCAAAATGCTGGCCTTGATCCGCGACGACACCCTGCGGTTGCGCGACAAATATGGCGACGAGCGGCGCACCGAGATCATGCTGGATGCACGCGAGAGCTTTGACGAAGAAGAACTGATTCAGGACAAGTCGGTGCTTATTTCTTTGACCGAACGCGGCTATATCAAGCAGACCCCGGCGGATGCTTATCGTGCTCAGGCGCGGGGCGGGCGTGGAGCCAGTGGCATGGCCACCAAAGGCGACGATGAAGTTATCTTTTTGCTGTCGGCCAAGAGCCACGATACGATTTTGTTCTTTACCGATAAGGGCAAGGTATATGCCTTGCGGGCGTATCAAATCCCAGAAGCTGATCGAACGGCCAAGGGTATTTTCCTCAGTAATCTAATTCCCTTAACTGAAGAAGAGAAAGTTCGCGCAGCCTTGCCCATCCAAAAGAGCATGATGGCGTTGGCACGGGTAAAGACAATCGATGAAGAAGAAGAGAGCGGGGAGAGTTCAGAAGGTTCGGAAGGTTCAGACGTTGTCGAACTTTCCGAACCTGCTGAACTTTCTGAGCTTTCAGAACTTTCAGGACCTTCCGAACCCTCAGGGCCTTCGAACCTCACAAACGGCAAATCGTCACCCACGATTGCTATGTGCACCCGCTTGGGCAAGATCAAGCGGGTGGACTTGAGTGCGTTTGCCAATATTCGCGCCAGTGGGCTGATCGCGATGACCTTGGCCGAAGGCGACGAACTGAGCTACGTGCGGCTGACCAGCGGCCACGGCGAGGTGATGATTGTGACTACTCAGGGTCAAGCGCTGCGCTTCTCAGAGGCGTTGGTGCGCCGGATGGGCCGCACTGCCAGCGGTGTGCGCGCAATGCGCTTAAAGAAACAGGGCGACTATATTGCCGGGATGGAAGTGATCGAAGCGAACGGCATGTTGTTGACGATTACTGAGAAAGGCTATGGCAAATGTACCTCGCTGGAGGATTACACTGCTAAGGGGCGCGGCGGCGGCGGCATGCGCACCATGACCAGCGATCTGGAAATGTCCGGTCTGTTGATGGCGGCGCGGGTGGTGCAGGCCACTGACCAAATCACGATTATTACCAGCGATGGCATTGCGCTGCGGCAAAAGGTCAGTGATATTCCGGTCAGTGGCCGGTCTGCCCGTGGCTCACGCCTCATCAATCTGCGTGAGGGTGACAACGTGGCAGGTGTGGCCAGAATTGCAGAAGTGAGCTAGAACCATCAACGTGCTCTCCTCTACCGTACGCCACGCCCGTTGGGCCGTGATTGTGATGTTTGTCATCAATGGCTGGTGCAACGCACACTGGGTGGCGCGCATTCCGGATGCCAAGACGAAACTGGGACTGAGCGAAGGCACGTTGGGCATCGCGTTATTCTCAGCGGCGGTGGGTGCGCTGATCGCGCAGGTGCTATCCGGCTGGCTAATCAGCAAATATGGCAGCCGCCGAGTGACTGCCCCTGTCAATCAATTTGCACCTCCCGCTGGTCGGCCTTGTTTCGGCTGGCATCGTGTGGTTCGCCGCCCGCGCCCTTATTAACGACGACAACAGTCAACATGAAAAGAGCGGCGCGTCATTCGCCTTTCCAAAAGGCGCGTTGATCGGCATGGGTGTGATGGCCTTCTGCGTGTTGTGCGCCGAGGGGGCGGTGGCCGATTGGAGCACGCTCTACATGCGCGATTCGCTGCGATTGCCGCCGCAATCCTCCACATTGGCGTTTGTCCTGTTCTCTGGCACGATGGCGGTGGGTCGCTTTGTTGGCGATGCGATCACTCAGAAGTTGGGGCAAGCCAATGTCTTGCGCTGCAGTGGTGCGCTCATCGTGATCGGGATTATTTCGGTGATTGCAAGTAGTGCGACCATTCCGGTCATCTTCGGTTTTATGCTGATGGGCGCGGGGTTGTGCTGTGTCTTTCCGCTGATCTTGAGCATGGCCTCACGCATGCCGGGTATCTCACCTGGGCTGGCCATCTCGGCCATGGCGACAATGGGCTACACCGGTTTCCTAGTCGGCCCACCGACCATTGGCCTGCTCGCAGAAATTTTTACCTTACGCTGGGCCTTGAGCATTATTGGGTTGTTTGGCTTATTGGTGATTGGGCTGTCGTGGAAGGCCCCCAACACTGAGCTGAGCAGAACGTAATTAAGCACCCTCATCTTTTACCGCAAAGAAGCCCGATACGCCCGTGGCGCACGACCACACAGGCGTTTAAAGGCGGTATAAAACTGGCTGGATGAGCCAAAGCCGGATTGCAAGGCGACGCTTAGCACATCGTGATCGGTGGTGACCAACAGTTGCTGTGCCAGCGCCACTCGGTGCTGGGTGACATAGTCGATCATACTCACACCAAACGTGCGCCGAAATAGGTTCATGGCATAGTTTGGGTGCAGGTTCACTACACGAGCCACTTGCGCGACGGTGATCGGCTCGGTGCAATGGTGGGCAATCCAATCGGCCATACTCTCGACTTTGTCGTTGGGATGTTTGTGCGAGACCGAACGTTTTGGGGTTCGCTTGCATTCCTGCATCGACCATTCCCATCGTCGCAAGCGGGCCTCCATCTCCAGATATACGACTGCGTGCCGATCATCGCTGGGTAGTGAAAGATCCTCACGCCATTGGGCCAGCGCAGCCATGTCGTTTGGGCGAGCGTCGCTGATCTGGGGGACACCTTCCAGTAGAGGTTGAATGAGATGAGCTGCAAAACCCCGCTGCAAAAACCACGCCAGCGGTAACGTCAACCAATGCGCGTATGTTTCAGGCGCGATCTCAATCAACTGATGTGGCATGGCCGCCCAGAACAACGCGATCTGGCCAGCCCCAATATAGATGCGTTTGCCACCAAACAGATAAATGAACTGACCGCGCTCAACCAGGTTGATTTCGAGATCGTTGTGCCGGTGCGATTGCGGCATGAGGTTGCCTGTGCCGCTCCAGCAGCGCAGACCTATTTCGGCCCGGAGTTCAACAGGACGCGTAGAAGGCATAAGTCATTAGGATACCGGAAAAAGAGATTTGGTTAGGGGAAGAATCTTCGGAATTACACTTTAATATATTCAAATATGAATACAGAAATGGAAGATTACCTGTTCGACTTGCGTGGCTACCTCATTCTAAAAAACGCGCTAGAGCCCGCGTTGGTGGCTGATCTGAACCAGGCTTTTGATAATTTCCCAGAGCTACCCTATTTGGGCTGGCATGGCAACGTGCAGCGCCTAGACAACAATGGCTATGCCGGCGTGGAATTGCAAAACATTGTCGAGGCCGGTGAGCCATTCGAGAAACTGATCGATCATCCCGCCTGGTATGACCGATTGTCGCGCTACTGCGGTGAATATCAGAGCTATGTGCAAGGCTTGTTCATCGATGAGTGTTTTGCCTCGATCCGGCGACAGGGCGGATTCTTTCCCATGCACTCAGGCGGACATGAAGGCAATGTGCGCAATCAATATAAATATAGCAATAGCAAGTTTCGTTGCGCACAGATCAATATCATTGTGGCATTGACGGATATCGGCCCAGGCGATGGCGGCACCGCGATTATTCCAGGCAGCCACAAATCGAATCTTGCCCACCCAGCCTTCAGCTTGCCGTGGAACGAGCGCC
>JANMVQ010000450.1:0-2387 GCA_031392845.1 Chloroflexota bacterium
GATTTCTGCTAAATTCAACGTCAATAGGTGGTTCCGCACTGAAGATCGAAAGGTGAGCTGATGCGTGGAGCCTGACAGCAAAAATCAACGGGAGTAGGCCGGGTGCTCATAACCTGAAGGTCCCGAAGGGGTTCGAATCCTACTCCCGCTATCAGGGTTAATCTCAGATCGTAAGGTTAGCCAAAACAGCGAACCCGACGGTTTTAGTTTCAACATCGCCTCAAAAAGTGAGGAAAAATGAAGAAACTAAGAACGTCGGGTTTGTTGTTTTCCAGAGCCGTGGATGGCTTCCTGCAATTCAAGGCTGCGGAGTCGTTGGCGAAAGGGACGATTGTCTCGTATCGCCAGCATCTTGAATCATTTCACACGTGGCTGGAAGATCCAGAGGGTGTCGTTCAGGAGATTTCGACCCAAACGTTATGTGAATTTCTGGTGTATCTGCGTGAGGAGTATGTGCCGCGCCGGATTACCGGACACAACGATAAACCGCTGTCCCCCAAGACCATTCACAATGTCTGGATCAGCCTATCGGCCTTCTTCACCTGGGCTAGCACCGAGTTTGAGTTCACCAATCCGATGAAGGGGGTGCCGGTGCCGAAGTTCCAGAAAGTGCCGGTGGACGTATTCTCCAAAGAACAGGTCGAAGTTTTGTTGAAGGCATGTGACCATTGTCATGAGGCACAGGTGATGGACCGGCGCAAATATGTGATGCCGCGCTGGAGTGCCAAGCGCGATCGGGCCATGATTATGGTGCTCTTGGACTGCGGTCTGCGGGCCAACGAGTTGTGCTCGCTCAAAATCGGCGATCTCGATATCAAGACCGGCAAAGTCAACGTCAAACATGGTCAGGAAGGAGGTGCCAAGGGCGGCAAAGGGCGTGTCGTTTTCATGGGCAAGGCGACTCGTCGGGTGGTGTGGCGATATCTGGCCGACCGCGTGGATGGGAATGACCAAACCGCACCATTGTTTCTCGCTCGCGCAGATCGTCCCATGCGCAAGGATGGACTGCGCCAGCTGATTGTGTCGCTTGGCAAACGTGCGGGTGTCACAAACTGCCACCCGCACCGGTTCCGCCACACTTTTGCCATCACCTATCTGCGCTCGGGTGGCGATGTGTTTACGCTTCAGGCGCTCCTCGGTCATGGTTCACTGGATATGGTGCAACACTATGCGCGCATCGCTCAAGTGGATGTTGAGAACGCCCATCGGCGGGCCAGCCCGGCCGACAACTGGCATTTGTGAGGTCATGCCGTTAAGTAGCCTCTGCCGATTCAGACGCCGCTTTTCCTAACAAACGGGCCGCAATCGCTCTTAACAACGCATCGTCGGTGAGTGATTGCGGCGGTGACTGAGTGTCATCGGCCACGGTCTCGGTAAAGGCGGCATAGGCTTGCATGACTTCGTCTTCCTGCGTGCCTGAGTAAATCTCGGTCACGCGAATGTCGCTGTGCATCAGATTCTTACTCAGCGCTTTGTACTGGGTCATATTGCGGGCATGTTGTCGGCCGTAGATAGCATGCCCGTGGCGAAACTTATGCGGCGATTTGTACGGTAGCCCTGCCCGCTTGAACAGAATCCGAAACCGCTTGGCCAGCGCAACATGCCGGTTCTTGCCCGCTGATTCGTCACTCAATTGCAACTCACCCCAACGCGAGTCGAGATGGGAGTACCACATGGCCGTCTTGGTCAAACGGGCTTGCACAAATGCATCCCAAGCTTGCACGCAGCTCAGCAATTCGCGGATCGGCAACAAAAACGTGGTGGCCCGTTTGTTATTCTTGGTACGCACCCCCAGCTCCGGCCATTGATGAATCTGCGGGGTCTTGCCATGCAGTCCGATCACGCCACAGATCGGCAATGACACAAATGCAGAGACGCGCATCCCACTCAGAAAGAGCATACAGGCGGCGGCCTGGTCACGTCGCAAAGCAATATCGGTCTCAGCGATTTGCAGCACGGCGATGGCTTTGATATCTTCGAGTCGGACGTATTCTTTGACGCCCGTGGCCGCAACTTCCGAGGGTGGCGACAGAGATTCGACCCACACTTCCGACAAAGTGCGATAGGGCTTGGGCTGGGTTTGCTTGAGCCAGCGAAAGAGTTGCTGTGCGATCTGAATGATTTTGCGGACGGACGTCTGGGCCAAGCGTGCGCTGCGCAATCCTGGATGAACTTCGGTCAGATAACGGGTCAGCGTTAATGGCTTGTCGGCGATGAGTGCGAATGGTGTTTCCATTGCCCACAGCAAAATCACCTTGAGATGAAACCAATATCGCTCGGCAGATTTCGCTTTCACATGCCGAATCTGCATCAAATACTCAAGAAAAGCTTTGGTCTGGAGATAGTTGGCACGATTAATCATTTCAGGCTTTCACCCCCCGGAAGAC
>JANMVQ010000463.1:0-15334 GCA_031392845.1 Chloroflexota bacterium
CATTGTAGGCGACCAGGCTATTGATAAGGTCAGCCAAGTCGAGACCAGCGTTTTTGGCGATACCGGCAGTGCTTCCCCAATTGCAGTGCAATTAGCACCGCCTCAAGTTATTGGAGCAGCAATGGTCTGATGTTGTTCGCCGCAAGCCGCGAAAGCCTTGAGGGGTGAATTATGCCGTTGCTGTTTTGATATACCAAAATGAAAAGCAACTTATCTTCTATCTTGTCCAAACGACCAACCGCACCACCGCCTACTTTTCGTTTGAGTGGCTGCCCGATTCGCGTTCTGCCGCTCTCATATCGTTGCCGATATGCTTTTTCAAATTCAGGCAACAGCAATTTGTATTCTTTGAGTGTCAAGCCAGTCAGCGCCAGAAACTCTTTTTTGTTTCGCTTCGTCTCTGCGAATGTAAGCATTCCTGTAGTCTAAAAGTTATTCGTAATAACGTCTATTTTGTATCCCCGATTGTATGGGTTGCCCCCTGTGATTGCATGCGGTGGGGTGATATGATGATATTGTGAATAGACCGCATACAAAACAACAAATTAGTGCGAACCCCTGCTGGGTAAATTCAAGAAGGCAAAGCAAACGGATTACATCTGTCGTGCATCCAGTTGCTGTATTCGTATGAATCTAGCGGAATTTCAAACGACAGACTCAAACTTGAAAGATCAATCTTTTGCATAAGGTGCTGTGCTGGCAGTCAAAGGTGATAACACTCTTGGCACAGTTGGTGTAGGCGATATTGGCGGAGGAAGTCTAGTTAGAGAGAGTCCAACATTTCGAGGTGTTGTCGGAAAGAGCGGTCACAACACGAGAATTGTGGGCGGGAGTGATCGTCAGTTTGGCATCTACGGCATTGCATGTGCTCACTTTCTTGATCACCTGTACTTCACTTTATGCGAGGAGGAATGAAATGCTTTTGACCAACCCGAGATTTGCTAACGATCCGGTGCTTGAGGCATGTGCGGACGGTAGCCACAGAATGCAGGCTCGAGAAGAAGGGGATGCCGTGCGAAAGGTTCAAGAAGCATTGCTGGATCTCGACTTCAAGCTGCCACGCTTCGGGGCTGACGGGAAGTTTGGCGATGAGATGGGTACCACAGTCTCGGCTTACAAGGTCTCCCGTAATCTTTTTCCTAGTGACCCTGTGGTGGGGCAAAACACGATCAAAGCCCTCGATCACGAAGTCTATCCAGATGTTGAGCTGCACTACTCTGACCGCAAGTCCAAGTTTACCAATGTTGCTCTGACTAAAGCGAATGATGCCAATCTACCTGACTGGCTACCTGAATCTGGCTTCGCCGCGAATAGAGCTCGTATCGTAGATCTCTATGCGTACTATCGCGATCTTTACCTTGCGCAACCAGACTTATTTCTCTGGGCTGGTCTCGGGCACATGGCGGGGGGAGCCGTGGTGGGTGGCCTTGATCGCGATCCCTTCATCTTGCCGCAAGAGGTAATGGTACGCATCGGTCGGGACATTTTCTTTGATCTAGCCTGGATGCATGAGGTTTTCCGCGATAATCCCAACAACGTTGTACCTTTGGCCGATCTTCACGACAGATTCAACTTCTACCCCCACTACACTGGCCCTATAGCTAGCTTTGCGCCTGGACGTCCAGTGCGCTCCTATGGAGGGGCTTGGCGTAAAATATTATCTGGTAACCCGGTGCTGGTGGCCGAAGGCAACCGAGACTTGCTGGAAAACGAACAATGGTCAATCATTCAACCTCACTATGAATTTTTGCGTACTTTCTTCCTAGCAGGCCTCGTAGGACCATTCACTAATGCTATCCATCCTTACCACCGTGATTTCAAAATTGATATACCGTTAGGCAATATATTGGTCGCTAGCGATCGCTGGAATTGGATTACGCGCACAGATGGGATGTTCCAGCGATGGAATGATGTCGGCGTACAGGAGCGAACACGCCTAGTCAGCTTGGCCTTCGACCGAATCTGCAACGGCGACTTTGGTGTACCAGGACGGCCAGACCTGCTTCCACCTGGAGGACCTTAGAGCTTGTTTACGAAATAAACGCCAATGGCTTTTGTCAACGAATATGAGAGTCATACACCGAGAGCAAGTTGGAATTTAGGCCGTCATATTCAAAGCATTTGATCGTGTCAGCAGACACACCGCGTAACGGATAGGATGCTCGCTTATTTGCCCTATTCAGGCATTTGTGTCTGAGGACAATAAACGCTTTTGCTATAAACTGATTGTTAACCTAATTGCGGCTTATCCCACACTGAACATTGGATGGCGAATTTTTTACAGACCCTGACCCAATTCCTCAAAGACAGCCTGGGCGATCCGGATGTTGAACCCAAGTTGCCCACTGTGCTGCGCAACGCAGGCGCACAAATCGAAAGCCTGTTGCAATTCTCCAGCGGCTTGGATGGCAGCGGCATCCAACAGTGGATAGAGCGATTCAAAAACCTCATCACCAGTGACGAAATTCGTGATGCGTTGGCGGTGCGCGCACTGCAAATGCGCTTCCCCCGCTTGGCCGAGACGCTCACCTTTCTCGGCATCATCAGCTTTGATTTTGAGCCGAACAACGCCGGGGTTAAGACGCTCAAACTAGATTGGGCTCGCCTCAACAAGCTTATTTCCGACCCCGGAGGCTATGCCAAAGACACCACGCCAAATGGCGCGCTGGGTTTGCTGCTTTCCAAAATTCAAAAGCTCGACGACGTAAAAGCTCTGCAGGCGTTTGCTGCGCTGACTATTGGCGCTCCCAAAGAACTTCTCAAGCTGGATTACAAACGAGAGGGCCTAACCGCATTGCCTCTAACTGGCCCGGCGGGCGTGAACCTGCAAGAGCTGCTCGATCTCATCAACTCGCCGCTGCAAGTGCCGCTGCCGTTTACCCCGCCCACCACGCTGAGCGATTTTTTGGCCCTCGCTAAACCACCCGGCACGCGCACCGGCCCCATGGGGTCGCTGGCGCTACTCGGGCCAGATGGCGTCGAAGGCGATCCGGCGAACTCGCTCAACGGCCTAGGCCTTGAATTGAAGTTGGCCGACCTGGCCGCCGCCGCCAGCAAAACGTTTGACCTGGGTAACCACTGGGGCCTGCGCTTTGTTGCCTCTGGCGCAGCAGGTGGCTCCACGTTTCGGCTCAAGCTCAACGGCAATGCCCTCGACCCCGCCGCCAACGCAGGCGCAACCGGTGAGTTCAGCGTGTTGCTGGGCAAGCGCCCGCCTGCGGGTGAGCCTGCCATTCTCATCGGCGAGGCCAACGGCACGCATTTATCCATCAAGACCGCCGAGTTTGGGCTGCGGCTTCGCCCCGGCGCAACCGGCCCGCTGTTCGATATCGTGACTGGTCTGCGCAACATCGAGTTCGCCCTCAAGCCCGATTTTCTAAAGTTCTTCAAATTTGCGGGTGATATTCCGACATCGCTCAAGTTCGAGTCCGATGTGTTGATGAACTTTGTGCAAGGCCTCGGCATCTCCGGGCAGGGCGGCCAGACCGGGTTGCCGCCGCTGGGTGTGCAATTCGCCAGCCCGCTCAACCTCAAAATCGGCTCCGACAGCGCAGGCCTGAGCGTAGAGCAAATTTTGGTGAGGCTGGAAGCCAAGCTAAATGGCAACGACTTTCAGTTTCGCTCGCTTATGCGCTACGGCGCATCGGCCAAGCTGGGTCCGCTAAGTGCGGTAATGGATGGCGCGGGCGCATGGCTCGGCCGCTGGGAAGGCGGCATCGGTGGGCTGTTGCCACCCACCGGCATCGGCCTCTCGCTCAATGCCGATCCCGTTGTGGGCGGGGGCTTCCTCAAAATAATTAGCGAGAGCGAGTTTGCAGGTGCGCTCCAACTCAAGATTCTCGGCATCGGCGCGTTCGCCTATGGCCTCTACAAAACCTTGCCCAGTGGCGATCCGTCGTTCGTCGTGATCATCGGCATTCGCTTGCCGCTGCCCGGCATCCAGTTAGGCTTTGGCTTTGCGGTTTCAGGATTTGGCGGCATCGTTGGCATCAACCGCCGCGCCAACATTGATCTGTTGCGCGAACGTCTCAGCAGCGGGGCCGCGGGTGATGTGTTGTTCAACGACAACCCGATGCAAAACGCGCCACGTCTGCTGGGCGACATGCAGCAATTCTTCCCCGATGAGAAGGGCGTGTTCTTAATCGGCCCCACACTGCAAATTAACTGGCTGCAATTGCTCAAGTTGGATGTGGGCGTGTTCATCGAGCTGCCCGGCCCGCGCAAAATTTTCATCGCCGGTTCGGCGCGGCTGGTCATCGGCAGCGAGGACTTTGCGCTGGTCTACCTGCGCATGGACTTTATCGGCGGCATAGACTTTACACGCAGTTTAATTTTCTTCGATGCCGCGCTCGTCAACTCGCATGTGTTGGGCATCTTTCGGCTCACCGGCGGCATCGCGCTGCGCATCGGCTATGGCACTAACGGCTACTTTCTGTTCAGCGTCGGAGGTTTCCACCCCTCGTTTAACCCTGGCGCAATGGAGCTGCCCAAGCTGGCCCGCGCAGGCACTTCGGTTTCGCTGGCCGTCGTTTGGCTCAAGCAGTTGTTCTATCTTGCCATCACCTCCAACTCGTTTCAAGTGGGCTCCAGCACCGAGGCGGGCATCGAAATCGGCCCCATCAGCGCACATGGCTGGATTCGCTTCGACGCATTGATTCAGTTCAAGCCTTTTTACTTCGAGGCGCGTATAGACGCGGGTTTCGAGGTCGAAGTAGCGGGCGTTTCATTGTGCGGGGTGCGGGTGGAGGGCGTACTCTCTGGCCCCGGCCCGCTGATTATTGCGGCCCGCGCCAGCGTGCGCATTCTGTTTGTCAAAGTTTCGGCAAATGTCACCCTGCGCCTCTCGGACAACCCGCCCGACCAACCGGTGCCGATTGGCGATTTGTTGAAGAGCCTGAGCAGTGAACTGACCAAGCCCGAAAACCTGCGCGGCGAGGGCGATGACCGCAGCGTGGTTCTGGCCGCTGCCGAGAGTGACACAGTCAAGCGCGTCGCCCCCATTGGTGAACTTATCTGGGAGCAGAAGCGTGTCCCCTTAAACCTCCCTATCGAAAAATTAGAGGGCACACCGCTGGGGGCCTGGCACACCCTGCGCGTAAAAAGCAACCTGCCCGCCACCGATGAGAAAGACTGGTTCAGCGTCGGAACCTACCTCAAGCTAAACGACAGCGCCGCGCTGAACACCGCCCGCTTTGAACAGCAAACCTCTGGCGTACGCGTGGGCGCGGGTGTTTTTGATGAAGGGGCCGCTGTAGATGCCAAGCTTGAAATTGACCTCATCAAAATTCCGCGCCCATTCAACTGGCTTAAGCTGACTGCAGTTTTGAGTGCGCATTACTTAAATGGCGGGCTGATAAGCCTGATGCGCGAACGCGCGGGTGGCGCGCAACCCCAATCCGGCGGGGCGCAAGTAAAAGTGACTCAAGAAAAGTGGACTACCCACGCAGCGAACGGTGTTGCACAAGCGGTCAACATCAACAGCGTGCAGGCGTTTGTGCAAGCGCAACGCAGTGGAGGCGTTGCCGCGCCTGCCACCGATCAAGCCATCAATTTGGTAGGAGTACTGTAACCCATGCCCCCTCTCCCAAATACCCTGAGCTTCAAAGCGTGGAAGCGCTCCAAGCTGTTCGCCAGCGCCAAGCTGGAAGCAGGCCAGCCGCGCCTGAGTGGCACGCTGACATTGACCCTGAGCGACGACGCCGGTGGCGCGCCTATCGCTGGCGATGCGCCTTTTGTGCTGATGTCTGCTGCCGATGTGGGCGGGTTGAAAGCGGGTGCCATTCTGCGCACTGCGCCGCCTGCCTTAGCCCGTGATGCCGAGACCACCAAGCTGGTGCATATCGATTTCGCCGAGCCCGATTTACCCTGGCGCTACACCCCGCGTACCAACACGCCCAACATCCGCCCCTGGCTGGCTGTGCTGGTGGGGACTGCTGAAGAATTGCAGATTGAGGCCAATATTGTTAAGACAGTCAGCCCCGATGTGTTGAAAGCGCACAAGCTGGCCGATTCGTTTGCATGGGCGCATGTGCAAGACAACACCCATTCGCGTTTGCTCTCGCCCTGCAAGCTAAAGCCGCAACATGAGTACGTGGCCGCGCTCGTCTCCGCCTTCACCCAAACCGGCGACGACGCCTGGGATGACAACACCACAATAGGTGTGTTGCGCGTCTTTCACAGTTGGCGGTTTTGGACCAGTGATGAAGGCGATTTTGAAACGCTGGCCGCCAAGTTGCGTGCGCCCAAGCCCGGCGCAATTGGCCGCGCCAAGTTGCACTACCCGCGCGAGGTTGTCATCAACGCCGTTGTTGAGAAACCGATCTTTGAGGTGCGCGGAGCCATCTCTTCGCTGCAACCCGATCTGGGTCGTATTCAGCCGGAGACGATGAACGACGGCCAACTGTTCGATGCGTTGCGTTCGCTTAAACCACTACCGGGCAACGTGGACCCGGTGACGCTGACGACACCGGAGAAGCGCGCTTTGCTCTTGCAATTTTGCCAGCCCGTGCGAGACCGCATCCAAGAAACACACAAAGACTTAGATGTGCTAAACGACGCAGTGGCCGATGTGGGCGAACCCACTCGCCAAATCATTTCGTTGCCGCACTATGGCCGCCCCTGGTTGCCCAATCCCGATGATGCCACCGCAGGCTGGCCCGAAGCCTTGAACGATGACCCGCGCTTTCGCGGCCTCTCTGGGCTGGGCGTGTGGATGGGGGTTGAAGGCCAAGAAGCGCTTATGGACGCCGCCGTAGAGCAAGCGGGTGCGCTGCGCGATGCGGGCAGCCGCATCGGCCATTTGGCGTTGGGCGTGTTGGCAGCGGGTGGCCTGTGGCAACGCCGTCTGCCCGAGGATAAGAATGCGCGCTTGCGCATCTTTGGCCCGATGATGACGCGCATGTTAGCGGGTGATGGTGGCACGGTATTGGGCCGCGTCACCTCTGGTAGCAGCCCGCTTACACCGGCTTGGTTCTCCAGCGCCAGCCAGCGCTTGTTGCGGGATGGGGCTACCCATTCGCGTTACACCGTCGCTGCGGATGGCGCAACAGGGGGCTTGGATCGCAGCGCCATTCTCAACCTGGCCAACCAGCCCACGCCGCTGCCCGAACGTTCGCCCAAAGGCATGCCTTCCGTAGAGACGATTGCCGATGAGATGGGCTTGCCGCCGTTTGAGAAATTGCTGGAGATTGACGAAGAGGCGCTGGAAAAGATTCGCAACGAGTTATCAGCGTTCATCGAGGATGCAGCCCGTGCCTACGCTAAAACGCGCACCGATGCCGAACGTCGGGTGCTGGCTAAAGAAATTGCTGACAAATACACGCGCATCTTGCAAGAGCTGCTGGCCCATTTTCAACTTCCCTGCGAAGGTCAGCAACTCACTGATCGCATGGTTGCACAATTGAACCCGCGCTTTGCATGGCCAGAAATTATTGAAGATGCCTTGATTGATGAGAGCGAACGCGACCGGCTGGAAGACGCGCTGATCCGTGAAGTGCACCGCTGCATGGCTCAAAACGCTTGCCGCAAACTGGCGCAGCATTTAGACGTGCAAAACCCCGCTGCCTTCTGCGATGACCTGCTAGACAACCTGCCTCAACCGCCCAAACAAACGCAAAAGCCCATTGACCTGGGCCGCTTGCACGATGTATTGGATGTCACGCTGGACCCGCGCAAGGCCGATGCGCCTGCTCGCCGCCGCGTGGCCGCCACCATTCATGGTTTGGATGTCTCGCGCCTCATCCCACCGCAGTTCCCCATCGGCCTAAATTTCCCCACCTGGGAGCTTCTGCGCCAATATGACAAAGAATGGCTGCTGCCCGGTGCGGGTGCGCTGGAGAAAGATTCGGTGACGGCCTTGCAAACCAATCCGTCATTCGTAGATGCCTACATGGTCGGCATCAACACCCAGTTTATGAACGAAATGCGCTGGCGCGATTTGGCTGTGGCGCGCGATTGCACACCGCTGCGCATGTTCTGGGGTCAGATGAATTACGATGTTGCGGAAAAAAAACGGCAAGCCGATATACAGCCGCTGGCTGTATGGGCCAAAGCACCTGCCAAAGATGTGGGCGATCTCTCACATCAAACCATTCAGCCCGCCGATCCAGGCAATGCCACCGGAAGTCGCCTCGTCATCGTCTTTCGGTCGGATTTGTTCCGGCGTTACCCCAACACGTTGGTGTATTTAGTGAAGCGCGATGCCAGCATGACCAGTGCGCAAGAAGATGATTTGTTAAAAGCGCCGCCCATACTTGAACACACCGAAGCGAATCGCCCCAATCGCATCCACCTCGGCCCCACCTTCATCGGCACGCTCACGCCCGAAATCACGTTCTTCTGCTTCGACATCTCGCCCGAAACGTTGGATCAGTATTGGTTGGTCTTGGATGAGCCGCCCACCGAGCTGCGCTTCCGCAACGACCACCCCGAGAACAAGACCAACGCTGCAACCTATGCCGACACCACGCTGGATCGGCCCACCCGCGTCGCCATCAGCGGCAAATATTTGGAGGAGCAAGGCCTCGCGGCCAACCTATGAGCGCCCTTACCTTTCGCTATCGCGATCTGCGCCAACAGCGCCTAACTGCTGCCCTTGTTGCGCTGCCCCAAGCGAACCTGATGGAGAATGTGCGGCATGTCATCAAGGTAGCACTCACTGCCGAGCAAACCGCGCTGGCCCCATTGGATGGGCGCACCAGCGACCGCGCCTTTTTGGCGCATACCGAGGATTGGCTGTGGGTCACAGCGCCGCCCCTCGGCTCCAAAGTGCGCGGAGACCTTGCCCTGATACCCCTCGCTACCGATGCCCAAATCACCGATGCACAGCTTGCAGCGGTTGAAGCCCTGCCGCGTCTGCCTGGCCCGCTCCCCACAAATTTCTTGGATCAAGTGCGCGCTGCATTAGGCGACGACGAGGGCACCTTCACCGAACTCGTTCACACGGCCTATCGCTTACACTTTCAAAACGGATACCCGTTTGATGATGTGGGCGTGCTGCTGCCGCTGCGGTTAGAAACGCTGTTCGATGCTCCCAACACGCCTGAGAACCCGGACCTCGCTCAGTGGAAACTCTCGCTGCGCGTCGTGCCGGATGAGGTTTCTATCCGCCGCGACAACAAAAATGTGAGCGACGGTGAGCGGCTGACGCTGATTGATTTCTGGAACGCTGCTGGGCCCAAGCCGCTGGCGCAGCCCTTTGTGACGCAAACTTGGTTAGATACGGACGAGGGCAAAACCGCCTGGGCCAACTTCTGCGCCAAGTCCAACCCCGCCCGCGCGGCGTGGCTGGCCGCAGCATTTCAGCCTGAGTTAAACGCAGCAGGCGATGGCTTGACCGTGACCGTGCCACCCACTCAGCAAAACAACGCGCCCGAACCCAACCGCGTCAGCGGGTTGCCGCCACGCCTGGCGGTGTGGGTTACTACCAACGATGACAAGCAACACGCCATCGGCTCGCTGCCCATGGACCCCCAGCAACAAATTAACAACGACGCGCTGACCTTGCCTTTGCCCAATACATTGGCGGGTGCAAACGATGTGCGAGAAAGCTGGTGGGCCTCGTGGAAAACGGCCAAAGCCGTGGGGCTGGGTGGCGAATGGTTGTTGCCTGCGGGCGTCACGCCGCAAACCATCGCCGCCCTCTATGTTGTCGGCATTGGTGATGAAGCACCCGACGAGCACTTTCGCGCCCAGTCCGAATCTGGCGAGTTGGGCACGTTGCAACTGGGCGCACCCACCAACGCCGTGCAGGGTGGCGCACCCGTCGCCAACTTGGCTACCGATGCCGAGGCATGGCGCAAAGTGACCCAAGCGCGCATCGTGGAGCGCACCACGCCGCCCGCAACACGGCTGGCGCATTTCTTGGCTGGCGATACCGCAGCCATTCCCGCCTGGCCCGGCGCAGCGCTGCCCGACGAAACTGAGATCAGCCAACACCTGGTGCAAGCGCTGTGGCCCGCGCTGTGGGGCAACTGGATGCGCGAGGTGTGGCGCATCGGCGATGACGCTGACCTCGTTGCAACCTGGGCCTTCGCGCATCTCTGCCCCGAAGGCCCGCTCACGCCCATTCGCATCAGCGAGCAACCGTATGGCTTGTTGCCAGTTACGGCGCTGTGGAATTGGGAGGCGGGTGATGAGGTAAGCGACCCGCAACAAAGCATCGTGGAGCAACGCATGGCGGGGGCGTTGGCGGGCTTGCGCGGGCAATGGGCTGCCGCTGCCCGCAAAACCGGCACGGTCGTTGGCAAAAGTGCTTCCGGCTTCATCGAGCTGTTGGGCCGTGATGCAGTGAGCCAGCGCTACATGACGCGGAATGCTGTAGACCCGATTGCCGGCGTGTTGGCGCATGGCTTGGTAGATGACGCGCGTGATGAATTTTTGAAGCGCGCCGAAAACATGTATCGAGCCGCACTCAACATCATGCAGCAAAAACCCGCTGCGCATTTTGTGGCGATGGGCCACCCGCAACTGCGCACGTTGCCGCTGGTGCTACCCTGGCGCATGACTTACCGCGCCACCCCCAACGGCGATGACCCACAACGCGTGACACTGTTGCAACTGCTGGAACAGATGTTAGCGGGTACACCCATCGAACGCCTGTTTGAAGGCATAGATCAGAAAGATCGTCGGTGGCATGTGTTGCCGAATAGTTTGCTGGTGCGGTTGCTGGTCTACGCTTGCCAACTGGCCGCAACGTGGCAGGCCCCTCCAGTCTCCGAACCTGCCAAAGAAATGTTGGAGCGCCAAATGAAAGCCGCCTTCAACATCGCCGATGAGTGGTATGACCGCCCCGAATGGTGGGATACCGACAAAAACCCGCGCACGGGCCAACCCCGCTTTTTGGTGAGGATGCCCGATACCGAACGCGCGCGATTGGAGCGCGCCTTCCGCGCCACGCTGGACACCGCCACGCACCGCATGGATGCCTGGGTCACTGGCTTCGCTTGGCAACGCCTCAAACAGCATAGCGCTAGCTCGCGCCGCGCGCACCGGCTGGGCGCGTATGGCTGGGTAGATGGGCCGATCTTGGGCAAGCTCGGCCCCACCGAGGCTGGTCGCCTGCACGCGCCATCGTATGGTCAGGCCCTCGCTAGCCTGGTGCTACGCGATAAATATCTTTCATCGCAACGCGAGTTGGCAAACCCGGCCAACCGTAACCCGTGGCACATGGATATTGATTCGCGCAAGGCCCGCCTAGCCCAAGACCTAGCCGACGAGGTGAGGCTGGGCTTCAACATCCACGAGATTTTGGGGCGACGTGTCGAACACATCATCGGCACCCATCAGAAAGTAAAAGAGCTGCGCACCAGCGGCCGCTATGCCATGCGCCATGAACGCAAAGACCCTAACGAGGTGTGCGATGGCGTGCGCGCCTTACGCGGTCTGTTGACCGGCGACCCCGAGGGTACTGTGACCGCCGAATATCTGCGGCTCGATCAACCCAACTTGCCCCCAGGCGACCCACAGTTCCCGCTGAACGATGACCAACGCCTGAATCTCAAACTACTGCATCTGGCGTTGGATACCTATGGCGATTTGCTGATGGCCGATGGCGTGATGCAACTCACCCACCGCCAGGCCGAGCGCGCCGCCGAGACGATGGATGCCGCAGCCGGTTTCTCGCGCCCACCCACGCTGGAATTTATTCGCACCCCGCCCTCTGGCTATCTGCTGGAGACGCGCGCGCTCACAGTGCTGCCCTACGTCCCGGTAAGCAGTGTGAACCAAAGCGACAGCCCATATCGCATCGCCGAGCCATCGCTCCTCAGCTTGATTCAAAACCGTTTGGGCGCGGCCTGGGTTTGGGGTGTGGTGGATGGCGCTGGCGTGACCCAAACGATTTCGCTGGCCGATTTGGGATTGAGCCTGGCCGATACCCTCGCCCTCTCCGAAGAAATGCTGAGCGATTGGGCCTGCGCCAAAGCGGGCGTAGCTGTGGGGGAGGGCGCAGTGACCGTGCCGCCACAGCACCGGTTGGCGCGCCAGCTTTGCACTGTGCTGGGCAATCGCCCCGCCGCTGGCCGCGACTTTGCCGACGATGCCGCAACGCACAAGACCCAAGACGCCGCCATTTATGCCGAATTGGTGGAGCGCTACCGCAAGCTCTATGAGGCCTGCGAGGCGCTGCTGTCGCAATTTGCCGCAGCCGCCAACGATGATGATTATGCTGATGCCATTCGGGGTGCAGTGCGCTGGGGCATCACCCCAATCGCCAACCCACAAGATAAGCGCGCCTTGCTGGCTCTGCTGGTAGATGCCGAGCCACTCGCCGATGCGACGCCGCTGGCGGTGTTGGGAGCCAGCGCCCATGCGGCGTTGCAAGCACGGTTTAAGGCCTCGCCTGAGTTGGGTGCGCTGCCTGCCACCGTGGATGGGCTGGCAAGCGCCGTCAGTGTGCTGGCCACGCCCGATGGCAAGCTGACTATTTTGGCCCAATGGGAGCGCACGCAGTTGACCGCGCAAACCGGCCTTAAGACAAATCAACCAGAGACGACGCTGGAAGAGGCCTGGCTGACGACTGTGGCAACTGTGCGACCGGCATTGGCGCGCTTCGAGGCGTTGCAACTGGAAGCGCGCTTGCTGAATGCCTTTGATCCATTGGACGCATGGACAAGTTCGCCCGGGGATGCTTGGCAGACCAGCGTTGTGCAAGCGAATTTGAATGCGCGCGCGGGCGCAACACCACTGGACATAGAACATCCCAAATTTGCTGTGGCGTTTGGCAGTGCGCAAACCTGGCAAGGCACGCGGGTGGCCGTAGCTGTGTTGGATTCGTTTAGCGAGGCCATCCCCATGCCGCAGCGCACCACGACGATGGCGTTTGGGTTTAACGCGCCTGCTGCGCGCGCCCCGCAAGCCATTCTGCTGGCTGTGCCACCCGCGCCGCGCCAACGGCTGGACGAAGTCCTGCTGCTGCAAACGCTGATTGAGACACGCGAGCTGGCGCACGCGCGTGCGGCGCGGCTGGAAGATTTGGGCGAGTTGCAATCGCTTGCGCCCGCGATGGGCTTGCGCACATCTGGCAGCCCGCGCGTGCGGTTAGAGCGTGCGCCGTTGTATGAGTGAACTCTATGGCAATCAACTTTAGTACGTATACCCGGCTGGAGCCATACCCCAATGAGCGCAGCAACGAGGCTGGCTTTGCTGCGGCCGTTCACGACCCGGCTTGGTTTCTGGCGCGGCAGTGGCAGATGGGTGAGCATCAGGGCGAGAACGCATCGTCGCCGGTGTTGGCGCACTATGCGCTAAGCCAGTCGCCTATTCATGCACCGGATGTGGGGTTCGACCCGAGGACAATGCCTGCCGAGGCGCTGGTCGAATCCGAGGTGGGGGATTGGTGGACGATGGGCCACCGCATCCGTGCAGGCAAGCGGCTGGCGGCGTTGCCCGCCCTGCAAGGCCACACCGAATTGCAATTTAGCGACCCCCCCCCGCCCTACGAAAACTTTGTGGGACAGGTTGATGGCCGGGCCGTTTGGTTTGCGCGTGCGAAATTGGGAATTGCTGATGTTGCTTTTGGCCCCGATGCGCCACCCATCGAAACCCAAAATGACTGGGACAGCCAGGGCCTGATTTACCAGCAAGACGAGCCACGCGCGTTTTACACCCGCGACCACGCACTGCGAGTGAACCAGCACACCGGCGGCCCGATGGATTGGTACTCGGTGGATGCCAGCGCCCAAGCTGCGCCGGATGCCGATGCGCCTGTGATCCGTGAGAGCGATGTGATTCCGGCAGCGTTGCAATACCCTGGCGTGCCAAGCACGCGTTGGTGGCAGATCGAAGATGCCGAAGTGGACTTTGGCGGCTACCCGCCCGATTCGGCGCATGTGTCGACGGCGATGTTGACGGAATTAATCTTCTCGCACAGCGACGATTGGTTTTTGTTTCCGCTTATGGCCAGTGCAGGGCATGTGGTGACGATGAGCGAGTTAACCGTAACTGATGCATTTGGCCGCGCCTACAACAGCGCGGATGCGCAATGGCAAAAAGCGCTGCGCCCACCGCCCGGTTGGACGCTGTTTAAGACTGCAGGCTTGCCCGATGAGGCGTTGGTGTTATGGCATGTGGCCGAGTTGCCATTAGAGAGCAATGTAATTGAGCGCGTGCAGTTTGGCATGGACGAGCAAGCTAACTTGTTGTGGGCGGTGGAGCGCAATGTAGACAGCCGTGAGACGAACTTTGAATTGAAAGTGAATGCAGCCAACCCCAAACTGAACGCGGGCAAACCGAGTGGGGATGCGACGAAGCCGCGCGAGTATGTGTATGTACCCAGCGAGGGCGTGGCCCCACGCTGGCATCCTTACGATTTTGACGACGATGCGCCACAGCGTGTGTTGGTGCAGAAGGGACTGGCGGATTTATCTCGTGTGGCGCCCACGCCTATGCCGCATCCACAAGCTGCGGTGCTAGTGGCGGGCGAGCCAGGAGACCCAATGCTGCATCGCATCGCACCCTCCGCGATTCCATCAAACGGAATAGAGATTGAACGGCGCTGGCAATTGGCGCGGGCGATGAATGGCGCGCCAGTGCTATGGGTGCAGCGCCAACGCAAGCCTTTGCGCACGCCACCCGCGCGCAGGCTGCGGTTCGATGTCATGGAAGAGCAAAATCACCCATAAACTTGCCGCAACAATCCTAAACGGTTGCCGAGCTATTTTAAGGAGAGAGTCATGGCACTACTTGTCATTTCCGGAAGAATCCGTGGCCAGAGCACGACCTTGTGCAATTTCACTGTGTCTGTAAACAATGGCCCATTCACTGCTCCTGACAATCTTTTGCTTGATCAAAACTTCTTCACGATTCCTGATCAGTCGGAGTTAATTGCAGTCCAAGCAAATGCGTTCGATGCGGCCAAGTACCCTGCGCTCACCGGCACATTCCAAATCGATGGGGGCGGCAATATGAATGTTATTGCAGCACCCGCAGAATTCGAGCCGCTAAATATCGTCATTACGCCTTTTACGCGCACGATTTTTTTGGTGATCCACTTCTCACCGTTTCGTGATGTGACTGAGCGAGCCCGGCAATCCCTCAGCCCAACCGGTGCCGACTTTCCTGGTTCGCCTCCGGCGCCATTGCCGGGTGACATGAGTTGGCGCGCGCCATTCTTGACGCCCTTGCCGCCACCAGTTGTGTCATCCCTCTCTACTTTGAATGACATCACATTTATTGGAGCACCATCACTCAATGGCTCTAAGATTCAGGTTGTACAGCACACAGTAGTGCCACGAGGCCAAGTTATTTTCTTGGAAATTCTAGGAGCAACACCACCACGATTGGTGGCTGTCTACTGGCCAGATACAGTATTGCGTGGGTTGGGGGCAGGGCCTAC
>JANMVQ010000326.1:0-9345 GCA_031392845.1 Chloroflexota bacterium
CTTTTTTCTTGCCTGGAGACCAATCGAAGTCGATACTGTGGTTTCGATAACGCTTGTAATCGCTTGATGCGACTCTTGCTGATCTTGGTGGGGTCGGTGCCAAGGTGTGATTTGATCGCATCTTTGACTTTTGCCCGCAGGTTTGCTTTCAACGTGCCAAGATCATTCGCCGCTTCAGGTGTTTGGGGCGAAACATACGCCCCAACCTCTTTTTGATTTCTGGCTCTCCCGCCAAAGTCGGGAGAAGATGATTTCTATAGATCCGCCCCAGCCCCGGCGCTAGATGATAGTACAGCTCGTTGTTGCGCAGCATCTCCTTGAACTGACGCAAGCGAGTGTTCCCATCGATGACGACCAGCTCGATCCCAGACATGGCGGCGAAGCCCTCCATATCAGCGGACATGATCTTCAGAGCGCGCACGAGCGTGGCGGTTTTCTAGTCGCCCAAACTAGGTGTGCAGAAAGGGCTTGTTTAGCAGCGACAAGCCGCCGATCCACATCTTCTCCAATGTCTTCCACCCGCATCCTCCGCCTGCTCGTAATTTATGCACGAATATGCACGAAATCATATATATTTAGACGCAACAAAGCAATTGTAGAGGGATGTTTGTTGCCAGTGCTTGTCGTTCTCGTTGTTCTAATTGCTTTTCCCCTTGACTTTCTACGACTAATTACGTATTCTTAACCTACCTAGAAGGTGTAGAGACCTTTCATGGCGAGCTGTCATTTCTATGAAGTAGTTTTTTTGCCTTGGATCGTCTGTTAGTTCTGTTAAAATTGATCTTGCTCGCTTACACACAATTAAGCATTTACGCATTGCCCAACATCGCACGTAATTTCTCACGGTGAAACAATGGAAGCCCAAACGAAATCACAAGCATTACATGTAGCCACTCCCCTGTCTGCTTCTGTCGTTATTTGCGCCTATACGGAAAAGCGTTGGGACGATATCGCTGCTGCTATCGAATCTGTTCGCGCCCAAACCCTACAACCGCAGGAGACGATTCTCGTCATTGACTATAACCCGGCCATGTTGGAGCGGGTGAAGCGTGAAATCCCCGATGTGGTTGCAGTGGCCAATCGCTACGGGCGTGGCTTGTCTGGCGCAAAAAACACAGGCTTTGAAGCGGCCAAGAGTGATTTGGTTGCCTTCTTGGATGATGACGCCATAGCCGAGCCGCAATGGCTGGCGCGCTTGGTCAAAACCTGCTCCGACCCAAACGCCCTAGGCGTGGGTGGCTCGGTGGAGCCGCTCTGGGAGAGTAGCCGCCCGAAATGGTTCCCCGACGAGTATTTGTGGGCTATCGGTGGCACCAGCAAAGTCATGCCCAAAGACGTGGCGCCTATTCGGAATGTTTTTGGCGGCAATTCCTGCTGGCGGCGGGATGTATATCAATCCGTCGGCGGGTTCCACACGGGCATGGGCGCTGGCACCAAACTCGGCGGCCACAGCTTGGCTTGCGAGGAGACCGAGCTGTGCATCCGGGCGCATCAGCGCTGGCCCGGCAAGACTTTCTTATTCGACCCACAGGCGATTATTCACCATCGGGTTGGCCCGGATCGTGCTACCTGGAAGTATTTCCGCCAGCGCTGTTTCACCGAAGGCTTGTCTAAAGCGATTGTGGCGCGCAATGTCGGCGCAGGCGATGGCCTCTCGGCTGAACGCACGCATGTCTTGAAGGAATTGCCCAAAGGCGTCATCAAGGGCATCGTGGATACCGTTAAGGGTGATAGCAGCGGTCTGCAACGTAGCTTTGCTATTGTGCTGGGTTTGATTTGTGCAGGTGCGGGCTATCTCAAGGCCATGACCTCCATGCCCAAGCTAACCCCAATGCCCCAACCGATACCCTCAAACTGAAATTGAGAATTGAGAATTGAGTATTAAGAATGCAGAGCGAACACCTTTTCTGCATTCTTAATTCTTAATTTGTATGCAGCCTATTCCAATTCTCATGTATCACAGCGTGGCCGAAACCTCGCCGCCTGCGTTACAGACTTGGACATGCGCCCCAGCGATGTTTGCAGCCCAGATGGCTTGGCTGCATGGGCAAGGCTACACCGCGTTGACTGTGACGCAGTTTGTGACCCTGCGCCAGAATCCGACAAATTTGCCCACCAAACCAGTGATTCTGACGTTTGACGATGGCTACGCCAATTTCCTGACCACGGCCCTGCCGATCATGGTGCAATATGGCTTGGCATCGACTTTATATGTCGCCACCGCGTTTGTGGCCTGCCAGCGACATTTGTTTGGCACGCGGCCTACTCCCTTGACCTGGGCGCAGGTGCGAGAAGTGCAGCGGAGTGGGTTGGTTGAGATTGGCGCGCACACGCACGACCACTCGCCTTTAGATCGGCTCGCGGCGAAAGATGCACAGAATGAAATTGTGATGCCCAAGCAACACTTGGAGCAACAATTGGGTCAGCAGGTGCATAGCTTTTGTTACCCGTTTGGCTTTAATAATTCCGTGGTGCGGGCACAGGTGCGGGATGCGGGCTATAGCTCGGCATGCGCGATTTATTACCGGATGAGTTCACCGCACGACGATGCACTTGCGCTCAGCCGTTTTCTGATCGCCGATACAACCGACCTGAGCGAGTTTGCGCAGCTTGTGACCGGACGTGGCCCGCGCAAATTGCTGCTTTTTCAGCAAACCCGTTCAAGCATATGGCGCATGCTACGGCAAGCCATGCCCAAGGTTCCACTGCGGCCGGTGTGCGATTAGCAGTAGATAAGCCTGGTATTCCGATTCTTAACGCAAAGGCGCAAAGACATAGAAGAATATTTTCTGTATTCTCTGCGGCCTTGCACCTCTGCGCCTTTGCGTTAAAAGGTTTAGAAATTAGGTTTTCTGCGCTAGCTCGTGAGACAATCTTTTTATCTAAAAACGATTGTTATGAAACTGGCTCCTTCAATTTACACGGCAGACTTTGCTAATCTTGGCCAACAGGTGCGTGAGGGCGAGGCGGCAGGCGTTGACATATTTCATCTGGATGTGATGGATGGCAATTTTGTGCCGAATATTACCTTTGGCCCAGCTATTTGCGCGGCAGTAAAGCACAACACATCCCTCTTTTGCGAGGCGCATCTCATGGTGCAAGACCCCGAGCGCTATTTTGAAGATTACAAGAATGCGGGTATGGATCGCCTGATCATTCACGTCGAGGCGTGTAGACCGCTGTATCGTGCTATTCAGCAGGTTCGCGCTTTGCAGATGGGCGTAGGGATCGCGATCAATCCGCTCACGCCCGTGTCTGCGATTGAGGATGTGTTGCCGCTGGTCGATCTGGTGTTGGTCATGTCCGTGCAACCGGGCTTTGGTGGTCAATCCTATATACCTGGCGCTACCGCCAAAATTGCCCGTCTACGCCAAATGCTTGACGCCATCAAAAGCACTGCTGAGTTAGAAGTCGATGGGGGCATTAAAGCCAACAACATCCGCGAGGTGCACGATGCCGGGGCCAGCATGGTGGTGGTGGGTTCGGTTATTTACAACGATCAATTCCCGATTGCCGACGGTGTACACCATCTGCGGGCAGCGTTGAGTGGGTAAGATATTTGGGCACGGACCCTTTAGCACAAATGAGCATAAATTATTTGTCTTGGCGTTTGAGCATGAGATACAACCGTGAGTCAAACAGCAGCACGAATGCGATGAACATCATGTTAATCAGAGCAAAAAATATGCTGGAGAATGATTGGGTCAGGGCAAACGGCAAGTAATTGCTGACCCCACGCACCAGCATGGGCACGATCAACCCTTGTTGCAGCGTAATCGGCACAGTGTAGAACAACACGGTCAGCAAAAAAATCAACAGACGCAACAAAATCCTTGGACCAATGATTTGCCAGAAGTGTGCACGGGTTAAGGGAATAACCTCGCGTAGCCAAGACAGCACATGTCGGGTATTGAGTGACATGATGGCTGCATGGCGCAGACAAAGAAAACTCTCGGTTAACCCCACCAGCACCAGGCTGGCGAGGCCAAGCACTAGCAGTTGTAGTGGCAGCCGATTGATCGCGTTGGTATAGCCGGTCCAGCCATAGTAAACCGTGTTGCTGGTGCGGGCCAGCGAGTAGCGCATGTAGCTGTAGGCCTCGGTAAAGGGCGAACCGGGGTCAGGTACGCTCAGGCTGATTGCGCGCACGATCGTGGCGTGGCTAAGTGCACCGGGTTCGCTGCGCAACCAGCGGAAGTTGCTTTGCTCTAAGCGCACTTCGCGCAGCACTAGGGTCAACCCAGCCACCGCAGCACTCATTAACAGGCCATAGAGCATGGCGCTGATGAACAACGATAGCCAGTTACGAGTGGCTGCGCGCAATGCATTGCGCAAGGTGATGTTTTCATGCCCGGCCCTTAGTCCGATCCAGGCCAGCGCCCCACGACCAATTGAAAAACTGAGTGTACCGAGAAAGGCTTGCAGTTGTAACTGCGCGTAAAAAATATTCGCAGTTGACGAGAAGTAGCTGCCGGTGCGGCGATACACATCGATGATTAAGGCCGAATAGACGAGGTTGCCGATGATGGCCGCGCCGCCAAATCCTATTAGCGCTGCGCCCAACACAGCCAGAGGATAAGCTGCCACGATGGCCCAAGCCTCACGAAATAATTGGACAAAAATGCTGCGTGTACGGGCGGTGGTGGTGTTTTGCCCCACATCGGACAGCATGACGGTCGCAAGGTTTGGCCCTGCCCGATGTTTGCTGCTGATTACAGATTCAATCGCCATCAATTACACCTTTCCTGCACCTGTACACTATCTGCGCCTTTGATGAGGCCGTAACAAGAGTCTATATTGGAACACAATTTTGCTGCTATGCGTCTAAACGTCTATTTTGATGCAGAATCCGTGAATCTGCGAGTTCGAATTTAAACGGATGTGCATGAGTAAGGAGTAAGAACCACGTGAAATTCACCGACTTGAACCCAACCCTCTTGATTGTACTAATTTTGACGAGCGTGAGCTTGGTTGGCTGTGCGCCGCCACCTGCGGGCACGGTCACCGCCGTGCCACTCCCAACTGCTACCGCCGTGAGTACGTCTATGCCACTGGCTACACCTATTAAAGGTAAGCCCAATACAGAGCCGGTGGAGGCATTGCCGGAAAACATACTGCTGACATTGCGGCGTGAAGGTGGGTTTGCCGGGCGGCGCGATCTATGGACGCTTTATAAGGCTGGGCGGATTGAAACAAACAAAGGCGAGACCCACCAAATTGGCGAAGCGGCGGTGGCGGCTTTGTTGGTGGACTTGACCGCCTCGGGTTTCTTTGAGTTGCAGGACGACTATCGCAACCCCAACTGTGCAGACTGCTTTGAATACACACTTAGTGTTAATGCAAATGGCAAACGCAAGACAGTCCGTACCAACGATGCCGGAAAGATGCCTGACGCGTTGCGCCAAATCATCGACCGAGTGACCAGTGAAGTGGGAAACGTAAAGTAAAAAGGCAAAGTAGAAATAGAATTGTGTCCACATGAAAGGGTTTAACAAAGTCATACTTGATTTGGTGTTTGGTGCTGTCATTCCGATCTTGATACTCAACAATTTCGCACGGGTGACTGGGCAGAGCGAGACGCTGGCGTATGTATTTGCGGCGCTGGTGCCAGTGGCGTATGTGTTAATCGACACTTTTTTTATTAGCCGCCGGTTGAATGTGATTACCAGCTATGTAGCGCTTTCGACAATTGTCAGTGGCGGGCTGGTCTTTTGGTATGTGGATGGCCTGCGCTATGCCATCAAAGACACCGCGGCGTTAATCGCAGGTTTCTTGGTGTTTGCGGGATCTATGCTTATTAGAAAACCAATGATGCAATTCTTTGCTGCGAATATCTTTCAGCCGGATACGCCAGAAAAGCACAAGGCGCTAGCGACTTTGTTTGCGGATGTCAATGTGCGCAAGAGTTTGTTTGTGGGCACCGGCATAGTCGCCGCATATAACGTGCTGGCGGGGGTGGTGAACTTCCTGTTAAATCTGAATATGGTCAAGGCGGTGTTTGGTAGTGCGGACTTTAACGCGCAGGTGGCACAGGTGAACTTCATTACGCGCATTATTTTTACGGTGGGCAGTTTGGCCGCGTTCGCAGGAGCTATCTTCTTACTGTATCGGGCACTATTCGCGCGTCTGCCCAAGGAAGACGACAAGAGTCAGTTTGAGAGCGAATTCTGGGAGTTGGTGGCGAAGGCAGGGCTGTTGGGAAATGAAGAATTGAGAATGAAGAATGAAGAAAAGAGTTGAGAGTTGAAAAATGAATGAAACAAACTGGCGCGAGCATGGCATCCGGGTGGTGCGTGGGGGTGAGTTGGATCCGAACACGGCCCAGACCCCGGGCATGAACCGGGCAGCGGCGATCACGCAGGCACGGGCTGGCGCGGAGAAGCTGTGGGCGGGCACGGTGGTCATTCACCCGAATGCCAAGACCGGCGCGCACCATCATGGTGACTTAGAGAGCGTGATTTATGTGGTGTCCGGTAAGGCTCGTCTGCGCTGGGGCGAGCATTTGGAATTTGTAGCTGAAGCCGGGCCAGGCGATTTTATTTTCGTGCCGCCGTTTGTGCCGCATCAAGAGATCAACGCCAGCACCGATGAGCCACTTTCGTGTGTCCTGGTGCGCAGCGGTCAGGAGCCGGTCGTTGTTAATCTGGAGATTGAGCCGGTCGAGAAGCCCGAGTCGGTGTATTGGGTGGATTCGATTCACCCGCCGCCACAATAGCGATGCGGGTGCGGCGGCCTTTGACTGGATCAAAGCCATCCTTGTAGCCAATCACTGGAATGCCCAGATCGGTCAATCGATCCAGAATAAAGCGGGTGGGATGGCAACCCGGCAATAGGCCAGCTTGGGGGTTATCGTTGCCTTCGCCGTATTGCGCGATGAGCAACTTGCCCTGTGGCTTGAGATAAGTTGTGCGCAAAATGTCGATGTATTCGCGTTCTAGATCCGCAGGCATGTAAACCAACTCGGTCCGCACATAGTCAAAACGCATGGGGGGCTGCCAGGTGAGTGCATTGCCGATAAAGAAACGGTCCGCCCACTGCGGCAAGCGTCGCCGAGCCAATGCCATCAATTTGTCCGAATAATCCAACCCATACGGCTCAATATGCACACCACGCTCCGCCGCCCAGCGCACGCAGCATTCCATGAGATAGCCATTGGCGCAGCCGATGTCCAGAAATGTGCCGTCATGATTCATGCAATTGGCAATCGGTTTGCGCAACGCCTCCCAGCGCTCGTATGGCCCAGACATGCCCGATTGCAGCCACGGTTGGTCATCCGGCGCAGCGATATAGGATGTTTCAAGGACATCGCGCACATGGTCAAACCAATCGTCAGTACGGGCTGGTACGCACAGTTTCTCAATCTTCGGCCACCCGAAGATGCCTTCTTGCACTGTTGTATCTTCAGCGAGTGACTGATCGCGTTCACCCAGATACTCGCCGCCGAGCTTGGCGTAGAACGCGTGGGCAGGGTTCCCGGACAGCACAGTGAGCATGAGCGCGCTGCAACCCCGTTGCCAAAGGCGTTCGGCTAGCGCTGCAAACAAAGCGCGGCCCACACCCTGGCGTTGATAGGGCAAGCGCACATGCAACGCCACTAGCTCACTGTCGTAGCCTGCCAACTCGGTGTTGCTTGCACGGCCTAACCCGTAACCCATCAACTCGCCATCAGCCGCTTGCGCCACCAACAAAATTTGATCCGTGGGTTGGGTGAGAAGGTCATGCCAGTCTTGAGTCTGTTCTTCATAGCTAAACTGGGCGAGATACAGCGTTGGCAAAAGACCAGCATAGGCATTGCGATAGCTATCCACCTGAATGTGGGCTAGAGCAGAGGCATCAGCCGGGGTCGCGGAACGAATATTCATGATAGTTGTCCAAGCTTGTTGTATATGGGCTCCAAGGCCAGATAACTCTCTTTGAACAGCGCATACTGCTCGGCATAGCGTGCGCTGACTTGTGCGTTAGGTTCAATCACTTTGCTGATGCGGGCCTGGGTTTTGGCGATAGACCAATCTGGATATAAGCCGACACCCACGCCACCGGCCACCGCCGCGCCCCAACTGGTGGCTTCGCTGAGCAGTTCGGGGATGCTCACGGGTATGTTCCACACATCAGCCAGAATTTGCTGCCAGATGAGGCTGCGGGCACCACCACCGATGAGACGAATGCTGGGGATCTTTTTGGGAGAAGGTGAAAGGAGTGAAGAGGATGAAGAGGTGAGGAGGGACTCGTTGAAGGTATCGAGGATGATTTTGAGATTGAAGGCCACCCCTTCCAGCACGGCGCGGGCCATCTCGGCTTGGCCGTGCAGCATGCTCAGGCCGATGAATGCGCCGCGGGCGGCCGGGTTCCACCACGGGCTGCGCTCGCCAATTAAATACGGCAGGAAGAGCAAGCCGTGCGCACCGGCAGGCACTTTGGCAATTGCTTCGTCGGGCACTTCGGCGCCAATCACTTTGATCCACCAATCACGCGAGGCGCAAGCAGCCTGCATAGTCCCGGTTGGCATATAGCGATCGGCGGGCAGATTGTGAAATGTAAATGTGCGCATGTGCGGGTCGAAAATGGGCTGCGCGCTGCTGAAAGCGATCCAGGCGGAGGTGCCCAGTACACAATACGCTTCACCCTCGTCGATTGCGCCTGAACCCACCGTGGCACAAGCCCCATCTCCCCCACCAATGACCACGGGTGTAGCGACCCGTAACCCAGTGGCCGCTGCAGCAGCTTGCGTGACGGCCCCGATGATCGTTTGGGAAGGCACAATGCGCGGCAGCTTGGCCGGATCCAGATCAAGCCCAGCCAGAAAATCGGTACGCCATTGGCGGGTTTCGAGGTCAAATAATGTACTGCCGCTGGCATCAGAATAATCGGTCGCGAATTCGCCAGTCAGCTTTAACACGCAGTAGTCTTTGGCAAATAGAAACCGATGGGTGCGGGCATATATTTCGGGCTCGTGCGTTTTTAGCCATAGGATTTTGGCGGCGGTGTAAGCTGCGCTGGCGCGATGGCCAGTGCTGCGGTAAATCGTATCCTTGCCGCAGCGTTCGACAAAAACATTGGCTTCGGCCACCGCACGCTGGTCGGCCCAAATAATGCACTTGCGCAAGGCGCAGCCATTGGCGTCGACAGCGACTGCGCCCATCATTTGCCCACTGAAAGTGACGGCGGCAATCTGCTCGGCGGCGTTTGGCTGCGCAGCCAGTAGCGCACGAGTGGAAGTCACCACCGCGTTCCACCAGTCCTCCGCTTGCTGCTCGGCCCAGCCGGCTTGTGGATAGTCGACAGCATAGTGCTCGGTATGACTGGCAATCAATGTGCCGGTCTCATCGAATAGGTTGGCTTTGTTGC